>NZ_JBAPLV010000025.1:0-73984 GCF_037083865.1 Klenkia terrae | reverse complement strand
CAGCTCTGACCGCCGCCGGGGTCAGACGAGGCGTGGTTCGAGGAGGATCTCGGTGTCGTCGGGGCGGTAGGTACGCCATCGCCCACCGGCGTCACGTTCGATGCGGAACCCGTGGTGGACCTTGGTGTGGTGCCGTTCGCACAGCAGCGCCGAGTTCTCCAGCGAGGTCTCCCCGCCGTGCGCCCAGTGCACGAGATGGTGGACATCGGCCCAGTGGTGGGGTGCGCAGCAGCCGGCGAACACGCAGGTCTTGTCCCTCGCCACCACCGCCCGCCGAAGCGCCGGGGTGACCACCCGGTGGGCGCGGCCCAGGTCCAGCGGGACCCCGTCGGGGCCCATCACGATCCGGGAGACCACCGCATCGCAGGCCAACCATCGGGCCCGGGCGGCGGAGATGACCGCACCGAAGCCGGTGGCCGCCGTCCCGGGCCCGGTGCCCTCGCCGACCAGGTCGTCCGCGTTCACCGTGACGACCACGTGCGGCTTCTGGGTCCGCAGCACCGGCAGGTCCCCGGCGGCGAGCTGGTTGTCCGCCAGCTGCACCAGCGCGTCGGCGTTCAGCTGCCACCGCGATCGCAGGTCACCCTGCGGCCGGTCGGCCTGCACGATCGACTCCAGCGCCGCCTTGACCTTCTCCCCGCCCACCGCATCCAGGTCGAACCGGCCGGTCACGCTGCCGTCGGCGTGCGTGGCCACGCTGAGCCGCCGGTCCTCGGTGGGGTCAGGCTCAGCACCGTCGGGGTCCAGGGCGGCCTCGAACGCCTTCACCGCCACCGCCAGGGTCTGGTGCGACGAGGAGACAGCCAGCGCTGCCCACGTGCGGTCGAACGCGGCCAGGTCGACGTCCTGCTCAGCCGCCCGGGCCCGTTCCCGCTCCCCCACCGTCGAGGCCACCACGTCGACCTGCGCGGCGGTCACCGCACCCTCGGCGAACCCTGCGGCCAGCGCCGGGAAGTGCTCCAGCGCGCGACCGGTCCGCACGATCCGGCTCGCCTCGGCGGCCGAGAGCCGCAGGTGCCCGATCAACCAGGACCGCATCGACACCAGCCCGTCGTGCTCAGGGGCCTGGGTCAGCTCGGCGTGCCGGGCAGTGCGGGCGATCTCGGCATCCAGCCGATTCCGCGCCGCCACCAGCACCGCCGTCCGCTCCAGGGTCTGACCACCGGTGAGCCCGTGCAGGTCCTCTGCTCCGAAGCTGTCCAGGGCCGACCCGAGCTCGCTCACGACACCTCCCCGGCATTCGAATATGTGTTCGAATCCTACCGCGCGGCGCTCACCCAGACAAGCCGAACGTGCAGCTCAGAGCGCATATGTGGTCGGCGTGGGGGCCGGCCGGTCGGGGCGTCGACGAGCCCGCGACCACCGGCTGTGCAGCAGAAGTGCACCGCCGCCCAGGGCGACGCCGAGCGCCGTCCCCAAGGTGTTGCTCGACCAGTCGGTGGTGTCGCAGGCCCGGCCGAGGTCGAGGGCGACGGCCTGCACCGCTTCGATCCCGACCGACGACAGGGTGCCGCCGACCAGCGTCGCCAGCGGCCGTCGGGTGGCGATGGTCAGGAGCAGAGCAGGGACGGCGAACAGCAACACGTTCGCCATCAGCTCCGGGGTCGCGAACTGCGGCAGCGACCACTGCACCGTGCAGCCGACGACGGGGGACCGCCGTCCGGTCGGGGCCATCGTGAGGACGGCGACCGGGACCAGCGAGAGCGCCGCCGCCCAGCGCGCCCGGCCCGGGTGGGCGGCCAACCAGCTCCCCAGCGGCAGCCCGAGCACGAGCAGCAGCACCGCGCCGACGGCGTTGGACCAGGGGTGGTCGATCACCCAGTTCGTGATCACGGTGCGGTCGGGCGGTGGAGGACGGGCACGAGTCCGAGCATCACCGGCCGGCCGGGCGGGCGGATCCTCCGGAGGTACCGAGCGGGTCGGCCTCCAGGCCCAAGCCTCCCGTCAGCCCCGGCGGGCCCGGACGGCGGCGGCGAGCTCGGCGAGCAGCTCCTCGGTGGTCGGCAGGTCCACGCAGGCGTCGGTGACGCTCTGCCCGTAGGTCAGCGAACCGGGAGCGGTCCGGTCCAGGTCCTGCCGACCGGCGACCAGGTTGCTCTCCACCATCACGCCGCGGATGCCCTGCTCGCCGCCGGCCACCTGGCCGGCGAGGTCGCGCACGACCTGGATCTGGCGCAGGTGGTCCTTCTGGCTGTTGCCGTGCGAGGCGTCGACCACCAGCACCTCGGGCAGCCCGCGGGCGGCCAGCCGGCGCTTGGTGTCGGCGACGTGCGCCGCGGAGTAGTTCGGCCCGGCGGCGTCCCCGCGCAGGATGACGTGCCCGGTGTCGTTGCCGGTGGTGCCCAGCTGGGCGGAGACGCCGTGCCGGTCGACGCCCAGGAAGTCGTGCGGCGACCGGGCGGAGATGACCGCGGAGACGGCCACGTCGATGCTGCCCTCCGGCGAGTTCTTGAACCCGACCACGGAGGAGAACCCGGACACCCGCTCGCGGGCGGTCTGGTCGGTGACGTTGCGGGCGCCGACGCCGTTGTAGGTGACCAGGCCGTCCACGTACTGCGGGGTCAGGGCGTTGAGCGGCTCGGCGGCGACCGGGACGCCGAGCGCCGTTATCTCGGCCATCAGCATCCGGGTGGCGACCAGGCCGACGCTGATCCGGCTGGAGCCGTCGAGGAACGGGTCGTAGGCGAAGCCCTTCCAGTCCACCTCGGTGCGGGGCTTCTCGGTGTAGGTCCGCATGACGATCTCGAGGTCGGCGCCGTGCCGCTCCCGCATCGCGGCCAGGAAGGCCGCGTACTCCAGCGCGGCGACCGGGTCGTGGATCGAGCACGGCCCGGCGATGACGGCCAGCCGGTCGTCCTCGGCCCGGACGACGGCACCCACGGCCCGCCGTCCGGCCCGGGTGGTGTCCGCCGACGCCGCGGTCAGCGGGACCAGCGCCGCGACCGCAGCCGGCGTGACGACCGCGCTGGCGCCGGTGATCCGGGCGTCGACCAGGTCCCCGGGGTCGACCGCCCCGCCCGGCGCGATGCCGAGCGCCGCGTGCACGCCGGGCAGCAGCTCCGCCTGCGCGGCGTCGACCTGCTCGTTGACCCGGTGCTGCACCTCCAGCAGGGCGTCGGCGATCCGGGTCGCGGTGGGCAGGAGCTCGTCGGGGGTCATGCGGGGCGCTCCTCGTCTGGGTGCCCGGAGGGCACGAGGGCGGAGGTTACCGGCGAGCCCGGACGCACCACTGCCTCGCAGATCACCCGAGAAGTTTTTGACTGCTCGGTCCAGCAAGGCGTACGTTCGGGACCGTTCAGTCAACAACGTCCTCGAGGAGATCGTCATGACCGCAGTGCTCGACGGCAAGACCGCCCTGGTGACCGGTGGGACCTCGGGGATCGGGCTGGCGGTCGTCCGCCGGTTCGTCGCCGAGGGTGCGCACGTCGTCCTCACCGGACGGCGTCAGGCGCAGCTCGACGCGGTGGCCGCCGAGTTCGGCGACGCCGTGACCGCCGTCCGGGCCGACGCCTCGGACCCCGCCGACGTGGCCGCCCTGTTCGAGGTGGTCGCCGCCCGCGGCACCGGGCTGCACGCCGTGCACGTCAACGCCGGCATCGGGGAGTTCAAGCCGCTCGGCGAGGTGACCGCCGCCGACATCGACGCCGCGTTCGGCACCAACGTGCGCGGCACCACGCTGACGGTGCAGGGCGCCCTCCCCCACCTGGCCGACGGTGCCGCGATCGTCGTGACCGGGTCCACCGCGGCGTCCGGGACCGAGCGCAACTTCGGGCTGTACGGCGGGTCGAAGGCGGCCATCGCGACGATGACCCGCACCTGGGCGGCTGAGCTGGCCCCGCGCGGCATCCGGATCAACACCGTGATCCCCGGCCCCACCGAGACCCCCGGCCTCAAGGGCCTGGCCCCGGGCAACGGCGACGCACTCGTCGAGCAGATCGCCGCCGGGCTGCCCTTCGGCCGGGTGCTGCGCCCCGAGGAGGTCTCCGCCGTCGTCCTGTTCCTGGTCTCGGACCAGAGCTCGGGGATGACCGGCAGCGAGGTCTACGTCGACGGCGGCTCCTCGATCGCCTGACCGCCCTTGCCGGTGTCCCATCATGGACGGAGCGGTCCAGAACCCCAACCGGAGGACGACCATGGCCAGACCCCGCACGTTCGACGAGGCCGACGTCATCGCCCGCGCCCGCAAGGCGTTCGCCGAGACGGGCTTCGCCGGGACGTCGCTGGACACCCTGCTGGAGGCCACCGGCCTGGCGCGGCAGAGCCTCTACAACGCCTTCGGCGGCAAGAAGGAGCTCTTCATGCGGGCGTTCCTCAGCGACGCCGCCGAGGCCGTCGACGCCGTCGAGTCGATCCGGCACGGGGCCGACAGCCCCCTCGTCCGCATCCGGTCCCAGCTGGTGAAGGTCGCCGTCGAGCACGGCGGGGGGCAGGCGGCCCCGTCGCTGTTCACCAAGGCCGCCGTCGAGCTCTCCGCGCAGGACGACCAGGTCGCCTCGACGGTCGCCGCGGCGTTCGAGTCGATGCAGACGCACTACGGCGCCTGCATCGCCGACGCCCAGGCCGCCGGCGAGATCGACGCCGCCGCCGACGCCGGCTCGCTGGGGGCGTTCTTCGTCGCCCTCATCGAGGGGATGTCCACGCTCGGCGGGTCGGGCGTGCCCCGCGCGACCCTCCTCGACATCGGCCTCACGAGCATGGCGGCCATCCCGATCACCGAGCTCGGCCGCGAGCACCTGGGCACGGACGACGGCGACTGGACCTGAGGCCCCGGACCCCGCGCGGGAAGCAGGCTCGTGCTCGCGGTGTTCCCGGGGTGTACTCGACGAGAGGGAGACACACCATGACCACCGAGACCGCGATCCTCGCCGGCGGCTGCTTCTGGGGCGCGCAGGAGCTGCTGCGCAAGCGCCCGGGGGTGCTCTCCACCCGGGTCGGCTACTCCGGCGGCGACACCCCGAACGCCACGTACCGCAACCACGGCGACCACGCCGAGTCCGTCGAGATCGTCTTCGACCCCGACGTGATCTCCTACCGCGAGGTGCTGGAGTTCTTCTTCCAGATCCACGACCCCTCGACGAAGGACCGGCAGGGCAACGACGTCGGCCGCAGCTACCGGTCGGAGATCTTCACGACCAGCGACGAGCAGCGCCGGGTCGCCCTCGACACCATCGCCGACGTGGACGCCTCCGGCATCTGGCCCGGCCCGGTCGTCACCGAGGTCAGCCCGGCCGGCCCGTTCTGGGAGGCCGAGCCGGAGCACCAGGACTACCTGCAGCGGATCCCCTACGGCTACACGTGCCACTACGTGCGTCCGGACTGGGTGCTCCCCCGCCGCGCGGCGGAGTCCGCCCGCTGAGTCACCCGGCAGGCGCCCCCCCCCGGCCACCCGGGGTGGGGCGCCCCTAGCCTGACCGGCATGCGTGCAGTCCAGATCACCCGCTTCGGCGGCCCCGAGGTCCTCGACGTCGTCGACCTCCCCGACCCCACCCCGGCCGACGGCCAGCAGCTGTACCGGGTCAGCGCGGCCGGGGTGAACTACGCCGACACCCACCAGGTCGAGGACTCCTACCTGGCCAAGCAGGAGCTGCCGCTGATCCCCGGCGCCGAGTTCGTGGGGACGCCCGACGGCGGGGGCGACCGGGTCGTCGGGCTGCTGCTGGGCGGCGGCGGGTACGCCGACACCGTCGTCACCGACCCGCGGATGACCTGGGCCCTGCCGGACGGCGTCACCGACGACCAGGCGCTGTCGCTGGTCCTGCAGGGCACCACCGCCTGGCACCTGCTGCGCACCAGCACCCACCTGGCCGCCGGTGAGTCCGTCGTCGTCATGGCCGGCGCGGGCGGCGTGGGCACGCTGGCCATCCAGCTCGCGAAGCGCTGGGGTGCAGGCCGGGTCATCGCCACCGCGTCGTCACCGGACAAGCGCGCGCTGGCCGAGGAGCTGGGCGCCGACGCCACCGTCGACCCGGCGCTGGCCGACGACGACCCCAAGGCGTTCACCGCTGCGCTGCGCGAGGCCAACGGCGGGAAGCGGGTCGACGTCGTCCTGGAGATGACCGGCGGCAACGTCTTCGACGGCGCACTGTCCGCGCTGGCCCCGTTCGGCCGGATCGCGGCCTACGGCATGGCCTCCCGGCAGGCCGCCTCCGCGGTCGCGCCGGCGTCGCTCATGGGCACCAGTCGCGGCGTCGTCGGGTTCTGGCTGGCGCACTGCACCGCCCGGCCGCAGATGCTGGACGACGCGATGACCGACCTGCTCGCGCTCACCGCCGCCGGCGACCTGCGCCCGGTGATCGGCGGCCGGTACCCGATGACCGCCGTCCGCGAGGCCCACCAGGACCTCCGCTCGCGCCGCAGCACCGGGAAGCTGGTCCTCGACCCCGCCCGCTGATCAGAGGGGGTCGAGCAGACGCTGCAGGAACTGGCGGGTGCGGGGTTCCCGCGGCTCGACCAGCACCTCCGACGGCGGCCCCTGCTCGACCACGACCCCGCCGTCCAGGAACAGGACCTGGTCGGCGACCTGCCGGGCGAAGCGCATCTCGTGGGTGACCACGACCATCGTCCAGCCCTCGGCGGCCAGGGACTGCATCACCCGCAGCACCTCGCCCACCAGCTCGGGGTCCAGCGCGCTGGTCGGCTCGTCGAACAGCACGACCCGGGGCGTGGTGGCCAGCGCCCGGGCGATGCCGACGCGCTGCTGCTGCCCGCCCGACAGCTGCACCGGGTAGGAGTCCGCCTTGTCCGCCAGGCCCACCCGGGCCAGCAGCTCGCGGGCCTCCTCCTGCGCCTGCGCACGCGGCCGGCCCTGGGCGAGCACCGGACCCGACGTCACGTTCTCCAGCACCGTCAGGTGCGGGAACAGGTTGTGCGCCTGGAAGACCATCCCGCTCTGGTCGCGCAGCCGGGCCACCGCCCGGGTGCCGGGGCGGTCCGCCCAGTCCAGGTGGACGTCGCCGACCCGGACCGTGCCGGTCTCCGGCCGCTCCAGGCCGTTGAGGCTGCGCAGCACCGTGGTCTTGCCGGAGCCCGACGGCCCGATCAAGCAGGTGACCGACCCGGCCGGCACGACGACGTCGACGCCGCGCAGCACCTGGTTGTCCCCGAAGGACTTGACCAGCCCGCGGGCCTCGAGCAGCGGGGCGGTCATGCGGCCACGTACCGGGACAGCCGGGTCTCCAGCCGGGTCTGGCCGAAGGAGAGCACGAGGCACACCACCCAGTAGTAGACGGCCGCCAGGCCGTAGAGCGTGAAGAACTCGAAGCTCGGCGCCGCGATCTCCTGCGCCCGGCGCAGCAGCTCCGTGACCAGGATGGTGGAGACCAGCGAGGTGTCCTTCACCAGCGAGATCAGCGTGTTGCTCAGCGACGGGACGGCGATCCGGGCCGCCTGGGGCAGCACCACCCGGCGCAGCGTGGTCGTCCGGTTCATCCCGACGGTCATGGCCGCCTCCCACTGCCCGCGGGGCACCGCCAGGATCGCCCCGCGCACGGCCTCCGAGGCGTAGCCACCGACGTTGAGGCTCAGCGCGATGATCGCGCTGGGCCACGGGTCGATGGTCAGCCCCAGGGACGGCAGGCCGAAGAACACGATGAACAGCTGCAGCAGCAGTGGCGTGCCGCGGATGATCGACACGTAGGCCCGGGCGATGCCCGCCACCAGGCGGTTGCCCGACAGCCGCATCAGCGCGAGCAGCACCGCCAGGGCCAGGCCCAGCACGAAGCTCACCGCGGTGAGCGGGATCGTCCCGGTCACCAGCCCGTCGAACAGCGGGCCCAGGCTGCTGCGGACCAGGTCCCAGTCGATCCCGTTCACCGCCGCACCGCCCGCCGGGTCACTGGCCGCTGACGTCCTCGCCGAAGTACCGCTCGGAGATCTCGGCCAGCGTGCCGTCGGCCCGCAGGGACTCCAGCGCGTCGTCGACGCGGGACTGCAGGTCGGCGCTGTCCTGGCGGAACACCAGCGCCTGCTCGCTGGGCTCGTCGATCTCCGCGGCGATCTTGACCTCGTCGTCCCCGGTGGTCTTCTGGTACTCCAGGAAGGCGAGGCTGTCGTTGATCGTCACGTCCACGCGGCCCTGCTTGAGCAGCGTGATCGCCTGGGTGAAGCCCTCGACGGTCTCGATCGTCGCGCCGGCCTCGGTGGCGACCTCGGAGAACGAGCTGGTGAGGGACTGCGCGCTGGTCAGGCCCGCGACGTCGGCGAGCGAGGTGACGCTGTCGTCGTCCGCGCGCGTGATGACCACGCCGGAGGAGACCGTGTACGGCGTGGAGAACAGGTAGCTCTCCTCGCGCTCGGGGTTGATCGTCACCTGGTTGGCGATGACGTCGTACCGGTCGGCCTCCAGGCCGGCGAAGATCGAGTCGAACGTGGTCTCGCTGAACTCGACCTCCATGCCGAGCTCCTCGCCGACCGCCCGGGCGACCTCGACGTCGTAGCCGGTCAGCTCGTCGGTGTCCGGGTCGTTGAAGGAGAACGGGGCGTAGGTGCCCTCGGTGGCGACGCGGAGGACGTCGCCGTCCCCACCGCCGGAGGCCCCGTCGTCGGAGCCCCCGCTGCAGGAGGTCAGCAGCAGGGCGGCGGCGAGGGACAGCGTCAGGGTCACACGGGTGCGCACGGGTGGCTCCGGGGTTCAGGGGTTCGGGGTCCGACGAGGTGCTCGCGGTCGAGCGGGCTCACCCGGACAACCCGGGCTGCCCCCGAGCATTCCGCCGGGTGGCCGGTCCCACAACCGGCAGCACCTGGGTCAGAGCAGGCGGTTGGTCCAGAGCAGGGACAGGACGACGCCGAGGAAGGCGAAGAGGATGCCGCCGCGGACGAACCACGGGCTGATGTCCTGCGGCTCGGTGGTGTAGCCGATCTGGCTGCCGAGGTCGGCGTAGATCTGCTCCAGCTCCGACGCACTCGCCGCCTCGGAGTAGCTGCCGCCGGTCTCGTCGGCGACCTGCTCCAGGGTGGCTCGGTCGACCGGCACCGGCTGCGACTGGCCCTCGATCTCCACGGTGCCGAAGTCGGTGCCGAAGGCGATCGTGGACACCGGCACCTCCGCGGCGATCGCGGAGGCCACCGCGTCCAGCGGCTCGGCGCCCACCGTGCTGAACCCGTCGGACAGCAGCACCACCCGGGCCGGCGGCGCCGCCTCCCCGGCGTCCTGCAGCGTCGAGGTGAAGTTCTGGATCGCGGTCAGCGACGTCAGGATCGCGTCTCCGATCGCGGTCGCCTCGTCCAGCTGCAGGTTGTCGATGGCCACGCTGACCGACTCGCGGTCGGTGGTCGGCGGCACCAGCGTGGTCGCCCGGCCGGAGAACGACACCAGGCCCAGGTTGATCTGCGCCGGCAGGATGTCGACGAACTCCTTGGCCGCGGTCTTCATCGCCTCGAACCGGCTGGGCTCGACATCGGTGGCCTGCATCGACAGGGACACGTCCAGCGCCAGCACGACCGTGGCCCGCTCCCGCGGCACCCGCACCTCGGTCGAGGGCTGGGCCAGCGACAGCACGAACGCCCCCAGCCCGAGGACGACGAGGCCGAACGCGAGGTGCCGGCGCCAGCCCGGGCGCTTGGGCACCAGCGCACCGAGCAGCGCGACGTTGGTGAACCGCGCGGCGTACTTCTGCCGGCGGCGCTGCAGCAGCACGTAGAACCCGGCCAGCGCCACGACGGCGAGCAGGGCCAGCAACCACCACGGGGCCTGGAAGCTCATCGGGACGCTCCCCCTGCCCCGGCGCGACGGCGGTCCGCGACGAACCGGACGACGTCGGCCACCCAGTCCCGGTCGGTGCGCAGCTGCAGGTGCCCCGCGCCGACCCGGCGCAGCGTGCGGGCGATCTGCTGGCGCTGCGCGGCGGCCCCGGCGGCGAACCGGCGGCGCACCTCGTCGTTGCCGGTCGGCACCTCCAGCATCTGGCCGGTCTCCGGGTCCACCACGGTGAGCAGCCCGACGTCGGCCAGCTCCAGCTCGCGGGGGTCCACGACCTCGACGGCGAGCAGCTCGTGCCGCACCGACAGCCCGCGCAGCGGCTTCTCCCACTCGGCGTCGCCGAGGAAGTCCGACACCACGCACACCAGCCCGCGCCGGCGGGGCGGCCGGCGCAGCGACTCCAGCGCCGCGGCCAGGTCGCCGCGGCGCCCGCCCTCGGCGCGCGGGGTGGCCACCACCTGGCGCAGCATGCGGTCGGCGGCCAGCCGGCCGGGCAGGGCCGGGTACCGGTCCACCCGCTCGCCGGTGGTCACCACCGCGCCCAGCCGGTTGCCGTCGCGCACGGTGAGGTGGCTGACCGCGGCCAGCCCGGCGATGGCCAGGTCCCGCTTCTCGCAGGCCGCCGTCCCGAAGTCCAGGGACGCCGAGAGGTCCAGCACCACCCAGGTCTCGAGCTCGCGGTCGGCGATGGTCTCCCGCACGTGCGGGGTCTGCGTCCGGGCGGTCACGAACCAGTCCATCCGGCGGACGTCGTCCCCCGGGTGGTAGGTGCGCGAGTCGCCGGCCTCGGTGCCCGACCCCGGCACGAGGCCGAGGTGGTCGCCCTGCAGCAGGCCGTCGAGCCGGCGCCGCACGGTGAGCTCGAGGCGCCGCAGCAGGACCCCGGCGTCACCGCCCTCGCCGAACCGGACGGGTTCCACCGACGTCACGCGGACTGCGGACCCTGCTGCTGGGGACCCTGCGGGCCCTGCTGGGGACCGAGCTGCGGCGGGCCCTGCTGCGGGCCACCCCAGGGACCCTGCGGGACCTGCGGGCCACCGGGGCTCCCGGGACCGAACCCGCCGGCGCGCTGGCGCGGGGAGACCTGCGGCAGCGGCACGCTCTGCACGATCCGCTTGACCACGTGGTCGGCGGGGACGCCGTCGGCCAGCGCGTCGTAGGAGAGCACCAGCCGGTGCCGGAGCACGTCGGCGGTGATGTCCAGGACGTCCTGGGGCAGCACGTAGTCCCGGCCGCGGACCAGCGCCAGGGCGCGGCTGGCCGACACCAGGCCCAGCGTCGCGCGCGGGCTGGCGCCGTAGGTCACCCAGTTCGCGACGTCGGGCATGCCGTGCTCGCGCGGGGACCGGGTGGCCACCACCAGGCGGACGACGTAGTCGACCAGCGCGTGGTGCACGAAGACGCCCGACGCGGTGCGCTGCAGCCGGCGCAGGTCGTCGATGCCCAGGACCGTCTCGGCGTGCGGCGGGTTGGCGCCCATCCGGTAGACGATCTCCCGCTCCTCCTCCGGCGTCGGGTAGTCCACGAGCACCTTCATCAGGAAGCGGTCCCGCTGTGCCTCGGGCAGCTGGTAGACGCCCTCGCTCTCGATCGGGTTCTGCGTCGCCAGCACCAGGAAGGGGTCGGGCAGCGGGTGCGTCACGCCGCCGATGGACACCTGGCGCTCGGCCATGACCTCCAGCAGCGCCGACTGCACCTTGGCCGGGGCCCGGTTGATCTCGTCGGTGAGCACGAAGTTGGCGAACACCGGGCCGAGCTCGGTGTCGAAGGCGTCCTGGCCGGCCTTGTAGATGCGGGTGCCGATGATGTCGGCGGGCACCAGGTCCGGGGTGAACTGCAGGCGGGCGAACGACCCGCCCACCGCGGTGGCCAGCGTCTCCACGGCGAGGGTCTTCGCGACGCCCGGGACGCCCTCGAGCAGGACGTGGCCGCGGGCGAGCAGGCCGACCAGCATCCGCTCGACCAGGCGGTCCTGCCCGACGATGACCCGCTTGACCTCGAACTGCACCCGCTCCAGCAGGGCCGCGTCGGTGGCCGGTGGGGTGTGCTGCTGCGGGGACGGGGCGGGCGGGCTGCTGGCAGCGCTGGTCACGGGGCTCCCTGGTCGAGGCGGGGTCGGGGCGGGGCCGACGCGACCCCGGGTCCAGTGTCCACCACCGCCCACGGCACCGCCGCCGACCGCGACGGGCGGTGATCGGTCACCGCTGTCCCTCCGGCCCCATCGGCTGCTACCGTGACAACCGCGTCGGGCAGCTCCCCCCGTGGCTGCCCGACGCCCTGACGACACAGGGCCGGTACCGCACCGCGGTGTCGGCCCTCCGTCGTCCGGTCAGGCGCTGGGTCGGAGTGCCCCGTAGTAGTCGCTGCCGTAGCGCATGGAACTCACCCGGACGTCGGTACCGCTCGTCGCCGCCTCGATCATCTGGTTCCCGCCGATGTACAGCGCCACGTGGTAGATCGAGGTGTAGCTCGAGCCGGAGGCCCAGAACACCAGGTCCCCGGGCTGCAGGCCTCCGGCGTCGACCTGCTTGTTGCGGTTGTTCCACCACTGGTCCCGGCTGGTGCCCCCGATCCGGATCCCCGCGCGGGCGTAGGCGTACTCGGTCAGCCCGGAGCAGTCGAAGCCGTAGATCGAGGTGTCCGGGGTGATCCCGTAGCTCGGGCCGTTGGCCCCACCGCCACCCCATGAGTAGGGCAGGCCTATCTGGCTGCGGGCAGCGGAGATGGCGGTCGCGGCGGCCGACGCCGAGGGCGCACCGGCGGACCCCCCGGTGGGGGCCGTGGGGGCGGTGGGGGCGGTGGGGGCGGTGGCCACCGGGGTCGACGAGCCGCCCCCGGAGGACGGAGCGCCACCGGACGAGGAACCCGACGACGACGAACTGCTCGGGATCGTGGCGACCGGGGCGCGGCGGGTCGGCACCGCAGCGGCGGCCGCGGCGGCCGCGGCGGCCTGTTGGCGGGCGGCCTCCCGGGCGCCCTGCAGGCCGTACAGCGTCTGCTGGGCCGAGGTGAGCTGGGCCTGCAGGTCCGCGGACTGGGCGGAGATCGTGTCGGCCTGTGCGCGGGCCGAGGACTCCTGCGACTGCGCCGACGCCAGCGACTGCTCGGCCTCGGCCTGCAGCGTGGTGGCGGTGGCCAGTGCGCCGGCCGCCTGCGTCTCGGCGTCCTCGGCCTGGCCCTGCAGCACGGTGAGCTCGGTGAGGACGTCGGAGCGCCCGGCGCCGGCGGCCTCGAGCAGCGCGGCGCGCTCGATGAACTCGCTCGGGCTGCCGGAGGTGATCAGGGAGGCGAAGCCGGGGCTGGTGGTGCCGCCCATGTAGCTGGAGCGGGCGAACTCGTCGACGGCGTCCTGGCCCTGGTCGCGGGCGGCGTCGGCGGCGTCGGAGGCCGCGACGGCGGCGGTGGAGTCGGCCTGCGCCTGCTCGGCCGCGGCCTGCTTGTCCTCGTAGTCCTGCAGGGCGATCTGGGCCTGCTGGTGCGCGGCGTCGGCCGAGGCCTGCGCGGCGGCGAGCTGGGCGGAGATGGCGCCGACCGCGGCGGCGGCCTGGTCCCGGGCGGACTGCGCACCGGCGATCTGGCTGTCGCTGGGGTTGGTGGGGGCGGCTGCGGCGGTGCCCGGAGCGATGCCGATCGCCAGGACGGCGGCGACGGCGAGGCCGCCGGCACGCATGGCCAGGCGACGACTGGCGGACAACTGATGACGCACGGTGCACGACCTCCACGGGCCGCACGGGGGCCGGTCGGTGGACCGTCCCCGCGCAGCGCTCTCGACCTCACGGGTGCACCGCCTCGCAGCGGTGCCACGTGTCCCGTCGTCCAGGTCGAGGGAGGCCTTGACCGGGTCTCACCCGGGTGGGTGAGACCCCGGCCGGTCAGTTCACCTGGCGCTCCTGCCCCTGCCAGAAGCCCTCGCGGAGCTTGAACTTCTGGATCTTGCCGGTCGCCGTCCGCGGGATCGCGTCGCGGAACTCCACCCGCTTGGGCAGCTTGTAGCCGGCCAGCCGGGTGCGGCAGTGCGCGATCAGCTCGGCCTCGGTGACGGTCTCGCCCTCGGCCAGCACGACCAGCGCGGTCACCATCTCTCCCCACTTCTCGTCGGGGGCGCCGATGACGGCGACCTCGGCGACGGCCGGGTGGCTGAAGACGGCGTCCTCGACCTCGATGGAGGAGACGTTCTCCCCGCCGGTGATGATCACGTCCTTCTTGCGGTCGGAGATGGTGAGGTACCCGCCCTCGTCGATGGTGCCGCCGTCCCCGGTGTGGAACCAGCCGCCGTCCAGGGCGTCCGCGCTGGCGTCCTCGTTCTCCCAGTAGCCGGCCAGCACCGTGTTGGACTGCGCGAGCACCTCCCCGGACTCGCTGGTGGTCATCCGGGTGCCCAGCGCCGGCACCCCCGCGCGGGACAGCGCCTTCGCCCGGTCCAGCGGGGCCAGGTCGTCGTACTCCGCGCGCGGCCGGTTGACCGTGAGCAGCGGGGCGGTCTCGGTGAGGCCGTAGATCTGGTTGAACTCCCAGCCCAGCTCCTCCTCGACCCGGGCGATGGTCCGCGAGGGCGGCGGGGCGCCGGCCACCACGATCCGCACCTGGTCGCGGCCCGGGACCTCGCCGTCCCACTCGGCCGCGGCGTCCAGGACGGCGTTCCACACCGCGGGCGCCCCGGCCATCATCGTCACGCCGTGCTCGGCGACCCGGCGCAGGATCTCGGCCCCGTCGATCTTGCGGATGGACACCTGGCGGGCGCCCACGCCGGCCATCGAGTAGCCCAGGCCCCAGCCGTTGCAGTGGAACATCGGCAGCGTGTGCAGGTAGACGTCGCGGTCGCTGACCTGCATGTGCATGCCGAACACGACGGCGTTGGTCCAGATGTTGCGGTGGGTCATCTGCACGCCCTTGGGGCGGGCCGTCGTCCCCGAGGTGTAGTTGATCGTGGCGGTGGCGTCCTCGTCGGGCTCGGACCAGGGCCGCGGCTCGGTGCCGAAGTCCAGCAGCTGCTCGTACTCCTCGCCCAGGACGAACCGGTGCGGGGCACTGACCCCGGCCAGCGCGGTGTCGACCTCCGGGTCGACCAGCAGCACCGAGGCCCCGGAGTGCTCGACGATGTAGCGGACCTCCTCGGTGGACAGCCGGAAGTTCACCGGCACGCAGACCCGGCCGTGCGAGGGCACCGCCAGCAGCATCTCCAGCAGGCGGGAGGAGTTGTGGCTGACCACCGCCACCCGTTCGCCCTCCCCCACCCCTAGGGCGTCGAGCCCGGCGGCCAGCGCCCGGCCCCGCCGGGCGACCTCTCGGTAGGTCAGCCCGCCCAGCGACGGTGCGGGCTGGGTCGGCTCGTCGACGACGCCGATCCGGTCGCCGTAGACGAGCTCGGCGCGGTCGAGGAAGTCGCGGGTGGTCAGCGGGACGCGCATGCCGGCTCCGGGTGGTCGGGGCCGACCCGGGGGTCAGCCGCGGAGAGTGGTCGCCGTCACGCTATCGCCGCGGGTCGACCACCGGCGTTGCACGGTGCGCGCAACGCTCCCCAGCCGGGGCACCGCCAGCCAGACGCCCCCCGCGTACAGCGCCCCCAGGACGGTGTCGACGACGTAGTGCTCGCCGGACCAGACCAGCACCAGCGGCATCGCGACGGCGTAGGCGACCAGCAGCGCCCGCTGCCACCGGTGCCGCACAAGGCCCAGCCCGACCAGGCAGAGCAGGACGGCGAACGCCGTGTGCAGCGACGGGACGGCGGCCACCGGGTTCACCTGGCCCTGCCCGGCGTGCAGCAGGGCCTGGGCGCGCGGCAGCCCGAGCACGGCCCAGCCGTCGCCGCCGAGCCGGTGCACCTCGCCGACCACGCCCTCCCGGGCGGCCAGCCAGGGCGGCGCGGCCGGGTAGAGCACGTAGGTGGCCAGCCCGGCCAGCGACAGCGCGACCACCAGCCGGGCGTACCGCGCCCAGCGCGCCCGGTCGCGCACCCACAGCACGGCCAGCAGCAGCGGGGTGAGGACGAAGTGCGAGCTGTAGACCAGCGTCACCAGCACCGCCAGCCAACCCGGGGCGGTCAGGTGCGCCTGCAGCCAGACGGTCGGGACGACGCCGAAGACCGCCCGGTCCACCGCGGCGGGCTCGACGACGTGGACGGCGGCCCCCAGGGTGTTCGCCACGCCCCGGCTGGCGTCGTAGAGCAGCAGCACCGCCCCGAGCGGGACCCAGTCGGCCAGCAACCGCGCCGCGGACCGCCACCCGTGGCCGACGCAGCGGCAGGCCAGGCCGGTGAGCACCCACAGCAGCACGCCGAGCCGGTCGGTGGGCAGCCCGGCAGCGACGCAGACGGCGACGAACGCGGCCAGGTGGACCGCCGACAGCGTCGTCCGCACGGCCCGGCCCCGGACCCGAGGCACGACCGGGGCAGGGGTCACCGCGGTGGCGGGCACCGCGGTGGTGGTCACGCCGCGGACGCTAGGGGTTCCGACGCCGTCCACCCCGGAGACACCCCGCCGGAGGTGACCGGCGCCACCGCTGCCCGGGAAGGGTTGCCTAACCCCGCACGGCGCGCACGGGGCTGGGATGATGGCCGGTGGCAAGGAGCGCGACGGACCATCGAGGGTGAGGCGCAAGAGTGGCAGCCAGCAAGGACAGCTTCGGAGCCCGGGCGACGTTGAGCGTCGACGGCACCGACTACGACATCTTCCGGCTCGACGCGGTGGAGGGCGCTGACAAGCTGCCCTACAGCCTCAAGATCCTCCTGGAGAACCTGCTCCGCACCGAGGACGGCGCGGACATCACCGCCGACCACGTGCGGGCGATCGCCGGCTGGGACCCCTCGGCCGAGCCCGACCAGGAGATCCAGTTCACCCCGGCCCGCGTGGTCATGCAGGACTTCACCGGCGTGCCCTGCATCGTCGACCTGGCCACCATGCGCGAGGCCATGGCCGACCTCGGCGGCGACCCGACGAAGATCAACCCGCTCGCCCCGGCCGAGCTGGTCATCGACCACTCCGTCATCTCCGACGTGTTCGGGACCCCCGAGTCCTTCGAGCGCAACGTCGAGATCGAGTACCAGCGCAACGGCGAGCGCTACCAGTTCCTCCGCTGGGGCCAGGGCGCCTTCGACGACTTCAAGGTCGTCCCCCCGGGCACCGGCATCGTCCACCAGGTCAACATCGAGCACCTGGCCCGCGTGGTCTTCTCCCGCGACGAGGACGGGAAGACCCTCGCCTACCCCGACACCTGCGTGGGCACCGACAGCCACACCACGATGGTCAACGGCCTGGGCGTGCTGGGCTGGGGCGTCGGCGGCATCGAGGCCGAGGCGGCCATGCTCGGCCAGCCCGTCTCCATGCTCATCCCCCGCGTCGTGGGCTTCAAGCTCACCGGCCAGCTGCCCGACGGCGCCACCGCCACCGACCTGGTCCTCACGATCACCGAGATGCTGCGCAAGCACGGCGTCGTCGGGAAGTTCGTGGAGTTCTACGGCGCCGGCGTCTCCGCCGTCCCGCTGGCCAACCGCGCCACCATCGGCAACATGAGCCCGGAGTTCGGCTCGACCGCCGCGATCTTCCCGATCGACGGCGAGACGATCCGCTACCTGCAGCTCACCGGCCGCAGCGACGCCCAGGTCGCCCTGGTCGAGGCCTACGCCAAGACCCAGGGCCTGTGGCACGACGAGACCCGCGAGCCGGTCTTCTCCGAGTACCTCGAGCTGGACCTGGCCACGATCGTGCCCTCGATCGCCGGCCCGAAGCGCCCGCAGGACCGCGTGCAGCTGTCCGACGCCAAGGCCGCCTTCCGCGAGGTGCTGCCCACCTACGCCGGCTCCGCCGACGACAGCGTCGACGACGCCCCCACCGCCGAGTCGGTCTCCGACGAGGGCGTGGAGGAGACCTTCCCGGCCTCGGACCCGGTCTCGGCCAGCAACGGCAACGCCGGCGCCGAGCCGCACACCGTCGTCCCGGCCCGGGTACCGGACCGCGCCTCCAAGCCGACGAAGGTCGTGCTCGAGGACGGCACCGAGACCTACGTCGACCACGGCCACGTGACGATCGCCTCGATCACCTCGTGCACCAACACCTCGAACCCCTCGGTGATGATCGGTGCGGCGCTGCTGGCCAAGAACGCCGTCGAGCGCGGGCTGACCAGCAAGCCGTGGGTGAAGACCACCCTGGCGCCGGGGTCCAAGGTCGTCATGGACTACTACGAGAAGGCCCAGCTCACCCCGTACCTGGAGAAGCTCGGCTTCTACCTGGTCGGCTACGGCTGCGTGACCTGCATCGGCAACTCCGGGCCGCTCCCCCCGGCGATCAGCGAGGCCGTCAACGAGGCCGACCTGGCCGTCGTCTCGGTGCTCTCGGGCAACCGGAACTTCGAGGGCCGGATCAACCCGGACGTGAAGATGAACTACCTGGCGTCCCCGCCGCTGGTCATCGCCTACGCGCTGGCCGGCTCCATGGACGTCGACCTGAACAACGAGCCGCTGGGCCAAGACCAGGACGGCGTGGACGTCTACCTGCGCGACATCTGGCCCTCGCCGATCGACGTGCAGCGCACGATCGACGAGTCGATCACCAAGGAGATGTTCGTCGACGACTACGCCGACGTCTTCGCCGGTGACGAGCAGTGGCGCTCGCTGCCCACCCCCGAGGGCAAGACCTTCGACTGGGACGCGCAGAGCACCTACGTCCGCAAGCCCCCGTACTTCGACGGCATGCCGGCCGAGCCGGCCCCCGTCGAGGACATCGCCGGGGCGCGCACCCTGGCCGTGCTGGGTGACTCGGTGACCACCGACCACATCAGCCCGGCCGGCTCGATCAAGGCCGACTCCCCCGCCGGGAAGTACCTGTCCGAGCACGGCATCGAGCGTCGGGACTTCAACTCCTACGGCTCGCGCCGCGGGAACCACGAGGTCATGATCCGCGGCACCTTCGCCAACATCCGGCTGCGCAACCAGCTGGTGCCCGGCACCGAGGGCGGCGTCACCAAGAACCACCTGACCGGCGAGACGACGACGATCTACGACGCCTCGCGCGGCTACATCGACGCCGGCGTGCCGCTGGTGGTGCTCGCGGGCAAGGAGTACGGCTCCGGGTCCTCGCGCGACTGGGCCGCCAAGGGCACCGCGCTGCTGGGCGTCAAGGCCGTCATCGCCGAGAGCTACGAGCGGATCCACCGCTCCAACCTCATCGGCATGGGCGTGCTGCCGCTGCAGTACCCCGAGGGCCAGAACCGGGAGTCCCTGGGCCTGACCGGTGACGAGGAGTTCACGATCACCGGCATCACGGCGCTCAACGACGGGTCCACCCCGCGGACGGTCAAGGTCAAGGCCGGGGACGTCGAGTTCGACGCCCGGGTCCGGATCGACACCCCCGGCGAGGCGAACTACTACCGCAACGGCGGGATCATGCAGTACGTGCTGCGCTCCCTCCGCGGGTCCGTCCCCGCCTGATCCGTGGACCTGGGGCTGGGCGGTCGCGGGTACCTGCTCACCGGCGCGAGCCGGGGGCTGGGTGCCGCGACCGCCCGTGCCCTGGTCGACGACGGGGCCCGGGTGCTGGTCAGCTCCCGGTCCCGAGGATCCGTGGACGCCGCCGTCGCCGCCCTGGGTGGGGCGCCGGCGGCGTACGGCCTGGCCGCCGACCTCGCCGACACCTCGTCCGCCCAGGACCTGGTGGCCGCGGCGGTCCGCGACCTCGGCCGGGTCGACGGCGCCCTGGTGTCCGTCGGCGGGCCGAAGCCCGGGTCCGTGCTGGACACCGACGAGGCCGACTGGCGCGACGCGGTCGACTCCGTCCTGCTGGGCACCATCCGGCTGGTGAAGGCTTTGGTGCCCGTGCTGGCCGAGGGGTCGGCGATCGGGCTGGTGCTGTCCACCTCGGTGCGGCAGCCGATCGGTCACCTGGCCATCTCGAACGGCCTGCGGCCGGGGCTGGCGATGACCGCCAAGGCGCTGGCCGACGAGCTGGGCCCCCGCGGCATCCGGGTGTTCGGCCTGCTGCCCGGCACCATCGCCACCGACCGGATCACCGACATCGAGGCCGCGTCGGGCGACGCCGCCGCGATGCGGGCCCGCACCGAGTCCGGCATCCCGCTGCGCCGGGTCGGCCGGCCCGAGGAGTTCGGCGCGGTCGCCGCCTTCCTGCTCTCCCCCGCGGCGAGCTACGTGACCGGCACGATGGTCGCCGTCGACGGCGGCGTCACGAGGTCCCTGTGACGACGCAGGAGGCACACGACGCCGTGGTGGAGACCGCCCCGGTGCTGGTGGCCTGCGCGCACGGCACCCGCAACCCGACCGGCCGCCGGCTGATCGCCGAGCTCGCGCTGGCCGCGAAGGCGCTGCGGCCGGGGCTGGAGACGACCGCAGCGTTCGTCGACGTGCAGCCGCCCACGGTGGTCGACGTGGTGGCCGGGCTGGCGGAGCGGCGCACCTCGGCCGTCGTCGTCCCCGTGCTGCTGTCGGGCGGGTTCCACGTCCACGTGGACATCGCCGGTGCCGTCGACAGCCACCCGGGCACCCTGTCGGCCCGCCCGCTGGGCCCGGACCTCCGGCTGGCCCAGGTGCTGCACGACCGCCTGGTCGCCGCCGGCGCCGACCCCACCGACCCGACGACCGCCGTCGTGGTGGCCGCGGCGGGCTCCAGCGACCCCCGGGCGACCGCGGACGTCGAGGACACCGCCGACCTGCTGCAGCGCACCTGGGCCGGCCCGGTGACCACCGGCTACGGCTCGGCCGCCCAGCCCACCGTGCCCGACGCAGTGGCCACCGCCCGCGGGGCCGGCGCCGAGCGGGTGGTGGTCGCGGCCTACCTGCTGGCGCCCGGGCACTTCCGCGACAAGCTCGACGCCGCCGGCGCCGACCTGGTCACCGCCCCGCTGCTGCCCGACGAGCGGATCGCCGCCGTCCTGCTGGACCGCTACGACGCCGCGATCGCCTCGGCCCGCCGCGAGGCCGAGGTCCGCGGCCCGCACCGGGTCGACACCCTGGACTTCTGGCCGGGCCCCGAGGACGCCTGAGGGCTCAGGGCCCGGTGGCGACCGGGCGGGTGGGGTCGGCCGACCACTCCGACCACGAGCCCGGCCACAGGGCGGCGTCGACGCCGGCGACGGCCAGCGCGGCGACCTCGTGCGCGGCCGTGACCCCGGAGCCGCAGTAGACGCCCACCGTCGTCCCCGGGACGACGCCGAGCGCGGCGAAGTGCTCGGCCAGGTCGGAGCGGAACCGGCCGTCGGCCAGGGTGTCGGTGGTCGGCGCGCTCACCGCGCCCGGGACGTGGCCGGCCACCGGGTCGATCGGCTCGACCTCGCCCCGGAACCGCTCGCCGGCCCGGGCGTCCAGCAGCACGCCGCCCGAACCCGGCAGCGCAGCCGCCTCGTCGGCGGTGAGCACGGGCATGGCGCCCCCGGTCAGGACGACGTCCCCCGGCTCGGGCACCACCTCACCGGTCTCCAGCGGACCGGTCCAGGCGGCCAGGCCGCCGTCCAGGATCGACACGTCGACAAGTCCACCCCAGCGCAGCAGCCACCAGGCGCGGGCGGCCGCCGTCCCCGGGCCGGCGTCGTGCACGACGACCCGGGACCCGGTGCTGATCCCCCACCGGCGGGCCGCGGCCTGCAGGTCGGCGACCGACGGCAGCGGGTGCCGGCCGGCGGCCGAGGGCGGGGCGGCCAGCTCGGTGTCCAGGTCGACGTAGACCGCACCGGGCAGGTGGCCGGCCAGGTACTGCTCGTGCCCGTCGGTGCGGCCCAGCGCCCAGCGCACGTCGAGCACCACCGCGCCCGGGACGGCGCCCGGACCGGCCAGCACCGGGATGGTCACCCGGCGAACTCGGCGGCGAGCACGGCGACCGCGTCGGCCGGGGCGGACCGGAGAGCCGGGGTGGCGGCGAAGACGCCGATCTTCCACCGGCGGCCGTCCTTCACCAACACGACGGTGTGCACCGCGACCAGGTCGGGGTGCAGCGTGCCGTCGGGCGCGGGCATGCCGGCGATCGCCGTCAGCACGGCGGTCTCCTCCCCCATGGCCCGCACCGAGCGGACGGTGCCCGCGTACGGCGGCGGGGCGTGGTCGGCGAAGATCCGCCGGAGGTCGGCGGCGAACTGCAGCCGGCCGTGGTGCTGGGTGCCGTCGAAGCCGACCACGTCGGCGTCGTCGGCGAGGGTGGCCGCCTGCCGGGCGGCGCTGTGCGCGTTCCAGCCGGCCAGGTACTCGGCGTAGACGGCGCGGATCTCCGCGTCCTCGGGGTGCACGACGGACAACGGGACTCCAGGGGTGGTGCGGGTGGGACCCCTGTGACGGTAGTGCTCAGGCCGGGGCAGCGGTCGGCGACACGGGCCCCTGGGTGAACTGGGTGCTGTGCAGCTCGGCGTAGCGACCGCCGCGGACGAGCAGCTCGTCGTGCGTGCCCTGCTCCACGATCCGGCCCTCGTCGAGCACCAGGATCAGGTCGGCGCTGCGGATGGTCGACAGCCGGTGCGCGATGACCAGCGAGGTGCGGCCGGCCAGCGCGGTGTCCAGCGCCTTCTGGACGGCGACCTCGCTCTGGCTGTCCAGGTGCGCGGTGGCCTCGTCCAGGATCACCACCCCGGGCGCCTTGAGCAGCACCCGGGCGATCGCCAGCCGCTGCTTCTCCCCGCCGGACATCCGGTAGCCGCGGTCGCCGACCACCGTCTCCAGACCGTCGGGCAGCGAGGCGACCAGCGCGGCGATCCGGGCGCCGGTCAGCGCGGCCCACAGCTCGTCCTCGGTGGCCTCGGGCCGCGCGTAGACCAGGTTGGCCCGGATCGTGTCGTGGAACAGGTGGGCGTCCTGGCTGACCACGCCGATGGCGGCCCGCAGCGAGTCCGCGGTGGCCTCCCGCACGTCGACCCCGCCCACCCGGACGGCGCCGGCGGTCACGTCGTACAGCCGGGGCACCAGGTTGGCGATGGTGGACTTGCCGGCCCCGGAGAACCCGACCAGGGCGACCAACTGGCCGGCCTCGGCCCGGAAGCTGACGTCGTGCAGCACCTCGGCCGGCTCGCCGTGCTCGGGCAGCGACAGGTCCTCCAGCGAGGCCAGCGACACCTGCTCGGCGGTCGGGTAGCTGAAGGAGACGTGGTCGAACTCGACCGAGCGGTCCCCCGCCGGCACCGGCCGGGCGTCGGGCGCCTCGTCGATCATGGGTGCCAGGTCGAGCACCTCGAAGACCCGGTCGAAGCTGACCATCGCGCTCATCACGTCGACCCGGACGTTGGACAGCGCGGTCAGCGGGCCGTACAGCCGGGACAGCAGCAGCGCCAGGGACACCACGGCGCCCGGCGTCAACGAGCCGTCGAAGGCCAGCGAGCCGCCCAGGCCGTAGACCAGGGCGGTGGCGAGCGCCGCGACCAGGGTGAGCGCGGTGAAGAAGGTGCGGCCGTACATCGCCGACAGCACACCGATGTCGCGCACCCGGGCGGCGCGGGCCCGGAAGGACTCCACCTCGGCCTCGGGCCGGCCGAACAGCTTGACCAGCAGCGCGCCGGCCACGTTGAACCGCTCGGTCATGGTGGCGTTCATCGACGCGTTGAGCCCGTAGGACTCCCGGGTGATCTCCTGCAGCCGCGCCCCGATCCGCTTGGCCGGCAGCACGAACAGCGGGACCAGCACGACCGACAGCAGGGTGATCTGCCAGGACAGCGTGAGCATCACGCCGGCGGTGAGCACCAGGCCGATGACGTTGGAGACCACCCCGGACAGCGTCGAGGTGAAGGCCTGCTGGGCGCCGATGACGTCGTTGTTGAGCCGGCTGACCAGCGCACCGGTCTGGGTGCGGGTGAAGAACGCCACCGGCATCCGCTGCACGTGGGCGAACACCCGGGCCCGCAGGTCGTAGATGACGCCCTCGCCGATCCGCGAGGAGTACCAGCGCTGCGCCAGCGAGCTGCCCGCGTCCACCAGGGCCAGGCCGGCGATGACCAGCGCGATCCGCACGATGTCGCCGGAGGTGCCGGTCAGCCCGGCGATCCGGTTGACGATGTCGCCGGCCAGCAGCGGGGTGGCCACCCCGATCACCGCCGACAGCACCACCAGGGCCAGGAAGAACGTCAGATCACGTCGGTACGGACCGGCCACGCCGAGGATCCGGCGCACGGTCCCCTTCGGGATCTCCCGGGCGGGGGTGGCGTCGCGGCGGAAGGACCGCATCGCGGCCATCGAGGTCATCGGTCCGTCCACGACGTCCTCAACCCTGCGTCGACGTGCCCTGTTCCGCGAAGGCGTGCAGCCGCCGGACCTGCGCGGCCCGCTCGGCGGCGTCCTGCCCCTCGGTGTCGGCGGCTGCGGCCCGCCGCACGAGCGCGGCGGTCTCCCGGCTCGCACCGGCGTCGGGGCCGAGGATCGCGCCGACCAGCTCGCTGACGGTGCGCTCGAGCGCTTCGGCAGGGACGACGGCGTTGGCCAGCCCGGTGGCGTGCGCCTCGGCGGCACCGACCCGCCGTCCGGTCAGGCACATCTCCAGGGCACGGCTGTAGCCCACCGCCTGCACCAGGGTGGACGTGCCGGTCAGGTCGGGCACCAGGCCGAGCACCGCCTCGGGGAGGGAGAAGGTGGCCTCCTCACCGCAGACCCGGAGATCGCAGGCCAGCGCCAGCTGCGCGCCGGCGCCGATGGCGTGCCCCTGCACGACGGCGATCGAGACGACGCCCGGCCGGCGCAGCCAGCGGAACCCGGCCTGGTAGCCGCGGATCCGCTCCTGGGCGCCCTCCGGGCCGAGGCCGACGAGCTCGCCCAGCCCGCCCGGCAGCGACGGGTCGGCGGAGAACAGCGACCGGTCCAGCCCCGCCGAGAATGCCCGGCCGGCGCCGCGGACGACGACCACCCGGACGTCGTCGGGCAGCGTCGCGCCGATCTCTGCCAGGGCGTGCCAGGTCGCCGGGACCTGGGCGTTGAGCTGGTCGGCCCGGTCCAGGGTGACGGTGAGGACGGGGCCGTCCAGCGACGTGGTGACCCAGCCCCGGGCCGGGTCGCCGCTCACTTCTTCGCGTCGGGCGCGCTGGGGCGGTTGGCGCCGCCGCGGCTGCGCAGGGTCGCCCCGGACTCGCTCAGCAGGCGGTGCACGAAGCCGTAGGAGCGCCCGGTGGAGGCGGCCAGCAGCCGGATGCTCTCCCCGGCGTCGTACCGCTTGCGCAGGTCGTCGGCGAGCGTGTTGCGGTCGTCGCCGGTGATCCGCTTGCCCTTGGTCAGGTCAGCGGTGGTGTCGGCTGCTGCGTTCGAGTCGGCCATGACTCCCCTCCGTGCCAGCGTCCACCCCGGCTGCGCCGAGGTCCCCCACTGGTCGCCCGGACCGTCGTCCCGGTGACGTCGGTCTCGTCCGAATGATCACCCAGTGGCGGGCGCGCCGCTCGGTGAGCGGCTACGCCAGCTCGACGAGCTCGGCGAAGTCGGCCGACCAGGTGTCCTCGGTGCCGTCGGGCAGCAGGATGACCTTGTCCGGGTCCAGCGCGGTGACCGCGCCCTCGTCGTGGGTGACCAGCACGATCGCGCCCTGGTAGGTGCGCAGCGCCTCGAGCACCTGCTCGCGGCTGGCCGGGTCCAGGTTGTTGGTCGGCTCGTCCAGCAGCAGCACGTTGGCCGCCGAGCAGACCAGCGCGGCCATCGCCAGGCGGGTCTTCTCGCCACCGGACAGCGTGCCGGCGCGCTGGTCGACGGCGTCCCCGGAGAAGAGGAACGCGCCCAGGATGCGGCGCAGCTCGGTCGCGGTCTGGTCCGGCGCCGCGGACTGCATGATCTCCAGCAGCGAGCGGTCCATGTCCAGCGTCTCGTGCTCCTGGGCGTAGTAGCCCAGCCGCAGCCCGTGCCCGGCCTTGACCTCGCCCGTGTCCGGCTTCTCGGTGCCGGCCAGCATGCGCAGCAGGGTGGTCTTGCCCGCGCCGTTGAGCCCGAGGACGACGACCCGGGTGCCGCGGTCGATGGCCAGGTCCACGCCGGTGAAGATCTCCAGCGAGCCGTAGCTCTTGCTCAGCCGCTCGGCGGTCAGCGGGGTCTTGCCGCAGGGCGCCGGGGTCGGGAAGCGCAGCTTGGCCACCCGGTCCTGCACGCGCACCTGCTCCAGGCCCGCGGCCAGCCGCTGGGCGCGCTTGTCCATCGACTGCGCGGCCTTGGCCTTGGTCGCCTTGGCCCGCATCTTGTCCGCCTGCGCGGTCAGCGCGCCGATCTTCTTCTCGGCGTTGGCCCGCTCGGAGCGGCGGCGGCGCTCATCGGTCTCCCGCGCCTCCAGGTACCGCTTCCAGCCCAGGTTGTAGACGTCGACGGTGGCCCGGTTGGCGTCCAGGTGCCAGACCTTGTTCACCACGGCGGCCAGCAGGTCGACGTCGTGGCTGATCACGATCAGCCCGCTGCGGTGGGTGGCCAGGAAGCCCCGGAGCCAGGCGATCGAGTCGGCGTCCAGGTGGTTGGTCGGCTCGTCGAGCAGCAGGGTCTCGGCGTCGGAGAACAGGATCCGGGCCAGCTCGACGCGGCGGCGCTGGCCACCGGACAGCGTGGACAGCGGCTGCTCCAGCACCCGGTCCGGCAGACCCAGGTTGGTGCAGATGCGCGCGGCGTCGGACTCGGCGGCGTAGCCGCCCATGGCGGCGAACTGGTCCTCGAGCCGGCCGTAGCGGCGGACGGCGCGGTCGCGCTCGGCGTCGTCGGCGGGCTCGGCCATGGCGATCTGGGCCTTGGTCAGCTGGGCCTTGAGCTCGTCCAGGCCGCGGCCGGACAGCACCCGGTCGCTCGCGGTGATCGACAGGTCGCCGCTGAGCGTGTCCTGCGGCAGGTAGCCCAGCTCGCCGACCTGGTCGACCTTGCCGGCGTGCGGGACGCGCTCACCGGCCAGCGTGGTGAGGGTGGTGGTCTTGCCGGCGCCGTTGCGCCCGACGAGGCCGATCCGGTCACCGGGCTGCACCCGCAGGTCCGCCTCGCTGATCAGGATGCGCGAGCCCGCGCGGAGCTCGAGGCCGGTGGTCGTGATCACTGGTTCCATGGTACCGGCGGAACGGCCCTGGTCCGAGGACCTGCGGTGGTGACATCCGCAGCACTACTCAGCCCGGGTCGGGTAGCACGCCGGAGGCCGGGGGCCCTGGACCCGGACAGCCTGGGTGGCATGACTGCTCCGACCGCCGCCCCGTGGGTGCTGCGCTGCCCGGTCTGCTCGACGCCGGTGCCCCCGGGCGCCCCGCCGAGCACGCCGTGCCCGACCTGCGGGCTGCCCGCGGCCGCGCACGCCGGCCTGGTGGTCGGCCGGATCGGCGTGACCCTGGCCGACCTGCACCGCGACCGCGACGCCCTGCTCGCCACGCTCCGCACCGCCGCCCCCGGACCTCGACGCCCCCCGACACCCCCTCCCGCACCCCCGACGCCCTTCCCGTACGCACCGGCCCCCTCCGCGCCCACGCACCCCGCCCCCGCTGCCGGGCCGGAGCCGGAGCGGCGGCGGGTCAGCCCGCAGCAGGTGCTGGTCGGGCTCGGGGCGCTGCTGGTCGTGGCCGCCTCGCTGGCCCTGGTCGCCGTCGCCTGGACCCGGTTCGGGATCGGGTTCCAGGCCGGCGTGATGGCGACCGCCACCGCCGCGGCCGCCGTGGGCTCCGGCTGGGCCGCCCGGCGCGGGCTGCGGGCCACCGAGGAGGGCCTGGCCGCCACCGCGGCCGCCCTGCTGCTCGTGGACGTCGGCGCGGCCCGGTCGCTGGGCCTGCTCGGCCTGGACGCCGTGGACGGCCGGGTCTACGCCGCCGTCGCCGCGGGCGTGGTCGCCGTCCTCACCGCCGGGCTGGCCGCCCGCACCCGCAGCACGCTGGTCTGGCCGGCGGTCGCCCTCCTGGCCGCCGAGCCGGTGCTGCTGCTGGCCCTGGGTGACCTGGTCGACGGCGTGCTCGGCGTCGCGGCCCTGCTCGTGGTCGCCGTCTCCGACGGCCGGGTCGCCGGGGTGCTGCCGCGCTGGTCCGCCGAGGTCGCCCGGGTGCTGGCCGGGGTCTCCGCTGCGGCGGCCGCCGCCCGCGCCGTCGCCCTGGCCTGGACCGGCTCCCCGCTCACCGGCGCCGGGGCCACCGCCCTGGTCACCGCCGCGGCCGTGGCCGGCGGGGTCGTCCTGGTCCGCCGGGCGGAGCGGGGGCACCCGGCCGGTGCCCCCTGGGCGGTGGCCGGCCTGGCCGCCGTCCCCGCGCTCGCCGTCGCCGGCCTGGTGCAGCCCGCCGGGGACCTCGCGGCGCCGCTGCTGGCCCTGGCCGGGCTGGCCGCCGCGTCCGCCGCGGTCCTGCTGTGGTCCTCCCCGCTGCGGCGCGAGGTGGGCGGCGGTCCGGCGGTCGCCCTCGTCGCCGTGGGGACGACGCAGCTCGTGCTCGCCGACCGCCCGGCGGCGCTGGCCCTGGTCGCCCTGGTCGCCGCGGTCCCCGCCGCCCTGGCCGCGGTCACCCACCGCGCCGCCAGGGCCGCCGGCACCGCGCTGGCCCTGCTGCTGCCCGGGGTCGCCGTCCTGGCCGCCCGGGAGGGCGACGTCCTCGGCACCTCGGCGGCCGGGCTGCTGCTGGCCTTCCTGGCCGCGGCGGCGCTCGGCGCGGCCACCACCCGGCTCGGCGCCCCCGAGGAGCGGGCCGCTGCCCTCGCCGCGGTCGTGCTCGCCGCGGCCGCCACCGGTACGGGTGCCTCGGTCGGCGCCTGGGGCCAGGTCGGTGCCCAGCTGGCGCTCGTGGGCGGTGCCGCCCTCGCCCACTCCGTCGCCGGGCGCCGCACCGTGACCGGCTGGATCGCCCTCGCCGACCTGGTCGCGGCCGCGTGGGTCGCGCTGGCCGGCGCCGCCGTCGTCACCACGGAGGCCTACAGCCTGCCGCTGGCCGCCGCGCTGCTGGTCGCGGCCGGCCCGCGCCTGGTCCGCGGGCCCTCGTGGCAGAGCTGGGGCCCGGCGCTGCTGGTCGGGTTCGCGCCGTCGCTGGTCACCGCGCTGGCCGTCGACCAGCCGCTGCGCACGCTGCTGGTCGGGCTCGCCGGGGTGGTCGCATTCGTCGCCGGGACGTGGGCGCACCGGCAGGCCCCGTTCCTGGTGGGCGCGGTGACCGTGGGCGTGCTCGGGGTCGTCGAGCTGGCCCCGTGGGTGGGCCGACTGGACTCCTGGGTGCCGCTGGGTGCCGCCGGGCTGCTCCTCCTGGTCGTCGGCGCCACCTACGAGCAGCGCCGCCAGCAGGCCCGGGAAGCCGTCGCCTGGGTGTCCCAACTGCGGTGAGCCCCCTACGGTGGGGCGGTGGACGGCGACCGCGGCGCCACCGCACCCCCGCGGCCACCGCTCCCCTACCCCGCCCCCGGCGGCCGGGAGTACCCGCCGCCCCTGGACCCGCAGCCGCTGGGCGACCGGGTCACCCCGCAGCAGCTGCTGCTGGGCGCCGGCGTCGTCGCGGTGCTGGGGTCGGTGCTGTCCACCTTCACGGTCGGGACGCCGGCCGGGGTCGTCGCGGTCTCGGTCCTGCTGCTCGTCGCGGCCGCGCTGGGCGTCCTGGCCGGGCACGCCGGCAGCCCGACCGCCGGCGAGGCCCTGGCCGTCGGCTCGGTGCTGGCCGCGGCGGCGCTGGTCGTGGTCGGCGCGCGGACGGCGCCCGACCCGGAGCTGGCCGCCGGCACGCTGGTGCTCTTCGTGGCCGTCGGCACCGGCGCGCTGGCGCTGGTCAGCCCGCAGCTGCGCACCTGGCGGGTCAGCTGCTGGGTCGCCGCCCAGGTCGCGGTGCTGGTGGCCGTGCGGGCCGGGGACCTGCCCAGCGACCTGCTCGCCGGGGCCCTGCTGGGCGTGGCGTTGACCGGCCTGGCGATCGCCTGGTTCGCCGACGGCGTCGTCGCGCTGTCCGGCCTGCTCTGCTCGGTGCCCTGGTGGGTGGTCGGCGTCTGGGTCGCCGAGCGGGCCGCCTGGTCCGGCGACCGGCCGGCGGTCGCCGCGCTGCTGGCCACCGGGGCCGCGGTCGGCCTGCTGGTCACCACGCACGAGAAGGTGCCGGAGCTCCCCCTGGGCGGGGCTGCCGTCCCGGTGCTCTCCGGGCTCACGGCCGGCTCGGTGGTCGCCGGCGCCGCGGCGTCCACCGGGCCGCAGTGGGTGCTGGGGTCGGGGTTCCTGGGCCTCGGACTGGCTGCGCTGGTCGCCGTCGCCGCGTCCCGGGGGCCGGACTGGGTGCCGCGGGACGCCGGGCTGGCCGCCGCGGCCACGCTGACCGTGCTCGCCGCCGTCGGCACCGCGCGCGCCGGGAACTGGGCCGACCTCGGGCTGCTGATGGTCACCACCGCGGCCGCCGCGGTGCTGCTGTCGGTCCGGGACCGGGACACCAGACCCTCGACGGTCCCGATCGCGGTCGGGACCGTGGCGCTGGCCGTGGTGCTGCTGACCAGCGAGGGCCAGGTGTCGGGCGCGGCGGTCGGCGCCGCGCTGGTCGCCGTCGCGGTGGCCGCGCTGGCCGAGGCGGTGGTGCTCGCCGTCGTCTTGCCGTGGTGGTCGCGCCGGCGGGTGCAGGCCTGGGTGTCGGCCCGGATCGGGCGCCGGGCGGCTGCCCCGACCGGACCGGTGGACGACGTCCGGTCGGCGTTCGCCGCCGCTGATACCGGGCGCAGCCCACCCCCGGCGACCGAGGAGGACGACCCCGCGTCGCCGGACCGGCGGGCGTCGGTCTCGGCCGCGGGCACCGGTGCGGTCGTCGGCTTCCTCGGCATCGCCACGGCGTCGTCCTCCGGGCGGCTGGGCGCCACCGCGCTGCTGCTCGCCGTCCTGGGGCTGGCCCTGATGGGGCACGGTGACGTCACCCGCGGCACCCGGGACCCCGACGTCCCGCTGGACGAGCAGGAGGTCCGCGGGCGGGGCACCCGGGTGCTCGGCGGCCTGGCCCTGGTGGCCGCCGCCTGGCTGGGCGCCGACCAGCTCGGCTGGGGTGCGCCGGAGGTGGTGACCGTGCCGGCCGGGGTGGTCATGCTGGCCGGCCGGTGGCGCTCGCTGCCGCACGGCACCAGCTGGCCGGCCTGGGGGCCGGGTCTGGCTGTGGGGCTGATGCCCTCGGTGCTGCTCACCGTGCTCGACCCGACGCCGGTGCGCCAGGTCGTGACCCTGGTCGCGGCGCTGCTGCTCGTCCTGGGCGGGCTCGGCTGGGCGGTGCGCGCACCGTTCGTGCTGGGCCTGGTCGGCGTCCTCGGGGTGACCGCCGGCTGGCTGCTCGACGGCGCGCCGACCCCCTGGGTGGTCGCCCTGCTGGTCGTCGGCGCCCTGCTCATGGCGGCGGGCGCCGTCCGGGAGCAGCAGCGCCGCCGGGGGGACGCCGTCCCGGCCCGGGTGCGGACGCTGCGCTAGCTGCCGAACAGGGACTCGGCGCAGACCACGCGGTAGCCCGCTGCCAGGAACGAGCGCATCGACGCCGTGTTCGCCGGCGCGACCTGCGCCCACAGCCGGCCGTCGACCAGGGCTTCGGCCCGGCTGCAGGGGCCCGCAGCGCGCGGAGCGCGTTGTGGGGGGCAGCGGGGTCCTTCTACTCCCACCGGCCGGCCAGCCCGCGGCCCAGCGAGAGCAGCGCCGCGCCGTCGGGTGTGCCGAGCACCCGGACGTCGGTGCGGTGCCGGTGCGCCCGCTGCACCCGCGGGTGGTCGGCTGCCTGCAGCGGCTGCAACGGGATGGCCGGTGCGACCGGCGCCGTGGGTGCGACCAGCACGGCGTCCACGACGCCCGGCTCGACGCCGGTCTCGTCGGCCAGCGCGCTCAGGAACCGGGCCGACAGCGGTGCGGCGACCGGGTCCGGCGACGCGGCCACCCAGGCGGCGACCCAGGCCGGGTCGACGTCGGCGCCCACGTAGGCCCAGGCGGTGCCGCCGACGACGACAGCCCGCGCCCCGAGGGGCGCGGGCTGCGTCGTGACGCTGCCGTCGGCCGCGGGGTCCTCCCCCGCGGCCAACCGGTCCAGCAGCTGCTTCAGACCCGGAAGCCCAAGGCGCGCAGCTGCTCCCGACCGTCGTCGGTGATCTTGTCCGGGCCCCACGGCGGCATCCAGACCCAGTTGATCCGGATGTCCTCGACCAGGCCGGGGCCGGGGCCGCCGGTGAGGGCCTGGCGGGCCTGGTCCTCGATGACGTCGGTCAGCGGGCAGGCCGCGGAGGTCAGCGTCATGTCGATGACGGCGACGTTCGCGTCGTCCACCTCGATGCCGTAGACCAGGCCGAGGTCGACGACGTTCACGCCGAGCTCGGGGTCGACGACGTCGCGCATGGCCTCCTCGAGCTCCTCGAGGTCCGGCTTGATCACCGGGGCCTTCGGGGTCGCGGCGACGGGGGTGTCGGTGGTCTCGCTCATGCGGGCTCCTCCGTAGGGGCGGTCTCGGTGGGCGTCCAGGCCCGGGCGCTGGCGTCCTTGAGGGCCATCCAGCTCATCAGCGCGCACTTGATCCGCGCCGGGTACTTCGACACCCCGGCGAACGCGACGGCGTCCTCCAGGCTGTCCTCGAGCTCGTCGGCCACGGCGGTGTCGCCCTTGGCCTGCATCAGGCGCATGAAGTCCTCGCCGGTGGCCAGGGCGTCGGGGACGCTCTTGCCGACCACCAGGTCGTACATCGCCGACACCGAGGCCTGGCTGATCGAGCAGCCCATGCCCTCGTAGGACACGTCGGTCAGGGTGTCGCCGTCGACCTTGACCCGCAGCGTGACCTCGTCCCCGCAGGTCGGGTTGACGTGGTGCACCTCGGCGTCGAACGGGTCGCGCAGTCCGCGGCCGTGGGGGTTCCGGTAGTGGTCCAGGATGATCTCCTGGTACATGTCCTGCAGCTTCATCAGGCCTCCTCCCCACCGTCAACGCCGAAGAAGCGCTGCGCATGCCGCACGCCCTCGACCAGGGCGTCGACGTCGTCGTAGCCGGTGTGCACGTAGAACGTGGCGCGGGTGGTCGCCGGGACGCCGTAGCGCCGGACGACCGGCCAGGCGCAGTGGTGCCCCACCCGGACGGCGATGCCCTGGTCGTCGAGGACCTGGCCGACGTCGTGCGGGTGGATGCCCTCGACGGTGAAGCTGATCGCGCCGCCGCGGGCGACGGTGTCGACCGGGCCGATCACCCGGACGCCGGGGATGGCCTGCAGCTGGGCGAGGGCGTACTCGGTGAGCGCCTCCTCGTGCGCCTGCACCTTGTCCATGCCCAGCGCGGTCAGGTAGTCCGCGGCCGCGGCCAGCCCGATCACCTGCGCGGTCATCGGGACGCCGGCCTCGAAGCGCTGCGGCGGCGGGGCGAAGGTGCTGCCCTCCATCCGCACGACCTCGATCATCGAGCCGCCGGTGAGGAACGGCGGCAGCGCGGCCAGCACCTCGGCGCGGCCCCACAGCACGCCGACCCCGGTGGGGCCGAGCATCTTGTGCCCGGAGAACACCAGGAAGTCCGCGCCCAGGGCGGCGACGTCCACCGGCTGGTGCGGCACCGACTGCGCGCCGTCGACCATGACCAGCGCGCCCACGGCGTGCGCGCGCTCGATGATCGGCGCCAGCGGCGGCATGGTGCCCAGGATGTTGGACTGCTGGGTGACCGTGACGAGCTTGGTCCGCTCGTTGACCACGGTGTCCAGGTCCGACAGGTCCAGCCGGCCGTCGTCGGTGAGCCCCAGCCAGCGCAGCGTGGCGCCGGTGCGCTCGCACAGCTGCTGCCACGGGATGAGGTTGGCGTGGTGCTCCATCTCGGTGACGACGACCTCGTCGCCCTCGCCGACGGCGTACCGGTGGAACTCCGGCTCCTTGGCGGTGACCGCGTTGCTCATCGCGTAGGCCACCAGGTTGATCGCCTCGGTGGAGTTGCGGGTGAACACGACCTCGTCGGGCTGCGCGCCGATGAACGACGCGATCGTCACCCGGGCCTGCTCGTAGGCCTCGGTGGCCTCCTCGGCCAGGGCGTGCGCGCCGCGGTGCGGGGCGGCGTTGACGTTCTCGTAGAACCAGCGCTCGGCGTCGAGCACCTGGCGGGGCTTCTGCGAGGTCGCCCCCGAGTCCAGGTAGACCAGCCGCTTCCCGTCCCGGACCGTGCGGCCCAGGATCGGGAAGTCGGCACGGACCGCCTCGACGTCCAGCGGGAGCGGCGTGCGCCCGGTCGCGGGCGCCGTGGCGGTCGCGGTCATGCCGAGGCCACCGCCGCCGCGTCCGCGTCGGCCTTGAGGTAGGCCGCGTAGCCCTCGGCCTCGAGCTTGTCGGCCAGCTCCTTGCCGCCCTCCTCGACGACCCGGCCGGCGACGAAGACGTGCACGAAGTCGGGCTCGATGTAGCGCAGGATCCGCGTGTAGTGCGTGATCAGCAGGACGCCGACGGAGCTGTTGGCCTTGGCCCGGTTGACGCCCTCGGACACGACGCGCAGGGCGTCGACGTCGAGGCCCGAGTCGGTCTCGTCGAGGATCGCCATCTTGGGCTTGAGCAGGCCCATCTGGAGGATCTCGTGGCGCTTCTTCTCGCCGCCGGAGAAGCCTTCGTTGACGTTGCGCTCGGCGAAGGCGGCGTCCATCTCGAGCGCCTCCATCTCGGTGCGCATGTCCTTGACCCAGGTGCGCAGCTTCGGCGCCTGGCCGGTGACGGCGGTGGCGGCGGTGCGCAGGAAGTTCGACACCGAGACGCCGGGGACCTCGACCGGGTACTGCATGGCCAGGAACAGGCCGGCCCGGGCGCGCTCGTCGACGGTCATCGCGAGGACGTCCTCGCCGTCGAGGGTGACGGTGCCCCCGGTGATCGTGTACTTCGGGTGCCCCGCGATGGAGTACGCCAGGGTGGACTTGCCGGAGCCGTTGGGGCCCATGATCGCGTGGGTCTCGCCGCTGCGGATGGTGAGGTCGACGCCGCGGAGGATCTCCTTGGTCTCGTCGCCCTCCCCGACCGTGACGTGCAGGCCGCGGATCTCCAGCACGCTGCCGGTGGTCTCGCTCATGTGATGCCTCTCAGTTCGGTGGGTCAGCCGGTTGCCGCGGAGGTGTCGACGAGGACGTCGTCGCCCTCGACGCGGACCGGGTGGGTGGTGACCGGCTGGTTCGCCGGCAGGTTGGTGGGGACACCGGTGCGCAGGTCGAAGCACGACCCGTGCCAGGTGCACTCGATGGTGGGGACGCCGTCGACGATCTCGACGTCCCCGTCGCTCAGCGGGTAGTCCTGGTGCGAGCACAGGTCGGTCAGCGCGAAGACGTCGTCCCCGTGCCGGGCCACGACCAGCTCGATGGCATCTGCACCGTCGCCGACGGAGACCGGGAGGGCCTCGCCGTCGGCGACCTCGGAGAGGGAGCAGACCCGCTGGTAGCTCATGCCGGCTGGAGCTCTCCGGCCTCGACGTCCTGCTCCTCGAGGCCCGGGAGGGCACCCAGCCGCTGCTCGATGGTGCCCATCAGGCGGTCGGCCAGCTCGGGGACGGCGATCTTCTGCACCACGTCGGCGAAGAAGCCGCGGACGACCAGGCGGCGGGCGGTCTCGGCGTCGATCCCGCGCGAGCACAGGTAGAACAGCTGCTCGTCGTCGAACCGGCCGGTCGCGCTGGCGTGGCCGGCGCTGACGATCTCGCCGGTCTCGATCTCCAGGTTGGGCACCGAGTCGGCGCGGGCGCCGTCGGTGAGCACCAGGTTGCGGTTGAGCTCGTATGTCTCCGTGCCGGTGGCCGCGGGGCGGATCCGGACGTCGCCGACCCACACCGTGTGCGCCTGCTCGCCCTGCAGCGCGCCCTTGTAGACGACGTTGCTGACGCAGTTGGGCGTGGCGTGGTCGACCCAGAGCCGGTGCTCCTGGTGCTGGGTCTCGTCGGCGAAGTAGACGCCGGACAGCTCGGCGGTGCCGCCGGGGCCGGCGTACTCGACGTTGCTGACCAGGCGGACCAGGTCCCCGCCGAGGGTCACCACGACCTGGCGGAAGGTGGCGTCCCGGCCGACGACGGCGTCGAACTGGCCGCCGTGCGCGGTGCCGGGCTCCCACTCCTGGACGCTGATCAGCTCGACCTGGGCACCGTCGCCGACGAGCACGGTGACGCCGCCGGAGTACTTCGCCGAGCCGGCGTGGTCCAGCACGATGGTGGCCTTGGCGAAGTTGCCGACCTGGACCACGGTCTGGCCCCACACGACCTCGTCGGAGCCGGTGCCGCGCAGCGACAGCGTGACCGGGCGGTCCAGCTGGGCCTCCGCGGGCACCCGGACGACGGTCGCGCCGCCCGCGCGGACGCGGGTGAGGGCGGCGAGCCGGTCGACGGGCTCGGGCAGCCCCTTGAGCAGCGGGTCGTCGGCGCCGACGGTGGTCAGCTCGACCCCGTCGGGCAGGTCCGACGTCAGCTCGAGGCGGGCGTCGGAGTCCGCACCCTCCAGCAGCGGGCGGACCCGCTTCATCGGGGTGAAGCGCCACTGCTCCTCCCGGCCCGTGACGACGGGGAAGTCGTCGGGGTCGGCGGAGGTGAACCGCTCGGCCGGCGAACCGGTCGGGGCGGGGCCACCGTGGCTGTGCGACCCCGGGCCGGCACCGGCGGTGCCGGTGTCGGACGCGGGGGTGGTCGGCGGGCCGGCCTGCGCACCGACGCCGGGGGCGAAGAGCTCCTCGGCGAGGGTGGCGGAGTCGGTCGTCAGGCTCGTCTGTGGGTCGGTCATCAGCCGACGGCACCTTCCATCTGCAGCTCGATCAGGCGGTTCAGCTCGAGGGCGTACTCCATCGGCAGCTCCCGGGCGATCGGCTCGACGAAGCCGCGCACGACCATCGCCATCGCCTCGTCCTCGGACAGACCGCGGCTCATCAGGTAGAAGAGCTGGTCCTCGCTGACCCGGGAGACCGTGGCCTCGTGGCCCATGGAGACGTCGTCCTCGCGGACGTCGACGTAGGGGTAGGTGTCCGAGCGGCTGATCGTGTCGACCAGCAGCGCGTCGCACTTCACCGTGGAGCGGGAGCCGTGGGCGCCCTCGTCGATCTGCACCAGGCCCCGGTAGGAGGTCCGGCCGCCACCGCGGGCGACGGACTTGCTGATGATGTTCGACGAGGTGTGCGGCGCGGCGTGCACCATCTTGGCGCCGGCGTCCTGGTGCTGGCCCTCGCCGGCGAAGGCGATCGAGAGCACCTCGCCCTTGGCGTGCTCACCGGTCATCCACACGGCCGGGTACTTCATCGTCACCTTGGAGCCGATGTTGCCGTCGACCCACTCCATGGTCGCGCCCTCGTGGGCCACGGCCCGCTTGGTGACCAGGTTGTAGACGTTGTTCGACCAGTTCTGGATGGTCGTGTACCGGCAGCGCGCGTTCTTCTTGACGATGATCTCGACGACCGCGGAGTGCAGCGAGTCCGACTTGTAGATCGGCGCGGTGCAGCCCTCGACGTAGTGCACGTAGGCGCCCTCGTCGACGACGATCAGCGTCCGCTCGAACTGGCCCATGTTCTCGGTGTTGATCCGGAAGTAGGCCTGCAGCGGGATCTCCACGTTGACGCCCGGGGGCACGTAGATGAAGGAGCCACCGGACCACACGGCGGTGTTCAGCGCGGAGAACTTGTTGTCCCCGGACGGGATCACCGAGCCGAAGTACTCGCGGAACAGGTCCTCGTGCTCGCGCAGCGCGGTGTCGGTGTCCAGGAACAGGACGCCCTGCTCCTCGAGGTCCTCGCGGATCGAGTGGTAGACGACCTCGGACTCGTACTGGGCAGCGACACCGGAGACCAGGCGCTGCTTCTCGGCCTCGGGGATGCCCAGCTTGTCGTAGGTGTTCTTGATGTCGGCCGGGAGGTCGTCCCAGGTCGCGGCCTGCTTCTCCGTCGACCGCACGAAGTACTTGATGTTGTCGAAGTCGATGCCGGAGAGGTCCGAGCCCCAGTCGGGCATGGGCTTCTTGCCGAAGAGCTTGAGGGCCTTGAGGCGGCGCTCGAGCATCCACTCGGGCTCGTTCTTCCGACGGGAGATGTCGCGCACGACCTCCTCGTCGATGCCGCGGCGCGAGGAGGCGCCGGCGACGTCGGCGTCGGCCCAGCCGTACTTGTAGCGGCCGAGCTGGTCGATCTGCTCGTCCTGGGTCAGGGGGGTGACCGGCTGCTCTGTGGTGGTCATGCGGATGTCCTCTCCCGGGCGTTCTGTCGGGTGTGGCTCGGTGCGGGGCGGCGCGCGTCCGCCCGCTCGTTCGGTACAGGGCTCCCGGGGCGGGTTGTGTTCCCGCTCCGGGGGGTCCCGGGTATGTGGGTGGTGCAGATCCCGTCGCCGTGGGCGATGGTGGCCAGCCGCTGCACGTGCGTGCCGACCAGGCGGCCGATGACCGCGGTCTCGGCCTCGCACAGCTGCGGGAACTCCGCGGCGACGTGCGCGACCGGGCAGTGGTGCTGGCACAGCTGCCCGCCGCTGGAGATCGCCGAGGCCGAGGCAGCGTAGCCCTCGGCGGTGAGCGCCTCGGCGAGCACCTGGGCCCGGTCCACGGGCTCGGGACCGGTGGTCGCCGCGGCCCGCTCGACGGCGGTCGAGCATCGCTGCTCGAGGCCGGCCAGCTGCTGCTCGGCGACGTCCCGGACGGCGTCGGGCCCGCCGTGCGCCGCGACGAACCGCAGCGCGGTGAGCGCCAGGTCGTCGTAGGCGTGCGGGAAGCCCGACCGGCCGGCGTCGGTGAGCACGAAGTGCCGCGCCGGGCGGCCGCGGCCGCGGACCGACCCGGGCAGTGCACGCTCGGCGACGCGGCCCTCGGCGACCAGGGAGTCCAGGTGCCGGCGGACGGCGGCCGGCGAGACACCCAGCCGGGTCGCCAGCTCGGTGGCGGTCTGCGCGCCGTGCTCCAGCAGCAGACCGGTCACGCGGTCGCGGGTGCGCCCGTCGTCGGCCGGGGCCGAGGACCGGGCGGACTGCGCCGCAGTGGATTCCACAACACGAGTGTGCGCTATTTCCCGGAGCCCGCAAGCAAGGTCGCCCTAACCCGAACGCGCCGGTCACGGCCGCGGGGAGGGGTCCCGACGGACCCCTCCCCGCAGTCGTGGCACCGGGTGCCAGGTCAGACGGCCGCCGGCTCCTGGACGGCGAAGTCCAGCTCGCCGTCGACGACGTCCACCCGCAGCCGCGCGCCCTTGCCCAGGTCGCCGGACAGCACCATCCGGGACAGCGGGTTGTCCACCGACCGCTGGATCGCCCGGCGCAGTGGACGGGCACCGAAGGCCGGCTCGTGGCCGCGCTCGGCCAGCCAGGTCACCGCCCCCGGGGTGAACTCCACCTCGATGTCCTGCGCCGACAGCCGACGACGGGTCTCGTCCAGCAGCAGGTCGGTGATCCGGGCCAGCTGCTCGGTCTCCAGCTGCCGGAAGACGACGATCTCGTCGATCCGGTTGAGAAACTCGGGCCGGAAGGACTCCTTGAGCCGCCGCATCACGGCGTTCCGCACGTCGTTGCCGCCGCCGTCGGCGGACGTGAAGCCCAGCGGCCCGCGGGCGGCGTTGACGATCGCCTCCGAGCCCAGGTTCGACGTCATGACCACGACGGTGTTCGCGAAGGACACCGTGCGGCCCTGGCTGTCGGTGAGCCGGCCGTCGTCCAGCAGCTGCAGGAGCGTGTTGAACACGTCCGGGTGCGCCTTCTCCACCTCGTCGAGCAGCACCACCGAGTACGGGTTGCGGCGGACCGCCTCGGTCAGCTGACCGGCGTCCTCGTAGCCCACGTACCCGGGGGGCGAGCCGACGAGCCGGCTGACGGTGTGCCGCTCCTGGAACTCGCTCATGTCCAGCCGGACCATCTTGTCCTGGTCGACGAACAGCGCCTCGGCCAGTGCGCGGGCCAGCTCGGTCTTGCCGACGCCGGTCGGGCCCAGGAACAGGAAGCTGCCGATCGGCCGGTCCGGGTCGCCCAGCCCCGCGCGGGACCGGCGGATGGCCTCGGAGACCACCTCGACGGCCTCGTCCTGGCCGACGACGCGGGCGTGCAGCACGTCCTCCAGCCGCAGCAGGCGGTCGCGCTCCTCCTCGGTCAGCTGGGCCACCGGGATGCCGGTGGAGCGGGAGACCACCTCGGCGATCTCGGCCACCCCCACCTCCGGGATGCCGGCGTCCCCGCCGGTGCGGGCCTGGTCCAGGCGCTGCTGGGCCGCGGCGAGCTCGTCGCGCAGCGCGGAGGCCTGCTCGTACTGCTCGGCGGCCACCGCCTGGTCCTTCTCCCGGCCCAGCCGGTCGACCTCCTGCTCCAGCGAGCGCAGGTCGGTGGTCGGCGTCTTCACCCGCAGCCGCACCCGGGCACCGGCCTGGTCGATGAGGTCGATGGCCTTGTCGGGCAGGAACCGGTCGGCGACGTAGCGGTCGGACAGCTCGGCCGCGGCCACCACGGCCTCGTCGGTGAAGCGGACCTGGTGGTGGGCCTCGTAGCGGTCCCGCAGGCCGCGCAGGATCTCGATGGTGTCCAGCACGCTGGGCTCGGGAACCAGGATCGGCTGGAAGCGCCGCTCCAGGGCCGGGTCCTTCTCGATGCTGGTGCGGTACTCGTCCAGGGTGGTCGCCCCGATGACGTGCAGCTCGCCGCGGGCCAGGGCCGGCTTGAGCATGTTGCCCGCACCCGCCGAGCCCTCGGAGCCACCGGCGTTGACGACGGTGTGCAGCTCGTCGACGAAGACCAGCACGGAGTCCGAGTTCTCCCGGATCTCGTCGATGACCTTCTTCAGCCGCTCCTCGAAGTCCCCGCGGTAGCGGGTGCCGGCGACCAGGCCGGTGAGGTCCAGCTCCACCAGCCGTCGTCCGCGCAGCTGGTCGGGGACGTCGCCGGCCACGATCGCGGCGGCGATGCCCTCGACGATCGCGGTCTTGCCGACGCCGGCCTCGCCGATCAGCACCGGGTTGTTCTTGTTGCGGCGGGACAGCACCTCGATGGTCTGCTCGATCTCCGAGGCCCGGCCGATGACCGGGTCGATCTTGCCGTCGCGGGCCATCGCGGTCAGGTCGCGGCCGTACTCGTCCAGCGTGGGCGTGGTCGAGGGAGGCTGCTCGCCGGAGCCACCGCCCGCGGCCGGGACGCCGGCCGCGGCGCGCTGCAGCGCCTCGGGCGTGACGCGGGAACCGCCGAGGAACCGGCCGGCCCCGGACTCGGGGTTCAGGGCGAGGGCGAACAGCAGGTGCTCGGGGCCGATGTAGGTGGAGCCGCTGGCGCGGGACACCTGGTGGGCGTCGAGCAGGGCCCGCTTGGCCGCCGGGGTCAGCACCGGGGGCTGCTCGGTCGGCTCGCCGCGGCGCAGGGCGCCCTCGAGCTGGGCGCGCAGCTGCTCGGGGTCGGCGCCGGCGCGGGCCAGCAGCCCGCGGGTGGGCTCGTGGCCGGCCAGCGCCCACAGCAGGTGCTCGGCGTCCAGGTCCCGGCCGCCCCAGGCCGCGGCCTGGCGGGCGGCGGCGGAGACGACCTGGCGGGCGTGGTCGGAGAGCAGCTGGGTGATGTCCACGCGCTGCATGCCGCGCCGCGCGCCGGAGGAGAGGAAGGCGGAGAAGAAGTCGTCGAACGGGCTCCTGCCGGAGCCGGTGTCGAAGGGATCGGTCACGGTGTCACTCCTGGGGGTCGTCCTGCGTCGGCCCTCCCCGACCGGGGTTGGGTCGGTGGCCGCGCGCTGCCGTGCACAGCGCGTCCGCACCCCCCGTCCTTCCCGCATTCGCCGCAGGCGAACACCGGGTCGGGGGCGCGGCCACCTACCCTGGGACCCGTGCCGGTCTCCTCTGTCGTCGTCCGCCGCGTGGCCCTCGCCAACGCCGTCGCCAACGGCCTGATCGTCGTCACCGGGGGTGCGGTCCGGCTCACCGGTTCGGGCCTGGGCTGCCCCACCTGGCCCGAGTGCACCGACGGCTCGATCACCCCCACCGCCGAGCTCGCCGGCCACGGGCTCATCGAGTTCGGCAACCGGCTGCTGACCTTCGCCCTGGCGGTCATCGCGATCGCCACCGTCGTCGTGGTGTGGCGCTCGGCCCGCCGCGAGCTGCGGAAGTGGGCGATCGGCAGCTTCCTGGGCATCCCGGCGCAGGCCCTGCTCGGCGGGGTCACCGTGCTCACCGGCCTGAACCCGTGGACGGTCGCCGCGCACTTCCTGGTGTCGATGGTGCTGGTGGCGGTGGCGACCACGCTGTGGCTGCGCTCCCGGGAGCCCGGCGTGGGCCAGCTGCTGGTCCGCCGTCCGATCGCCCTGCTGATCACCGGGATCGCCGTGGCGGTGGGCGCCGTCCAGGTGTTCGGCACCGTCGTCACCGGGTCCGGCCCGCACAGCGGCGACCCGGAGGCCGGGCGCACCGGCCTCGACCCCGAGCTGGTCAGCCAGCTGCACGCCGACGTCGTCTTCCTGCTCATCGGGCTGACCGTCGCGCTGCTGGTGGCCCTCTACGCCACCGACTCCGCCAGTCGGGTCCGCCGGGCCGCCCGAGACCTGCTGGTGGTCGAGCTGGCCCAGGGCGTGATCGGCTACGTGCAGTACTTCACCGGCCTGCCCGTCGTCCTGGTGCTGCTGCACATGGCCGGCGCCGTGCTGATCACCGCCTACACCGCCCGGCTGCTCTGGGCGGTCCGCGGCCCGCGCACCGAGGCCACCCTCGAGCCCGCCGCCGACGCCTTCGCCACCACCCGCTGACCCCTGGGGCGCCTCCGCGGCGTCGCGTGACAGCTCAGTGCGGTCCGGCGACGCCCAGCACCGCGCTCAGCCGCCACTCGACGGGCCGACGCCGGCCATCCGGGCGCATCGCCGTCGAGTGACGGCTCAGCGTGGATCAACAGCCCCCGCATCCACGCTCACCCGTCAGCCGGCGCCCTGGCCCCGGCCACCCGGGCCCAGCACCAGCTTCACCACCGTCGAGTGACAGCTCAGTGCGGCCCGGCGGCATCCAGGACCGCGGTCAGCTGTCACTCGACGAGCGGCGCCGGCCATCCAGGCACGTCATCGTCGGCTGACGGCTCAGCGTGGATGGCCGGCCTGCGGGTCCACGCTGAGCCGTCACCGGACGCGCGGCGTGCGGTCACACCCGCGGCAGGACGTCGAGTGGCAGCTCAGCGTGGATAGCCGGCGTCCCCGCGCCCGCTCAGCTGTCGGTCGACGCAGCAGGGCGCCTAGGCGAGCACAGCGACCGGCCATCGGTCGCCGCGCGATCGACGTGCACCGTCAGACGAGGACGTCGACGACCAGGGCGATGGACAGCAGGGTCATGTAGGTGATCGACACCGAGAACAGCCGCATCGGGCGGTCGGCGCCGCCGCCGCGGATCCGCGCCAGCCAGGCGTGCGACTCGTAGACGTACCAGGCACCCAGCGCGATGACCGGGACGCCCGCGATCCAGCCCAGCCCCGGGGTCACCGGCACCATCAGGGCCGACACGGCGAGCGTGCCCCAGGCCCACGCGATGGACTGCCGTCCGACGCTGACCGGGCCGGCCACCACCGACAGCATCGGGACGCCGGCGCGGAAGTAGTCGTAGCGGTAGCGGCTGGCCAGCGCCCAGAAGTGCGGCATCTGCCAGCAGAAGACGATGCCGAAGAACACCACGGCCGGCCAGGCCAACGACCCGGTGACCGCGGCCCAGCCGATGAGCACCGGGGCCGCGCCGGGGAGGCCGCCGAACACCGTGTTGTGGTGGGTCCGGCGCTTGAGCACCATCGTGTAGAAGACCGAGTAGGCCAGCATCGCCACGGCGGTCAGCGCGGTGGCCAGCGGCGTGGTGAAGACCCCGAGCACGACCAGGGAGACCCAGGCCAGCAGGACGCCGAAGATCAGCGCCGAGCGCGGGCTGATGACGCCGGTGACGATCGGCCGGTCGCGGGTGCGCGACATGATCCGGTCGATGTCGCGGTCGTACCAGCAGTTGATCGTGTTGGCCGCACCCGCGGCCAGCATGCCGCCGACCAGGGTGGCCAGCGCGAGGCCCGTCCCGGGCCAGCCGCCGGCGGCCAGCATCATCGCCGGGAGCGTGGTCACCAGCAGCAGCTCGACCAGCTTGGGCTTGGTGAGCGAGACGTAGGCGCCCACCAGGGCCAGCGGCGGGGTACGCCGCACCACGGCACGCCGTTCGGCCACGGAGGTCACGAGTCGACTCACACCATTCAGACCGGGGCGGGCAGAGGTCGACCCCACTCTAGCCCCGAGACCGGGTGCGGTCCTTCCCTACCACTAGGGTTCCCGACGTTGATGGTGCGCGCCTCGCGGGTAGGGCCCAGGTCGGCAACGACGACGACCGGCAGTCACCCCGGCATCGCCCCCGACCCATGACCGATCCCGAGGGAGCACCCGCCAGATGGCAGACAAGAGCACCGAGTCCGAGGCCCCGGCCGAGGCCGCGACCGACAGCCCGACCGGCGCGCCCGAGCAGCCGAACCCCACCCTCCCCGAGGGCTTCACCGAGCTGGACCGCCGGGCGATCGACACCGCCCGCGTGCTGGCGATGGACGCCGTCCAGAAGACCGGCAACGGCCACCCCGGGACGGCGATGAGCCTGGCCCCGCTGGCCTACCTGCTCTTCCAGAAGCACCTCAAGCACGACCCGTCGGAGCCGAACTGGGTCGCCCGCGACCGCTTCGTCCTCTCCCCCGGCCACACCGCGCTGACGCTCTACACCGAGCTCTACTTCTCCGGCTACGGCCTGGAGCTCGACGACCTCAAGGCGCTGCGCACCTGGGGCTCCAGGACCCCGGGCCACCCCGAGGTCGGCCACACCACCGGCGTCGAGACCACCACCGGCCCGCTGGGCCAGGGCGTGGGCAACGCGGTCGGCATGGCCATGGCCGCCCGCCGCGAGCGCGGCATCTGGGACCCGACGACGGACCCGTCCGCCGACAGCCTCTTCGACCACACCATCTGGGCGATCGCCTCCGACGGCGACATGGAGGAGGGCATCTCCGGCGAGGCGTCCTCGCTGGCCGGCACGCAGCAGCTGGGCAACCTCGTCGTCGTCTACGACGACAACAAGATCTCCATCGAGGACGACACGACCGTCGCCTTCACCGAGGACGTCGGCAAGCGCTACGAGGCCTACGGCTGGCACGTCCAGCACGTCGCCGACGGCGAGGACCTCGCCTCCCTGGACGCCGCGCTGACCGCCGCGAAGGCCGAGACCGGCCGTCCCTCGCTGATCGTGATGCGCACGGTGCTGGCATGGCCGGCGCCGAACAAGCAGAACACCGGCGCCGCGCACGGCTCCGCCCTCGGCGACGACGAGGTCGCGGCCACCAAGGAGATCCTCGGCTTCGACCCGGCGCAGACCTTCGAGGTCGCCGACGAGGTCATCGCGCACACCCGCAAGGTGATCGAGCGCGGGCAGGCCGCCCGCGCCGAGTGGCAGCCCCGCTTCGACGCCTGGCGCTCGGCGAACGCCGACCAGGCCGCGCTGTTCGACCGCATGACGACCCGCACCCTCCCCGAGGGCTGGGCCGACGCGCTGCCGACCTTCGACGCCGACCCCAAGGGCATGGCCACCCGCAAGGCCTCCGGTGCCGTGCTGGCCGCCATCTACCCGGCGCTGCCGGAGCTGTGGGGCGGGTCGGCCGACCTGGCCGAGTCCAACAACACCGCGGTCGAGGGCGAGCCCTCGTTCCTGCCCTCGGTGCACCAGACCAAGATGTGGAGCGGTGGCCCCTACGGCCGCACGCTGCACTTCGGCATCCGCGAGCACGCCATGGGCTCGATCATGAACGGCATCGCGCTGCACGGCGGCACCCGCGTCTACGGCGGCACGTTCCTGACGTTCTCGGACTACATGCGCCCCGCCGTCCGGCTCGCCGCGCTCATGCAGCTGCCGGTCACCTACGTGTGGACGCACGACTCCATCGGCCTGGGCGAGGACGGCCCGACGCACCAGCCGATCGAGCACCTGGCCGCGCTGCGGGCGATCATCGGCCTGGACGTCGTCCGCCCGGCCGACGCCAACGAGACCGCGGTCGCCTGGCGCACCATCCTCGAGCACGACGACCGGCCCGCCGGCATCATCCTGTCCCGGCAGAACCTGCCGATCGTGGACCGCGCCGAGTTCGGCTCGGCCGAGGGCACCGCCAAGGGCGCCTACGTGCTGGCCGAGGCCAGCTCCGGCACCCCCGAGGTGATCCTGATGAGCACCGGGTCCGAGGTGCAGATCGCCGTCGCCGCGCGCGAGCAGCTCGAGGCCGCGGGCACCCCGACCCGGGTGGTCTCCATCCCGTGCCAGGAGTGGTTCGCCGAGCAGGACCAGGCCTACCGCGACGAGGTCTTCCCCCCGTCGGTCAAGGCCCGGGTCTCCATCGAGGCCGCCATCGCCATGGGCTGGCGCGACTTCGTCGGCGACGCCGGCCGGATCATCGGGCTGGACCACTACGGCGCCAGCGCCCCGTACACGAAGCTCTACGAGGAGTTCGGGCTCACCGCCGAGGCCGTCGTGGCCGCGGCCCGCGAGAGCATCCAGGCCGCGTCCGCGGGCACCGGCCTCTCCGCCGGCGGCGACGTCGTCGGCGGCCTGCACACCCAGCGCACCGGCGACCAGAAGTAGAGAGGGACACCGAGATGACCCAGAACGAGAACCTGGCGAGCCTGTCGAAGGCGGGTGTCGCCGTGTGGCTGGACGACCTGTCCCGCGACCGGATCCGCAGCGGCAACCTGCAGTCCCTGGTCGACGAGCACTCCGTCGTCGGCGTCACCACGAACCCGTCGATCTTCGCCGCCGCGATCAGCGGCTCGGAGTCCTACGACGACCAGCTGCACGCCATGGCCGTCCGCGGGGTCTCGGTCGAGGAGGCGCTGCGCACCATCACCGCCTCCGACGTCCGGGACGCCTGCGACCTGCTCGCGCCGGTCGCCGCCCGCACCGGCCGCGACGGCCGCGTCTCCCTCGAGGTCGCCCCCGGGCTGGCCCACGAGACCGACGCGACCGCCGCCGAGGCCGCCCACCTGTGGTGGCTGGTCGACCGGCCGAACCTGTTCATCAAGATCCCGGCCACCGTCGAGGGCCTGCCGGCCATCACCGAGACGATCGCCAACGGGATCAGCGTCAACGTCACCCTCATCTTCAGCCTCGAGCGCTACAAGGCCGTCATGGAGGCCTACCTCGCCGGCCTGGAGAAGCGCGCCGAGGACCCCGAGGCGAGCTTCGAGGGCATCGAGAGCGTCGCGTCCTTCTTCGTGTCCCGCGTGGACACCGAGATCGACAAGCGCCTGGACGACGCCGGTGCCGACCCCTCCCTCAAGGGCAAGGCTGGCATCGCCAACGCCCAGCTGGCCTACGAGGCCTACGAGGAGATCTTCTCCTCCGACCGCTGGAAGGCCCTCGAGGCTCGGGGCGCCAGCAAGCAGCGCCCGCTGTGGGCCTCCACCGGGGTGAAGAACCCCGACTACAGCGACACGATGTACCTGTCCGAGCTGGTCGGCGCCGACACCGTGAACACGATGCCGGAGAAGACCATGCAGGCCTTCGCCGACCACGGCCAGGTCGGCCGCCCGGTGACTGACACCTACGCCGACGCCGCGGCCGTCATGCAGTCGGTGACCGACGCCGGGGTCGACCTGGACGACGTGTTCGCCGTGCTGGAGACCGAGGGCGTGCAGAAGTTCAACGACGCCTGGGATGAACTCTCGACGTCGGTGGCCGAACAGCTCAAGGACAAGAAGTAGTCGAAGGACTCCTGACCGGGGGCCGGCGCACCGCCGCGCCGGCCCCTGTTGTCCCCCACCACCCCACAGCACCTGAGGGACGGATGACCACCAACCCGTTGCGCGACCCGAGGGACCGGCGGTTGCCCCGGGTCCCCGAACCCTGTGCCCTCGTGGTCTTCGGCATCACCGGGGACCTCGCCCGCAAGAAGCTGCTGCCGGCGGTCTACGACCTCGCCAACCGCGGCCTGCTCCCCACCAACTTCGCGCTGCTGGGCTTCGCCCGCCGCGACTGGGACGACGTCGACTTCGCCGAGCTGTCCCGCACCGCGGCCCGCGAGCACGCCCGCACCCCGTGGCGCGAGGAGGTCTGGGAGCGGCTGTCGAACTCGGTCCGCTTCATCCAGGGCTCCTTCGACGACGACGACGCCTTCGACGAGCTCGCCCGCACCCTCGGCGAGCTGGAGGGCAGCCACGGCATCGGCGGGAACGCGGCGTTCTACCTGTCCATCCCGCCGAGCATGTTCCCCGTCGTCCTCAAGCAGATGCAGCGCACCGGGATGGCCGAGAGCACCTCCGACCGCTGGCGCCGGGTGGTCGTGGAGAAGCCGTTCGGCACCGACCTGCCCTCCAGTCGCGAGCTCAACGGGCTGGTCGACTCGGTCTTCAGCGCCGACGACGTCTTCCGCATCGACCACTACCTGGGCAAGGAGACGGTGCAGAACCTCCTGGCCCTGCGCTTCGCCAACACCCTCTTCGAGCCGGTCTGGAACGGCGCGCACGTCGACTCCGTGCAGATCACCATGGCCGAGGACGTCGGCATCGGCGGGCGCGCGGAGTTCTACGAGCGCACCGGCGCCGCCCGCGACGTGCTGCAGAACCACCTGCTGCAGCTGCTCGCGCTCACCGCGATGGAGGAGCCCGTCGAGTTCTCCGCCGAGGAGATCCGCACCGAGAAGCTCAAGGTGCTGCGGGCCATCTCGGTGCCCAAGGACATGGCCCGCTTCGCCGTCCGCGGCCAGTACGAGCAGGGCTGGCTCGCCGGCCAGCGGGCCAAGGGCTACCGGCAGGAGGACGGCGTCGCCGAGGACTCCCGCACCGAGACCTACACCGCCGTCCGGCTGGGCGTGGAGACCCGGCGCTGGGCCGGCGTCCCGTTCTACCTGCGCACCGGCAAGCGGCTCCCCCGCCGGGTCACCGAGATCGCGCTGTCGTTCCGAAAGGCCCCGCACCTGCCCTTCGCGCCCACCGACACCGAGGAGCTCGGCCACAACCAGCTCGTCGTCCGGGTGCAGCCCGACGAGGGGGTCACCCTCAAGTTCGGGTCGAAGGTGCCGGGCAGCGTGATGGAGGTCCGCGACGTGTCGATGGACTTCCTGTACGGCGAGCAGTTCACCGAGTCCTCCCCGGAGGCCTACGAGCGGCTGCTGCTGGACGTGCTGCTGGGCGACGCGACGCTCTTCCCGCGCAACGCCGAGGTCGAGGCCTCCTGGGCGGTCATCGACCCGCTGGAGGAGTACTGGTCCAGCACCACCCCGTTCTCCTACCGGGCCGGCGAGTGGGGCCCGCGGGCCGCCGACGAGATGCTCGCCTCCGAGGGCCGGGCATGGCGCCGGCCGTGACCGCACCCCACCGACTCCTGGAGGACCCCAAGTGAGCACGCTGTGGGACACCAACGGCTCCGCGATCGTCAAGGAGCTCGCCGCGCAGCGCCGCACCGGTGGTGCGGTGATGAGCGGGGTCGCGCTGACCCTGGTCGTCGTGGCCGACGAGGACCGGGTCGCCGAGGCCGAGGCCGCTGCGGCCGCCGCCGCCGAGGTGCACCCGTGCCGGCTGCTGGTGGTCGTCCGCCGCCAGGTCGAGGCGCCGTCCCCGCGGCTGGACGCCGAGGTGCTCATCGGCGGCCGGCTGGGCCCCGGCGAGGCCGTGGTCATGCGGATGTACGGCCGGCTCGGCCTGCACGCGGAGTCCGTCGTGCTGCCGCTGCTCGCCGCCGACGCCCCCGTCGTCACCTGGTGGTTCTCCGCCGCCCCCGACCGCATCGAGACCGACGCGCTGGGTGTGATCGCCAACCGGCGGGTCACCGACAGCCTGATGGCCGCCGACGGCGTCGCGGCGCTGCGGCAGCGGGCCGAGGACTTCGCCCCCGGCGACACCGACCTGGCCTGGACCCGGAGCACGCCCTGGCGGTCCACGCTGGCCTCCACCCTGGACGCCGTGGTCGGTCGCCGCGGTGGCCCGGTGCAGGTGCTCGCGGGCCAGGTGGTCGGCGACCCGGAGAACCCCACCGCCCAGCTGGTCGCCGGCTGGCTCAGCGCCCGCTGCGGCTGCAAGGTCACCGTCGAGGCCGGGCAGCGCAGCACCGGGTCCAAGGGCATCGACACCGTCGTCCTGACGCTGGACCAGGACGAGGAGGTCCGGCTCACCGACGACCGCAAGGGCGGGGCGGTCATCAGCCAGCCCTACCGGCCCGACTCCACCGTCGCGCTCACCAAGCGGTCCCTCGGCGAGCTGATCGGCGAGGAGATGAAGCGGCTGGACTCCGACGAGCCCTACCGCGAGGCCCTGGAGGCGGCCACCGGCCTGACCGGGCTGGCCGACCGCCCGGCGGTCCGCGAGCACCGCTGGTTCGACCCCATGCGCCCCGTGCAGCCGGCTCCCACGGTGCCCGCGGACTCGACCGAGGACGACGAGGTCGCGCAGACCGGCACCGGCCCGGGCGACGACGACGGCGGCGACGACTCCCCGGCGGAGGCGTGAGCAGCCCGGAGGTCGTCGTCCGGCCCGACGCCGACGACCTGGCCGCCACGGTGGCCCGGGAGCTGGTGGCGCGGCTGGCCGCGGCCCAGGCCGAGCACGGCACCGCCTCGGTGGTGCTGACCGGCGGGGGCATCGGCACCGCGGTGCTGCGCGCGGTCGCCGCGGCCGGCTCGGCGGTCGACTGGAATGCCGTCGACGTGTGGTGGGGCGACGAGCGCTGGGTGGCCGCCGACGACGACGACCGCAACGAGAAGGGCGCCCGCGAGGCGCTGCTGGACGTCGTCGGCGTCCCGGCCGACCGGGTGCACGCGATCCCGGCCTCGGACGCCGGCTTCGCCGAGCCGGAGGACGCCGCGGCCGCCTACGCCGCGGAGCTCACCCGGGTCGGCGGCGGGGCGCTGCCGCGGATCGACGTGCTGCTGCTCGGCGTCGGGCCCGAGGGCCACGTGGCCTCGATCTTCCCGGACTCCCCCGCGGTCGGCGACGACCGGGCGGTGGTCGCCGTCCGCGACTGCCCCAAGCCGCCCCCCACCCGGGTGAGCCTGGGGTTCGCCACGATCACCGCCGCCGACGAGGTGTGGCTGCTGGTCTCCGGCGAGGGCAAGGCCGAGGCCGTGGCCCGGGCGCTGTCCGGTGGCGAGACGCCGGCGAGCCTGCCGGCGGCCGGCGCCGTGGGGCGCCGGGACACCCGCTGGATGCTCGACCAGGACGCCGCCTCCCAGCTCGGCTGAGCCGGGCGGCGGCGTCCTGTCGTCATGCTCCGCGTCGGGCGCGGAGCTTGCTGAGCGCCTCCTCGAGGAGGGCGTCGCCGTCGGCGTCGGTCCGGCGTTCCCGGACGTAGGCCAGGTGCGTCTTGTACGGCTCGTTGCGCGGCGGCGGCGGCGGGTTCTGCTCGTCCTGGCCGGCCGGGAGCCCGCAGCGCGGGCAGTCCCAGGTCTCGGGGACCTCGACGTCGTGCGCGAAGGCGATCGGGGTGTCGTGGCGCTTGGCGCACCAGAAGACGACCCGCACCCGCGGGGCCGACTCCCCCCGCTCGGACTCACCCATCGGACCTGCCCCGACCCGGCTGCCCCGGATCGCGCTCCCACCAGCCACGTGCGCTCCCACCCTCAGGTTTCCCGTCCGAACCCCCGCGGCGTGGAGTGTAGGCCCACTCAGGTGACACCCAGGTCACGATGAGGAGACGGGAAAGTCCTGGTCAGGTCGGTGTTGCCCGACCGGATGGCGGGCGTCAGACCTTGAGGAGGATGCCCAGCCCGATGATGCACACGGTCCAGATGGCCGCGGTGAAGACGGTCAGCCGGTTGAGGTTCTTCTCGACCACCGAGGACCCGGACAGCGAGGACGACGCGGCGCCGCCGAACATGGAGGAGAGCCCACCGCCCTTGCCGCGGTGCAGCAGGATGAGCACGATGAGCAGCAGGCTGGTGAGCACCAGCAGCACGTTCAGGACGATCTCGATCACGGGTTCTCCAGTTCGAGCGGGCAGCCGACGGACCAGCCTACGGGACGCCGGTCAGCCGCCGACCACGCCGGCCGTGGCCACGTCGTAGCCGTTGTAGGGCAGCATGACGACCCCGTTGCGCAGCCGCTGGCCGGCCAGCAGCTGCACCCGGGTCTCGGCCAGCGGCACGAGGGCGTGGGTGGCCAGCGCGGTGTCCGCGACCGCCGCCCAGGCGGCGACGTCCCCGGCCCCCACCGCGGCGTCGACGGCGGCGTCCACCCCGGGGTCGTTCAGCAGCGCGTAGTTGGCGTTGCCGGCCTGCTCGGTGATCGACCGTCCGTCCACCAGCGGGACCAGGAACGAGGCCGGGGTCGGCAGGTCGGCGGCGTAGCTGGCCAGCACCATCCCGTACTGGCCGCCGTTGATCGCGGCCGGTGAGCCGATGCCGGCGGTGTAGTAGGTGGTGGCGTCCAGCGGGGCGAGGGTCACCACGATGCCCACCTGCGCGAACTGGGCGACCAGCCGCTCGGCGACGGACACCGACATGGGCACGTCGGGGACGGCCATCGTCACCGCGAAGCCGTCGGGTCGACCGCACGCGGCCAGCGCCTGCCGCGCGGCGTCCAGGTCGGCCGCCGGGTCCGGGTCGGCGGGGCCGCCGGGGAGCGAGCGGGGCCACAGCACCGAGCTGCGCACCGCGTCGCCGAGGTCCTGCAGGGCGTCCTGCACGTCGGCCCGGTCCACGACAGCGGCCACCGCGGCCCGGCAGTCCGGGACCGTCATCGGCTCCACGGTGGTGGGCAGCGCCAGCACGCGCAGCGACCCGGTGGTCAGGTCGTCGACCCGGCCGGCCAGGTCCTCGTCCTCGGCGAACCGGTTCACGGTGGCCTGCTGCACCCCGATGCCCGACAGGTCGACGTCCGCTGACCCGGCCAGCAGCGCCTGGTCGCGGTCCAGCCCGGTCAGCCCGGTCCGGACGACCACCTGGTCGGGCAGGGCGGTGCGCACCGGGTCGCTGTCGGGCGTCCAGGCCGGGTTGCGGTCCAGCACGATCCCGGTCTGCGGGTCGACCGAGGTGATCGCGTAGGGCCCCGACGAGACCGGGTCGGCCTCGTAGCCCGCACCGGTGTCGTTCTCCACCGGCACCGGGGACGACGACGGCAGCGCCAGCACGAACGGGAAGTCCGGTGCGGCGCGGGAGAGGGTGAACTCGATCGTCGCGTCGTCCGGGGTGGCGATGGTGGTCAGGCCCAGGCGGTCCGGCGACTCGTCCTGGTAGGGCCCGGCGTAGAGGCTGTCGGGGTCCAGCAGGTCCAGCACGAAGTTCGGCCCGCCGCTCACCACGTCGACGGCGAAGGATCGCTCGATGCCGTACTTGACGTCGCGGCTGGTGATCGGCCGGCCGGTCTCGAAGACCGCCCCGGGGCGCAGCGTGAACCGCCAGGTGACCCCGCCGTCCGGCGTCGTCCCGAGGTCGGTGGCGAGGTCGGGCACGAGCTGGTCGGTGCTGCCCGGGGTGCTCGAGTAGGTGACCAGCGTGCGGGTGTAGAGCCGCATCAGGTTCCAGATGGCCGGCACGTTGGACCGCTGCGGATCCAGGCTGTCCACCTGCGCGGTGACCAGTCGCAGGGTGCCGCCCTGGGCCTCCGACGGGGACCGGACGCCGTCCAGCCCGCCGTCGGGGGTGCCCCCGACCGTCGGCACCGAGCTGTCGGCGGGGTCGCCCCCGCTGCAGCCGGCCAGGAGGGCGACCAGCACGAGCAGGGCGAGGACGGCACGGGACCGGTGCGGGTGGGGCCTCACGGGGGCGGCGGTCCTCCGGTGGGTGGGCCGCCGCCCCTGCGGGTCAGCGGCTCTCGGCTGCGGTGCGGCAGATGGAGACGAACTCGTCGGCGTCCAGGCTCGCGCCGCCCACCAGTGCCCCGTCCACGTCCGGTCCGGCGAGGATGCCCGCGGTGTTGCCGGCCTTCACCGAACCCCCGTAGAGGATACGGACGACGTCGGCGGTCTCCGGCCCGAAACGCTCGGCGAGCCGCGCCCGGATCGCGCCGCACACCTCCTGCGCGTCCTCGGGGGTCGCCACCTCGCCGGTGCCGATCGCCCACACCGGCTCGTAGGCCACGACGACGCCGGCCACGGTGGCCGCGTCCAGGCCCTCGAGCGCCGCATCGAGCTGCGCGGTGGTGTACGGGACGTGCTCGCCGGCCTTGCGGACGTCGAGCCCCTCCCCCACGCACAGGATCGGCACCAGCTCGTGCTCGATCGCCTTGCGCACCTTGGCCGCCACGACCTCGTCGGTCTCGGCGTGCAGCGCCCGCCGCTCCGAGTGGCCGACGACGACGTAGGTGCAGGCCAGCGCCTTGAGCTGGGCGCCGCTGATCTCACCGGTGTAGGCACCGGAGTCGGCGACCGACAGGTCCTGCCCGCCGAAGCCGATCTCGATCTTGTCGCCCTGCACCAGCGTCTGCACGCTGCGGATGGCGGTGAACGGCGGGACGACGACCACCTCGGCCGCCTCCAGCTCGGGCTCCTTGAGGCCGAACGCGACCTTCTGGACCAGGCCGATGGCCTCCAGGTGGGTCAGGTTCATCTTCCAGTTGCCGGCGATGAGCGGCCGGCGACCCTGGTAGACCTTCCCGGACTTCGTGCGGGCCATCAGACGGCCCCGTCCGCGAGCACGGCCAGGCCCGGGAGCTCGCGCCCCTCCAGGAACTCGAGCGACGCACCGCCCCCGGTGGAGATGTGGCCGTAGGCGTCCTCGTCCAGGCCGAGCTGGCGGACCGCGGCGGCGGAGTCGCCGCCGCCGACCACGGACAGCCCGTCGACGGCGGCCACCGCGGTGGCCACCCCCCGAGTGCCGTGGGTGAACGGCGCCAGCTCGAACACGCCCATCGGGCCGTTCCAGAAGACCGTGTGCGCATCGGCCAGCTGGCCGGCGAACAGCTCGACGGTGTGCGGGCCGACGTCGAGGCCCTTGAGCCCGTCGGGGATGGCCTGCACCGGCACCACCTTGACCTGGGCGTCGGCGACCAGCGCCTCGGCGCAGACCACGTCGACCGGCAGCACGATCTTGTCCCCGGCCTGCTCGAGCAGCCGGCGGCAGGTGTCCACCTGGTCGGTCTCCAGCAGCGAGTCGCCGACCCCGTGGCCCTGGGCGGCCAGGAAGGTGAAGCACATCCCGCCGCCCACCAGCAGCTTGTCCACCGTGGGCAGCAGCGACTCGATGACGGCGAGCTTGTCGCTGACCTTCGAGCCGCCGAGCACGACGACGTAGGGCCGCTGGGGCTCCCCGGTCAGCCGGGTGAGCACCTCGAGCTCGCGGGCGACCAGCCGGCCGGCCGCGTGCGGCAGCCGCAGCGCCACGTCGTAGACCGAGGCGTGCTTGCGGTGCACGGCCCCGAAGGCGTCGTCGACGTAGAGGTCGGCCAGGGCGGCGAACCGGTCGGCCAGCGCGCCCCGGGCGTCGTCGTCCTTGCTGGTCTCGGCCGCCTCGAAGCGGACGTTCTCCAGCAGGCAGACGTCGCCGTCGGTCAGCGCCGCGACCGCGGCCTGGGCACCGGAGCCGGCGGTGTCGGTGGCCAGCGGGACGGGCACGCCCAGCAGCTCCGACAGCCGGGCGGCGACCGGCGCCAGGGAGAACCGGGGGTCCGGCTCGCCCTTGGGCCGGCCCAGGTGCGCCGCGACGACGACGCGGGCGCCGGCGTCGCGGAGCGCCTGCAAGGTGGGCAGGCTGGCCCGGATCCGGCCGTCGTCGGTGATGACCCGATCGCCGGTGGAGTCGTCGAGGGGCACGTTCAGGTCGGCGCGCAGGAGCACGCGCTTGCCCTCGACCCCCTCGGCGATCAGCTCGTCGACGGTCCGCATCGTCAGAGCTTCGAGCCGACGAGCGAGGTGAGGTCGACCAGCCGGTTGGAGTAGCCCCACTCGTTGTCGTACCAGCCGACGACCTTGACCTGGTTGCCGAAGACCTTGGTCAGGCCCGAGTCGTAGATGCACGACGCCGGGTCGGTGACGATGTCCGAGGAGACGATCGGGGCGTCGGTGTAGACCAGGTACGGGGCCAGCGGGCCGTCGGCGGCGGCCTTGTAGGCGGCGTTGACCTCGTCGACGGTGACCTCGCGGGACAGCGTGACGGTCAGGTCGGTGGCCGAGCCGGTCGGGACCGGGACGCGCAGGGCGTAGCCGTCGAGCTTGCCCTTGAGCTCGGGCAGGACCAGGCCGATGGCCTTGGCCGCACCGGTCGAGGTCGGGACGATGTTCAGCGCGGCGGCGCGGGCGCGGCGCAGGTCCTTGTGCGGGCCGTCCTGCAGGTTCTGGTCGGCGGTGTAGGCGTGGATCGTGGTCATGAGACCGCGCTCGATGCCGAAGGCGTCGTTGAGCACCTTGGCCAGCGGGGCCAGGCAGTTCGTGGTGCAGGACGCGTTGCTGATGATGGTCTGCGAGCCGTCGTACAGCTCGTGGTTGGCGCCCATGACGATGGTGATGTCGTCGTCGGTCGCGGGCGCGGAGATGATGACCTTCTTGGCACCGGCCTCGACGTGCTTGCGGGCGTCGGCGGCCTTGGTGAAGAAGCCGGTGGACTCGATGACCACGTCCACGCCCAGGTCGCCCCAGGGCAGGTTGGCCGGGTCGCGCTCGGCCAGCGCGGTGATGGTCTTGCCGCCGACGACGATGCCGTCCGCGGTCGAGGAGACCTCCTCGGGGAACTTCCCGAGGACCGAGTCGTACTTGAGCAGGTGCGCGAGGACGTCGTTGCTCGTGAGGTCGTTGACCGCCACGATCTCGATGTCCTGGCCGCTGGCGGCGACTGCGCGGTAGAAGTTGCGGCCGATCCGACCGAACCCGTTGATGCCGACCCGTACCGTCACTGGGACCTCCGTGGGTGCGATGTGTGATGTCCATCCGGGGGTCGCGCAGGGCGCACGACACCGCCTCGCACAGAACCCTAGCGGCCTGCCCCAGGAGCGCGAGAGCTGCCCGTCCTCGCAGGTCAGGCGGTCGACAAGACGTCGCGGACGTCTGCACCGGCGTCCCCGGCCACCACGACGCGGTCCCGGCCGCCGCTCTTCGCCCGGTAGAGCGCCCGGTCGGCCCGGGCCAGCAGGTCGGCCGCACCGCGCCCGCCGTGCCGGGCCACCGCGACCCCGGCGCTCAGCGTCACGGCCAGGACCCCGTCGGGCACCGGGTGCCGCAGGGCACCGACCCGGGCCCGCACCGTCTCGGCCCGGGCGAGCGCCTCGGCCTCGTCGGCGCCGGGCAGCACCAGCACGAACTCCTCGCCGCCGGCCCGGGCGACCGTGTCCCCGGTCCGGGTGCCGGCCCGCAGCTCGGCGGCCACCGCGCACAGCACGGCGTCCCCGGTGCCGTGGCCGAAGCGGTCGTTGACGGACTTGAAGCGGTCCACGTCGACCAGGACGACGGCGACCGGCAGACCCTCGTCCACCGACCTGGCGAGGTCGTGGAGCAGGGCGCGGTCCAGGTGCCGGCGGTTGTGCAGGCCGGTGAGCGGGTCCCGGACGGCCTCCTCGGCCAGCGTCGCCCGCAGCCGGTCGATGGTGGCCACCTGCTCGGCCAGCTGCTGGGCCAGCCGGCGCAGGTCGGCCTCCCGGAGCTGGGCCTCGGTGACGTCCCGGACCACGGTGACCCGCCCGATCCGTCGTCCGGCGGAGGCGACCGGGACCGACTGCACGTCCAGCCAGCGCCCGGGCGCCGCCTCGACCACGGCCCGGCCGGTCGAGTAGGTGCCGTCGGCGCCAGGGCCGTCGGGGAGCACCGCGTCCAGCAGGTCCGGCCCGGTGAGCTCCCGCAGCGGACGGCCCAGCAGGGTGGCCCCGGCCCCGGGCCGCAGCGCGGTCAGCAGCGCCCGGGCAGCCGGGTTGAGGTCGATGACCCGGCCGACGGCATCGGTGACCAGCACGCCGTCGGTCATGGTCTCGACCACCTGGTCGCGGGCGACGGGCACGACCGCCAGCAGGCCGAGGCGGAGGATCGCCCACCCGGCGACCAGGCCGGTGACGATGAAGAACAGCGGCGTCAGGTCCACCACGCCGCTGCCCTGCATGCCCACGGTGAGGACGAGGTTGCCCGCGGTCGGCGGGAGCGCCGAGGCCAGCAGGACGGCGGCCTGGCGGCGGACGACCTGCGGACCCCGCAGGGCGGTCCGGGCGAGCCGGAGCAGGCCGAGTGCGATGAACGCGTAGCTGTAGGCGGAGTGCGCGGCGAAGAGCGGTCCGCCGATCATCTGCACCGCGCCGGCGGGCGCGGTGAGGTCGGTACGGCCGAAGACCAGGTCGGTGGTCGCCGGCAGGCTGCTGCACACCGCGAGCAGCACCGGCTCGACGGCCACCAGGGCCACCAGCCAGCGGCGCGGCCGCCACCCGGGGTCGGCCAGCACCCGGCTCAGCGCGAGGAAGCCGACGACGGTGGCGCCCACGGCCAGGAAGATCGCCGGGAAGCCCGCGGCCCGGACGGCCGGCGGGACGGGCGCCAGGACCAGCCCGACGGCCAGGCACCAGACGCTGACCCCGACGAGTACCAGGGCGAGGGCCCGGGCGGCGGGGTTGTCCCGGCGGCGGCGCCAGGCGACCAGGGCGACCGCGGCGGTGATGATCGGGGCGAGGGCGAACACGAGCACCCAGACGGTCCCCCGCACCTGGCTCCCCCGTCCGCCGCCCGGTCGCGACGTCGGCCGGGGTCACCCCCTGCTTCGGCACCCCCGGGCCCGGCGGGGAGCCGGCGGACGGCGGTCGTGACCCGGGCGGGTGAGGACCCGGGTCAGGGGCCGATCATGTCGTCGGTGACGACGGACTCGGTGTCCGGGATGCCCAGGTCCTTCGCGCGCTTGTCGGCCATCGCCAGCAGCCGTCGTATCCGGCCGGCGACGGCGTCCTTGGTCATCGGCGGGTCGGCCCGCTGGCCCAGCTCCTCCAGCGACGCCTGACCGTGCTCCAGGCGCAGCCGCCCGGCGACCAGCAGGTGCTCGGGGGCCTCGTCGGCCAGGATCTCCAGGGCCCGCTCGACCCGGGCGCTGGCCGCGACCGCGGCCCGCGCGGACCGGCGCAGGTTGGCGTCGTCGAAGTTGGCCAGCCGGTTGGCCGTCGCCCGGACCTCCCGGCGCATCCGCCGCTCCTCCCAGGTGAGCACGGCCTCGTGCGCGCCCATCCGGGTGAGCAGCGCGCTGATCGCGTCGCCGTCGCGGACGACCACCCGGTCGGCGCCGCGCACCTCCCGCGCCTTGGCCGCGATGCCCAGCCGGCGGGCGGCACCCACCAGCGCCATCGCCGCCTCGGGGCCGGGGCAGGTCACCTCCAGGGAGGAGGACCGGCCGGGCTCGGTGAGCGAGCCGTGGGCCAGGAACGCCCCGCGCCAGGCGGCCTCGGCGTCGTTGAGACCGCCGGAGACGACCGCCGGCGGCAGCCCGCGCACCGGCCGGCCCCGCTGGTCGACCAGGCCGGTCTGCCGGGCGAGGCCCTCGCCGTGCTTGGCGATGCGGACCAGGTAGCGGACGCCGCGGCGGATGTTGCCGCCGGCCAGCACGCTGACCCCGCTGGTGTAGCCGTAGACCTCGCTGATGTCGCGGCGCAGGCGGCGGGCCACGGAGCCGGTGTCCAGCTCGGCCTCGATGACCACCCGTCCGCCCACGATGTGCAGCCCGCCGGAGAAGCGCAGCAGCGCCGTCACCTCGGCCTTGCGCTCGGAGGTCTTCGTGCACTCCACCCGGGAGAGCTCGTCCTTCACCATCGCCGTCATCGCCATGCGCTGCCCCACTCCCCCTCGACCCGTCCGCCCCGCACCGGGCACGCGGGGTGCCTCGCGGTGGTGGCGGTGGGGACCGTCGATGTCCGATCCTGCCGCACCCGGGACCGGCGCGGCATCACCGGGCACCTGCTCCGGGAGCTCCGCGCAGCGCCGAGGCCAGCGCCCCGGTCAGCAGCTCCGGGTCGTGCCGGGGCGGTCCGTCCGCTGCCGCCACCGGCGCCAGCACCAAGGTCGCGCCGCATCCCTGCACAGCTGACAGCAGACCACGGCGGTCAACCACCGCATCCGCATCGGCGATGACGGTGTGCAACGGCACGCCCTGCAGGTGGTCCTGCAGCACCCGCAGGTGCTGCTCCGGGGAGAAGTCGTCCGTCTCGCCCGCCTGCGGTTCCAGGTTGAGCACGACGACCACCTGGGCCGAGCTCGCCGCCAGCGCGGCGCGCAGCCGCGGCACCAGCAGGTGCGGCAGGACGGAGGTGTACCAGGACCCCGGGCCCAGGCTGACGACGTCGGCGCGGGCGATGGCGGCCAGGACGTCGGGGTGCACCGGGGGGTCGGCGGGGGTGACCCGGATGGAGCGGACCCGGTCCGGGCTGGCCGCGATCGCCACCTGGCCGCGGATGTGCCGGGACCGCTGGGGGTCGTCGGGGTCCACGGTGTCCACGATCGCCACCAGGTCCAGCGGGACGTCGGCCATCGGCAGCACCCGCCCGCGGGCACCCAGGAGGTCGGCGAGGGTGTCCAGGGCCCGCACGGCGTCCCCGCCGTGCATCTCGGTCAGCCCGGTCAGCACCAGGTTGCCCACCGGGTGCCCGGCCAGCACGCCGCTGCCGCCCAGCCGGTGCTGCAGCAGGGTGGCCATCTCGCGGGTCCGGGGCTCGTCGCCGGCCAGCGCGGCCAGCGCCATCCGGAGGTCGCCGGGCGGCAGCACCGGCATCTCGCGCCGGATCCGCCCCGAGGAGCCGCCGTCGTCGGCCACGGTCACCACCGCGGTCAGCTCGCCGGCCAGCGGGCGCCAGGCGGCCAGCGCCGCCGCGAGGCCGTGCCCGCCGCCCAGCGCCACGACGGACGGCCCGGACGCCGTGGGTACGGATGCCTCGGGGCCGGGCACCGCAGCTCCCGGCGCGGCGGGTCCTGGCGCCGCAGGTCCCGGCGCCGTGGTCACTCGCGACCCAGGTCGCGGTGCCGGGCGTTGGCGGTGACGCCGTCGGCGGACAGCCGCCGGGCGAACTCCTCGGCGATGGCCACCGACCGGTGCTTGCCGCCGGTGCAGCCGACCGCGAGGGTCAGGTACTTCTTGCCCTCCCGGCGGTACCCGGGGACCAACAGCCGCAGCACGTCCAGGTAGCGGTCCAGGAACTCGGTGGCGTCGGCCGCACCGAGCACGTGGTCCCGGACGGCGGCGTCCTGGCCGGTCAGCGGCCGGAGCTCGGGCACCCAGTGCGGGTTGGGCAGGAACCGGGCGTCCACGACCAGGTCGGCGTCCAGCGGCAGGCCGTACTTGAACCCAAAGCTGAGCACGGTGGCCGTCAGCTCCGGCACCGCGCCCTCGCTGAGGAAGGCCGCCTCCAGCGTGGCGCGCAGCTGGTGGACGTTCAGGTCGGAGGTGTCCACCCACAGGTCGGCGTCCCCGGCGATGCCGGTCAGCAGCGCCCGCTCGGCGGCGATCCCGTCCGACAGCCGCCCGGAGCCCTGCAGCGGGTGCTCCCGCCGGTTGGACTCGTACCGGCGGACCAGCACCTCGTCCCGGGCGTGCACGTAGACCACCCGCGGCCGGTGGCCCGCGTCGGTCAGCGAGCGGATGGACTCGGCGAGGTCGCTGGAGAAGGCCCGGCTGCGCACGTCGACGACGGCGGCGAACCGGCGGACGTCGCCGCGGGCACCCAGCTCGACCATCGGCGCCAGCAGGGCCGGCGGCAGGTTGTCCACGACGAAGAAGCCGAGGTCCTCGAGCACCCGGCCGGCGCTGTTCTTGCCGGCGCCGGACAGACCGGTGACCACGACGACCTCAAGCGGTCCCGCGGCGGCCGGGTCAGCGGGCGCGTCGGCGGCGGTCGGGGTGTCGGCGGCCGGGTCGGCGGCGGTCGGGTCGGCGTCCGCGGCGGGCAGCTCGGTCACGGGGCGGCTCCGGTGGTCTGCGGGACTGTCGAGCCGCCATCATCCCCAGTCGGGGTCGGGTCGGCGGCGGGGGGCTCCTCGCCCACCGCGGAGAGCACCGCCTCCGCCGTGCGCCGACCGATGCCGGGCACCCGGGTGAGGTCCTCGACGGATGCGGCCCGCAGCCGCTTGAGCGACCCGAACTCCTTCATCAGCGCCTTCCGCCGGGTGTCGCCCAGCCCTGGCACGTCGTCGAGCAGCGACACCAGCATCCCGGCGGAGCGCTTCTGCCGGTGGTACGTGATGGCGAACCGGTGGGCCTCGTCGCGGACGCGCTGCAGCAGGTACAGCGCCTCGGAGGTGCGCGGCAGGATGACCGGGTCGGGGTCGTCGGGGAGCCACACCTCCTCCATCCGCTTGGCCAGGCCGCAGACGGCGACGTCGGTGATGCCCAGCTCGGACATCGACCGCGCGGCAGCCGCCACCTGGGGCTGGCCGCCGTCGACGACCAGCAGGTTCGGCGGGTAGGCGAACCTGCGGGCCCGGCCCTCCTCGGCGGCGACGCCCTGCTCGTCGCGCCGGTCCTCCTCGTCCTTGAGGTGCCGGGCGAACCGGCGCCGGACGACCTCGGCCATGGCGGCGGTGTCGTCGGTGCCCTGCGCGACCTGGAACCGCCGGTAGTCGCTCTTCTTGGCCAGCCCGTCCTCGAAGACGACCATGCTGGCCACCACGTTGGTGCCCTGCACGTGGCTGACGTCCATGCACTCGATGCGCAGCGGCGCGTCGGGCAGGTCGAGGGCCTCCTGCAGCTCCGACAGCGCCAGGGACCGGGCGGTGAGGTCGCCGGCGCGCTTGACCCGGTGCCGGGCGAAGGCCTCCTTGGCGTTGCGCTCGACGGTCTCCATCAGCGCCCGCTTGTCCCCCCGCTGGGGCACCCGCAACGACACCCGGGACCCGCGCAGCTCGCTGAGCAGCTCGGCGTAGACGTCGGCCTCGGCCGGCAGCTCGGGCACCAGCACCTCGCGGGGCACCGCCTCGCCGGCCTCGCCGACCCCCGTCTGCTCGTCGACGCCGCCGTAGACCTGCAGCAGGAACTGCTCGACGAGCTCCCCGGTGCCGACGTCCTCGACCTTGTCCAGGATCCAGCCCCGCTGGCCGCGCACCCGGCCGCCGCGGACGTGGAACACCTGGACGGCGGCCTCCAGCTCGTCCTGGGCGAAGGCCACCACGTCGGCGTCGGTGCCGTCGCCGAGCACGACGGCCTGCTTCTCCAGCGCCCGGCGCAGCGCGCCCAGATCGTCGCGCAGCCGGGCGGCGCGCTCGTACTCCATGTCCTCGGCCGCCTGCGCCATCTGCTTCTCCAGGCGGCGGGTGATCTGCTCGGTGCGGCCGCCCATGAAGTCGCAGAAGTCGTCGACGACGGCCCGGTGCTCCTCGGCGGTGACCTTGCCGACGCACGGCGCGGAGCACTTGCCGATGTAGCCGAGCAGGCAGGGCCGGCCGATCTGGCCGTGCCGCTTGAAGACCCCGTTGCTGCAGGTGCGGGCGGGGAAGACCCGGGTCAGCGTGTCGAGGGTCTCGCGGATCGCCCAGGCGTGGGCGTAGGGGCCGAAGTAGCGGACGCCCTTGCGCTTGGGACCGCGCATGACCTGCAGCCGGGGGTACTCCTCGTTGAGGGTGACCGCCAACGAGGGGTAGCTCTTGTCGTCCCGGTACCGGACGTTGAACCGGGGGTCGAACTCCTTGATCCAGTTGTACTCGAGCTGCAGCGCCTCGACCTCGGTGCCGACGACGGTCCACTCGACCGACGCCGCCGTGGTGACCATCTGCCGGGTGCGCGGGTGCAGCCCGGCGATGTCGGCGAAGTAGCTGTTCAGCCGCTGGCGGAGGCTCTTGGCCTTGCCGACGTAGATGACCCGCCCCGAGGGGTCGCGGAACTTGTAGACCCCCGGGGACTCCGGGATGCTGCCGACCGCCGGTCGGTACGTGGACGGGTCGGCCATGGCTCCAGGCTAGGTCGGGGGTCGGACATCGGTGGTGCTCCGCAGGCCCCCTCGGGGCCTGCGGAGCAGCGGGCCTCAGCCGACGACGACCTCGGTGACGGCGTCGGTCGCGGGCTGGGCGGCGGCCACCTTCTTGCGCGGCTTCTTCTTCGCGGCCGCCTCCATCCGCGCGGGGTCCAGGATGTTCGCGAGGAACTTCCCGGTGTGGCTCTCCGGGATGCCGGCGATGAGCTCGGGCGTGCCCTCGCCCACGACGGTGCCGCCGCGGAAGCCGCCCTCGGGACCCATGTCGATCAACCAGTCTGCACTCTTGATCACGTCGAGGTTGTGCTCGATGACGATGACCGAGTTGCCCTTGTCGACCAGACCCTGGATGACCAGCAGCAGCTTGCGGATGTCCTCGAAGTGCAGCCCGGTGGTCGGCTCGTCCAGGACGTAGATCGTGCGTCCGTTGGACCGCTTCTGCAGCTCGCTGGCGAGCTTGACCCGCTGGGCCTCGCCCCCGGACAGCGTGGTGGCCGGCTGGCCGAGCCGGACGTAGCCCAGCCCGACCTCGGTCAGCGTGGTCAGGTACCGGGCGATGCTGTTGATGGGGGCGAAGAACTCCGCCGCCTCCTCGATGGGCATGTCGAGGACCTCGGCGACCGTCTTGCCCTTGTAGCGGACCTCGAGGGTCTCCCGGTTGAACCGGGCGCCCTTGCAGACCTCGCAGGGCACGTACACGTCGGGCAGGAAGTTCATCTCGATCTTCAGCGTCCCGTCGCCGGAGCACGCCTCGCAGCGCCCGCCCTTGACGTTGAAGCTGAACCGGCCGGGCTGGTAGCCGCGGACCTTGGCCTCCTCCGTGGAGGCGAACAGCTTGCGGATCGCGTCCCACACACCGGTGTAGGTCGCCGGGTTCGAGCGCGGCGTGCGGCCGATCGGCGACTGGTCGACGCCCACCACCTTGTCCAGCTGCTCGAGGCCGGTGATGGTGCGGTGCCGGCCGGGGACCATGCGGGCGCGGTTGAGCTGGTTGGCCAGCACGGTGTAGAGGATGTCGTTGACCAGGCTGGACTTGCCCGACCCGGACACCCCGGTGACGGCGACCAGCATGCCCAGCGGGAAGGTGACGTCCACCCCGCGCAGGTTGTGCTCGCGAGCGCCCTTGACCACCAGCTCACGGCCCGGCGTGCGGGGCCGGCGCTGGGCCGGGATGACGATCTCCTTGCGGCCGGACAGGTACTGGCCGGTCAGGGACCGCTCGCTGGCCAGCAGGTCCTCGTAGGTGCCCGAGACGACGACCTCGCCGCCGTGCTCGCCGGCCCCGGGACCGATGTCGACGATCCAGTCGGCCTGCTTGATGGTGTCCTCGTCGTGCTCGACGACGATCAGGGTGTTGCCCATGTCGCGCAGCCGGACCAGGGTCTCGATCAGCCGGACGTTGTCCCGCTGGTGCAGCCCGATGGAGGGCTCGTCGAGCACGTAGAGCACCCCGACCAGGCCCGAGCCGATCTGGGTGGCCAGCCGGATCCGCTGGGCCTCGCCGCCGGCCAGGGTCGCCGCGGGTCGGTCCAGGGAGAGGTAGTCCAGCCCCACGGAGACCAGGAACGACAGCCGGGCCTGGATCTCCTTGAGCACGCGGTCGGCGATGGCCCGCTCGCGCTCGCCCAGGGTCAGGGCGGCCAGCCACTCGGACGCGTCGCCGATGGACAGGCCGGTGACCTCGGCGATCGACCGGCCGTCGAGCTTGACCGCCAGGATCTCCGGCTTCAGCCGGGTGCCGTGGCAGACCGGGCAGGGCACGTCGCGCATGTAGCCCTCGTACTTGTCCCGCATGAACTCCGAGTCGGTGTCCTCGTGCCGCCGCTCCAGGAACGGCAGGACGCCCTCGAAGGCGGCGTAGTAGCTGCGCTCGCGGCCGTACCGGTTCTTGTAGCGGACGTGCACCTGCTCGGGGGAACCGTGCAGCACGGCCTTCTGCACCTTGGCCGGCAACTTCTCCCACGGGTCCTTCATGGAGAAGCCGAGCTGGTCGGCGAGGCCGCCGAGGAGCCGGGTGAAGTACTCGTTGCTCATCGAGCCGGCCCAGGGCGCGATCGCGCCGTCGCCCAGGCTCTTCTCCGGGTCGGGCACGACCAGGTCAGGGTCGACCTCCTTGCGGGTGCCGATGCCGGTGCACTCGGCGCAGGCGCCGAACGGGGAGTTGAAGGAGAACGAGCGAGGCTCCAGCGCCTCGAAGCTCAGGCCGTCGTCGATGCAGGCCAGGTGCTCGGAGTAGGTGCGCTCGCGGCCCGGGTCGTCCTCGTCGAGGTCGACGAAGTCCAGGAGGACCAGGCCGCCGGCCAGGCCCAGGGCGGTCTCGACCGAGTCGGTGAGCCGGCGCTTGGCGCTCTCCTTGACGGTGAGCCGGTCGACGATCACCTCGATCGTGTGCTTCTCCTGCTTCTTGAGCTTGGGCGGCTCGGTGAGGGAGTGCACGGTGCCGTCGACGCGCACGCGGGAGAAGCCCTGCGTCTGCAGCGACGAGAAGAGGTCGACGTACTCACCCTTGCGGGCGCGGATGACGGGGGCGAGCACCTGGAAGCGGGTGCCCTCGGTCATCTCCAGCACCTGGTCGACGATCTGCTGCGGGGTCTGCCGGGCGATCGGCTTGCCGCAGTTGGGGCAGTGCGGCTGGCCGGCGCGGGCGTAGAGCAGGCGCAGGTAGTCGTAGACCTCGGTGATGGTGCCGACGGTCGACCGGGGGTTGCGGTTGGTCGACTTCTGGTCGATGGACACCGCCGGGGACAGGCCCTCGATGAAGTCGACGTCGGGCTTGTCCATCTGGCCCAGGAACTGGCGGGCGTAGGCCGACAGCGACTCGACGTAGCGGCGCTGGCCCTCGGCGAAGATCGTGTCGAAGGCGAGGCTGGACTTGCCCGAACCGGACAGCCCGGTGAACACGATCATCGCGTCCCGGGGCAGGTCCAGGTGGACGTCCTTGAGGTTGTGCTCGCGGGCGCCGCGGACGACGAGCCGGTCCATAGGGGTCCCTGTCTGTGTGGTCGCTGTCGGGGGGCGCAGCCGGAGCTGCCGTGCTGGCGCGGGCGAGGGCTCAGCCCGGGCCGGCGGGGTCGAAGACGGGGGCGTGCCGGCGCCAGGGATCGCGGCGCTCCAGCTCTGCCGCGAGCCAGAGTAGTCGCGTCTCGGCACCCGGGGGGCCGACGAACTGGACCGCCAGCGGGGTCCCACCGGCCCGTCGCCCCGCCGGTAGGACAAGGGCCGGGAGGCCCGCCATGTTCCACGCCGAGGTCCACGGCGCCCACCGTGCGTTGGCCGTCACGTTGGCCAGCCAGCCGCGTTCGTGCCAGGGCCGGGCGGCCAGCGGCGGGCCGGTGACGACCGGGGTGAGCAGCACGTCGACACCCGGGTCGGCGGACTCCGCCGAGCCGGCGAACCACGCCGTCGACCGCTCCCGGAACGCCGCGGCGGTGGCCGGCCGGACCAGCCCGAGCCGGCGCACCAGCCGGCCCAGCCGGGCGTGGGTGCGCGTCCGCGGTTCCAGGGCGTGCCGGTCGGCACCCAGGTGCTCGGCGTCGTCGGCGGCGCCGGCCACCCAGCGCGCCAGGACGGCGAGCGCGGCCGCCGTCGGCACCGGCGGGTCGCGCCGGACGACGGTGTGGCCCAGGGCGCGGAGCTGCTCGACGACGGCCTCGACCGCGGCCCGGCCCTCGGCGTCCAGGCGGGTGCCGGGCACCGGGGACCGGGTGGAGACGGCGATCACCAGCGCGGCTCCGTCGTCGTCGACGGGCTCGGCGACCACGCCGTCGGCGAGCACCGCGTGCGCCACCGCCAGGTCGGCCACCGTGGTGGCCAGGGCGCCGTTCTCGGCCATGCCCGACCAGGAGTCGGCGCCGAGACCCGCCGGCACCACCCCCGTCCCGGGCTTCAGGGTGACCAGCCCGCAGGCGGCGGCGGGCAACCGGAGGGACCCCATGCCGTCGTTGCCGTGCGCCAGCGGCACCCCGCCGGAGGCCACGGCCGCGGCGCTCCCGCCTGACGAGCCGGCCGGCGACAGCGCGGTGTCCCACGGGTTGCGGGTGACCGTGCCGGGGCCGTCGGTGGCGGCGAACACGCAGAGCTCGGGCACCCGGGTGATCCCGACGACGACCGCACCGGCGGCCCGCAGCCGGGCGACCACGGGGTGGTCGGCCGGAGCGACCACGGCCGGTGCCGCAGCGGTGCCGTCGGTCGCCGTCTCCCCCGCCACGGCCACGTTGTCCTTGACCGCCACCGGGACGCCGGCCAGCGGCAGGCGCGCGCGGTCGGGCCGGGCGTCGACCTCGGCTGCCTCGGCCAGCGCCGCGTCGTGCCGGAGCACACGGTAGGCACCGATCCGGGCCTCGACCGCGTCGATGTGCGCGAGGTGTGCCCGGACCACCTCGACAGCGCTCAGCTCGCCGCTGCGGACCCGGGCGGCGAGCTCGGTCGCGGGCAGCCCGACCAGCTGCCGGACGACGCCGGTTCTGCTCATCGAGTCCATGGGTCGAACCTAGACGGACCCTCCGACAGTTCGGCCTGCCGCGGTTGGACTCAGTCGGTCGGCGCGGCGGGCGAGCCCGGCACGGGCACCGGGCCGAGGTAGTCGACGGTGTAGTCGGACACGGCCAGCTGTCCCAGCTCGTAGTCCGAGGAGCAGACCAGCGTCTGCGGACCCGGCAGCGCGGTCACCGTCCGCAGGCCGGTCCCCGAGAACGCCGGCGTCCCGGCATCGACGGGCTTGAGGTCGACGGTGACGACGGCGATCTCGCTCTCCGACCCGGGGATCAAGGCCCCGGACTCGTCGAAGCAGAATGCGATGCCGGGGCCGGTGAGATCAAAGCTCTCGCCGTCGAACGTCCCCGTGTAGGTGACGCCGCTGCTGACGTCGACTGTGCTCTGGCACCCCGACGCGGTGCACTCCGACGTGACAGTCCACGTCAGGACCCTGGTGTCCCCGACCGGGAAGGCGGGCACGGCGGACTCCACCACGGTCGAGGTCGCCTCGTACAGCCCGTCGGGGAGGGCGGCCCGCAGCGACTCCACGGCGGCCGCGCTGGCGGAGGCGGCGGAGGCGGCGGAGGCGGCGGAGGCGCTGGCGGAGGCCTCCGCGCTGGACGCCGAGGCGATCGACTCCGCCGCCTGGCTGGTCCGCAACGCCTCGTCGTCGGCGGCGCTGCGCACATCCGTCTCGTCGTCCCCGCCGACCAGCAGGAACGTCACCACCCCGGCGACGACCACGGCCGCCGCCCCGACCGCCAGCAGGGAACGCCCGGCCGTCCAGCCGCCCGAGGCCGCCGCAGCACCCGCCGCGGCCACCCCGGCGACCACGGTGCTGCCGCCCCCCGCTGTCACCGGGGCCGCCGTCCCGGTCAGCGCTGCACCCGCGCCCCCCACCACCGCCGTGAGCGCGGACCGGCCCAGCCAGCCCGGGCCGTAGGTGCGCTGCGCGGCCTCCTCCAGCTCGGCCAGGAACGCCGCACCGTCGGCCGGCCGGGCCGCGGGGTCCTTGGCCAGCGCACGGTCCAGCAACGCGGCCAGGTGCGGCCCGTGCCCGGTCAGCGCCGGCGCCGGCTCGGACACGTGCGCCCGGAGGACGGCTGCGGCGTCCCGGTGCGGGAAGACCGGTCGCCCGGTCAACAGCAGGTGCAGCACCGCAGCGGCCGAGTAGACGTCGGCGGCCGGTCCCACCCCGGCTCCGCGCACCGCCTCCGGGCTGCTGAACGCCGGCGTGGCCGTGGCGCCGCTCTCCCCGGTGCCGCGGGCCGACCCGAAGTCGGCGAGCTTCGCCGTCCCCGCCCGGTCGAAGACCACGTTGCGGGGCGACAGGTCCCCGTGCACCAGGCCCAGGGTGTGCACGTGGGCCAGCCCGGTCAGCGCGCCGCGCAGCACGCCCAGCGACTGCTCGGGGGTCAGCGAGCCGTGCGCGACGAGCACGTCCTCGAGCGTGGGCCCGTCGACGAGTTCCTGGACCACCCAGGTGTCGGCGCCGTCCTCGACCACCTCCACCAGGCCCACCACGTTCGGGTGCGCAGCCCGGGCCAGCACCTCGGCCTCCCGGCGCAGGTCGGTGGTGCTGCCCGCGGCCCGCGGCGCGGCGACCTTGATCGCCACCTCCTGCCCGGACCCGACGTGGGTGGCCCGGTGCACCGTGCCTGCGCCGCCGCTGCCCAACGGCTCGCCGACCAGGTAGTCACCGATGCGGGTCCCTGGCTGCGTCGTCATCGTGGTGTCCTGTCGGGGGGCGGCCCTCGTCGGCCGAGGGAGCGGAACCTAGTGATCGGGGTCCCCGGACGGGTGGTCCCGCACAGCCGTCCACCAGGCCGGGCGGCGCGCCGGAGCCGGCGGCCGAGGACCGGTGACCCTGCGTCACACAGGCCGTTGACCTGCGGCTCCTCGGCGCCCATCCTGCTGCCGTGGTCGGCGACGACGGGTGGCGACGGCGCACGCTGCCGGCGGACCTGGAGCACGTCCGGGTCCTCGGCAGGGGCGGGTTCGGCGAGGTGGTGCTGGCCCGCCAGGTCGCGCTGGGTCGCCTGGTCGCCGTCAAGCGCATCCACGCCGGCGGCTGGGCCGGCGACGACGACCTGCGCCGGTTCCGACGCGAGGCCCAGGTGCTCGCCCGGCTCGACCACCCGACGGTGGTCCGCGTCCTGGACCTCCGCACCGACCACGGCGACGCGCTCCTGGTGATGGAGTACGTGCCGGGTCGGTCGCTGGACCAGTTGCTGACCGAGGGCCCGCCCCCGGTCCCGCTCGCCCTGGCCGTGCTGCAGGACGTCGCCACCGCGTTGGCGCTGGCCGCCGACCACGGCGTGGTGCACCGCGACGTCAAGCCGGGCAACGTCTTCCTCACCGGGGACGGCCGGGCCAAGCTCGGCGACTTCGGCCTCGCCCGCGTCACGGCCGACCCAGGGTTGTTCCGGACGTCGGACGGCGGCGTGCGCGGCACCCCGGCCTACATGGCCCCCGAGACCGGGCTCGGTGGCCAGGAACCGGGCCCCGCGGCGGACGCCTACGCGTTCGCCGTGCTGGCCTTCGAGGTGCTCACCGGCCGGCTGCCGTTCCTGGCCGACGACCCGCTCGCGCTGTGGGCCGCGCACGACACGGCCACCCCGCCCGCGCCGACCTCGGTGGCCCCGCACCTGCCGCCCGCGGTGGACGACGTCCTCCTCGCCGGGCTGGCCAAGGACCCGGGGGCGCGGCCGGCCCCCACAGCCCTGGTCGCGGGCCTGACCACCGCCCTGGCCGGCGCGCCCGCTGAGGTCCCGGCACCGCGGGGTCGCTCGGCGGCGCCGGTCACCGTCGTCACCACGCCCGGCACCCCGGCGCCCGATGCGGTCGCCGCCCTGCTGCAGGGCCGAGCCGGCGCACCGCTCCCCCGCCGGCGCCGGGCCACCGGGCGGGGACGGCGCACGGCCGCGGCGGTGCTCCCGGTCGTGGCCGCGCTGGCCGCCGTCCTGGCCGTCCGCTGGTGGCAGCAGCCCGACGAGCCCGAGCCGACCCCCTTCGCCATCACCTCGTCGGCGGTCGAGCTGTCCCGCGACGACGGACGCTGCCCGGGCACTGACTACCGGGCCACCGCCACCCTGCGGACCAGCGGGACCGCGGGCCGCCTGCAGGCGGTGTGGACGCTGCCCGACGGCCGCACGCAGACCAGCGCCGACGTCGCCGTGGAGTCCGGCCAGAGCACCGTCGTGCTCGTCCTGGACTTCCGGCTCACCGGCAGCGACCCGGTGGTGGCCCCGGCCGTGCTGACCGTCAGCGGGTCGGCGGAGGTCCGGACCAGCAGCCTCGACGTCCGGTACTCCTGCTGACCGCCCGCGGCGTCGTTAGCCTGGGCCGGCCCGCCGCACCGCCCGACCAGGAGGACACCATGACCAGCGACTACACCGGCGACGTCGAGGTCGGCGGGCCCGCGCAGACCCGCGACCTGGGCGCCCTGACCGTCACCAAGCTCGCGGTCAGCGAGATGGCCAACAACGCCTACCTGCTCATCTGCACCGCCACCGGGGACGGCGTCCTGGTCGACGCCGCCGCCGAGCCGGACGCGCTGCGCGACCTGGTCGGCGACACCCGGCTGACCGCCGTGGTCACCACGCACGGCCACTGGGACCACCACCGCGCGCTGCCCGAGGTGGTCGCCGCCAGCGGCGCCGCGACCATGGCCCACCCGGCGGACGCGGCCGACCTGCCCGTGCCGGTCAGCCACCCCGTCGACCACGGCGACACGGTGGCCGTCGGCGACCAGGTGCTCGACGTCGTCCACCTGCGCGGGCACACCCCGGGCTCCATCGCCCTGGTCTGGCGCGGCGGCGAGGCCGGCAACCACGTGTTCACCGGCGACAGCCTCTTCCCCGGCGGGGTCGGCAACACGCAGAAGGACCCGGCGCGCTTCGCCCAGCTGCTCGACGACGTCGAGGCCCGGCTGTTCGGCACGCTGCCCGACGAGACCTGGGTCTACCCCGGGCACGGCAAGGACACCACCATCGGCGCCGAGCGCCCCCACCTCCCGGAGTGGCGCGAGCGCGGCTGGTGAACCCCGACCGGGGCCGGTCGACGCCGGCCCCGCTCCGGCCTCAGCTGCGGTGCTGCAGGTACCAGTCGATGAGCGCCTTCGTGGAGGAGTCCTGGGACTCCAGCGCCGCGGCGTCGCCGGTGAGCGCCGGGGCGATCTGCAGCGCCAGCTGCTTGCCCAGCTCGACGCCCCACTGGTCGAAGCTGTCGATGCCCCACACCGCGCCCTGGGTGAAGGTGATGTGCTCGTAGAGCGCGATCAGCTGGCCGAGCACCGACGGGGTCAGCGACGGCGCCATGATCGAGGTGGTCGGCCGGTTGCCGGAGAACACCCGCGCCTGGACGACGTCCTCCGCGGTGCCCTCGGCCCGCACCTCCTCGGCCGTCTTGCCGAAGGCCAGCGCCTTGGTCTGGGCGAAGAAGTTGGCCATGAACAGCGCGTGCACGTCGGTGCCGCCGTCGGACAGCGGGTGCTGCGGCGTGGCGAAGGCCAGGAAGTCCGCCGGGATCAGCCGGGTGCCCTGGTGGATCAGCTGGTAGAACGCGTGCTGGCCGTTCGTGCCGGGCTCGCCCCAGAACACCTCGCCGGTGTCGGTGGTGACCGCCTCGCCGTCCCAGCGCACGGACTTGCCGTTGCTCTCCATCGTCAGCTGCTGCAGGTAGGCCGGGAACCGGTGCAGGTACTGGCTGTAGGGCAGCACCGCGTGGGTCTGCGCGCCGAGGAAGTTGACGTACCAGACGTTCAGCAGGCCCATCAGCAGCGGCACGTTGCGCTCGAGCGGGGTGGTGCGGGCGTGCTCGTCCACGGCGTGGAAGCCGGCCAGGAACTCGGCGAACCGCTCCGGCCCGATGGCCACGGCCAGCGAGGTCCCGATGGCCGAGTCGACCGAGTACCGGCCGCCCACCCAGTCCCAGAAGCCGAAGGCGTTCTCGGTGTCGATGCCGAAGTCGGCCACCTTCTCCAGCGCGGTGGAGACGGCGACGAAGTGCTTGGCGACGGCGGACCGGCGGGCCTCGTCGGCGTCCTCGACCGCGAGCCCGTCCCACAGCCACTGCCGGGCCAGCCGGGCGTTGGTCAGCGTCTCCAGCGTGCCGAAGGTCTTGGACGCCACGATGAACAGGGTGGTGGCCGGGTCCAGGTCCTTCGTGGTCTCGGCCAGGTCGGTCGGGTCGATGTTGGACACGAACCGGCAGGTCAGGCCGTCCTGCACGTAGGCCTGAAGGGCCTCGTAGGCCATCACCGGGCCGAGGTCGGACCCGCCGATGCCGATGTTCACCACCGTCTCGATCCGCTGGCCGGTGACCCCGGTCCACTCCCCCGACCGGACCTTCTCCGCGAACGCGTAGACCTTGGCCAGCTCGGCCTGCACGTCGGCGTCGACGTCCTGGCTGTCGACGGTCAGCGGGTCCAGCCCGGCCGGCCGGCGCAGCGCCGTGTGCAGCACCGCCCGGTCCTCGGTGACGTTGATGTGCTCCCCGGCGAACATCGCCCGCAGCCGGTCCTGGACGCCGGTCTGCTCGGCCAGCTGGCGGAGCAGGTCCAGCGTCTCGTCGGTGACCAGGTTCTTCGACAGGTCGACGTGCAGGTCGGCGACGTCCAGGGTGAGCCGCTCGGCCCGGCCCGGGTCGGCGGCGAACCAGCCGCGCAGGTCGGGGGTCTGGGCGTCGCGGTGCGCCCCCAGCGCCGACCAGGCGGCGGTCGTGGTCGGGTCGTGCGAGGCGGCAGCCACGTCAGCTCCAGGGGGATCGGGGATCGTCGTCCCCGACGCTAGGGCAGGCCGGGATCAGCCGCGCGCGCGGCTGGAGCCCGATGCCGACCCGCGGCCGCCGGTGGCCGTGCGGAGGTCGCGCTGGATCTGCCGCAGCAGCTTCAGCTGCTCGTCCACGTCGGCGGCGAGCTCCTCCTGCTCCTCGTGCGTGAAGTCGTCGTGGGTGCGGATCACCACCGCCGCGATCCGCCCGACGATGACGCCGATGCCGATGATCCCGGCGAACATGGTCAGCACCGCGATGACCCGGCCCGGGATCGTGGCCGGGGACAGGTCGCCGTACCCCACCGTCGTGGTGGTCACGAAGGCCCACCACACCGAGTCGCCGAACCCCCAGTGCTCCAGCCGGCTGACGCCCACCGCCGAGGCCAGCACCGCGCCCAGGTACACCCCGATCGCCAACGGCGTGCGGTTGGCGCACGCGATCAGCCCGTCCACGACCCGTGTCATCCGGCTCCTCCTCGTCGTCCCGGACCCTGGCTGGTCGGGCACGCAG
>NZ_JBAPLV010000024.1:0-77136 GCF_037083865.1 Klenkia terrae | reverse complement strand
GGGACGACCGGCCACGGAGCGGCTCGCAGGAGCGCCAGGTCGGCCGCGTCGGGGCCGGGGCCCGAACCTGGGCCGTCTCCACGACAGCGAGCAGGTCGGGATCGGTGGGGTCGGTGGGGCCGCGCTGGCCACCCTCACGACGGTGGCGGAGGGCCCTGGTCGTCGGGGACCTGCGACCGCTGTCGGGACCGACCCGTCTGCCTAGCGTCGGGAGCATGAGCACCGTCGTCACCGTCCTGGCTGTCCTCCTCGTGCTCGGCGGGCTGCTGATCGGGGGCTCGGTCCGCGTGCTCAAGCAGTACGAGGAGGGGGTGCTCTTCCGGCTGGGTCGGGTGCGCGGCACCCGCAAGCCCGGGTTCTTGCTGATCGTCCCGGTCGTGGACGTGCTGCACCGGGTGTCGCTGCGGATCGTCACGATGCCGATCCAGTCCCAGGGGATCATCACCCGGGACAACGTGAGCGTCGACGTGTCGGCGGTGGCCTACTACCGGGTCGTCGACCCGGTGAAGTCCGTGGTGGCCATCGAGGACGTGCGGGCGGCCATCGACCAGATCGCCCAGACGACGCTGCGCAAGGTCGTGGGCCAGCACACCCTGGACGAGACGCTGTCCGAGACCGACCGGATCAACCTCGACATCCAGGAGATCCTCGACGTCGCCACCCTGGAGTGGGGCGTGCAGGTCACCCTCGTGGAGCTCAAGGACATCCAGCTGCCCGACAGCATGGAGCGGGCGATGGCCCGCCAGGCCGAGGCCGAGCGGGAGAAGCGCGCCAAGATCATCAACGCTGAGGGCGAGTCGCAGGCCGCGGCTGCCCTGGGCGAGGCCTCGGACACGATGATGGCCCACCCGTTGGCCCTCCAGCTGCGCACGCTGCAGAGCCTGGTGGAGCTGGGCGTGGACAAGAACACCACGGTCGTCTTCCCGGCCCCGCTGATGGCGACCATCGCCGAGCTGGGCACCTTCCTGGCGAGGGAGTCCGCCGCGGCCGCCGGCCCCGCGGCGGCCCCGGTGGTCCCCGCCTTCCTCCCCGCCGGGACGGCACTGCTCGACGGGGGGCCCGACAGCCACCTGCAGCACGTGGGGTGACCACGGGCCCGAGGGGTCCGACGACCCTGTCCATCCCGGCCCGGGCTGGGCACGCTGGGTCTCGGTCATCCGCCCCGCCCGACCCGAGGAGCACCGATGACCACCCTCGCCCCGGCGTCGCCGCACCGTCCGGCGACCGCGGTCGCCGACGCGGCCACGTGGACCACCGCCGACACCCTGAAGGGGATGCACGTCGACGCGGACACCGGACTCCTCGACGACGAGCTGGCCGCGCGGCAGACGCGCTCGGGACCCAATGCGGTGTGCTCGCACCGCGCCCGGCTGCTGCCCGCGCTCGGTCACCAGCTCGCCTCGCCGCTGCTGGGCCTGCTGCTGCTGGCCGCGGTGGTGTCGGCCGTGGTGGGCGAGCGCGGCGGGGCGGCGACGATCGCGGTGGTCGTCGTGCTGTCGGTCGGCCTGGGCTTCGGCAACGAGTACCGGGCCGAGAAGGCCGCCGAGGCGCTGCACGACCAGGTGCGCCACACCACCGTCGTGCTGCGGGAGGGCCGCCGGCAGGAGGTCGACGTCGTCACGTTGGTGCCCGGCGACCTCGTCGACGTCGGGTTGGGCGACGTCGTCCCGGCTGACCTGCGGCTGCTGACCGTGACCGGCCTGGAGTGCGACGAGTCGGTGCTGACCGGGGAGTCGGTGCCAGCGGTGAAGGGGACCGACCCGGTACCCGCCGGCACGCCGCTCGCCGAGCTCACCGCCTGCGCCCTGATGGGCACCGTCGTCGCCGCCGGCCGCGGGCACGGCGTGGTGGTCGCCACCGGTGCCCGCACCGAGTTCGGCGGGGTCGCCGTCGGGCTGGGCACCCACCCGCTGGACACGCGGTTCCAGGTCGGCCTGCGCAGCTTCTCGGCACTGCTGGCCTGGGTCGCCGTGGTTCTCACCTCGGCCGTGCTAGTGCTGAACACCGCGCTCGGGAGACCGTTGCTGGACGCCGTCCTGTTCTCCTTGGCGATCGCCGTCGGCATCACCCCGCAGCTGCTCCCGGCCGTGGTCTCCAGCAGCTTGGCCGCCGGGTCGCGTCGGCTCACCCGGCGGCACGTGCTGGTCAAGCGGCTGGTGTGCATCGAGGACCTCGGCGACGTCGACGTCCTGCTCACCGACAAGACCGGCACCCTCACCGAGGGCCGCCCGGTGTTCCTGCGCGCCGTCCCCGCCGCGGACGACGTCCCCGGTGCCGATGGCCCCGGCGATGTGCTGCGCTGGGGGCTGCGGGCCACCGAGGGCGACGGCACCGGCGGCAACGCACTGGACCGGGCACTCTGGGCGGCCCGCACCGGCTCCGAGGACGACGCCGTCCGGCTGGGGCAGCTGCCCTTCGACCACGACCGGCAGCTGGGGTCGGCCCTGGTGCGCACCTCCGACGGCGCGTGCACGGTGGTCACCAAGGGCGCGCCGGAGGTGGTGCTCGCCCGCTGCAGCCAGGTGCCCGCCGGTGTCGCCGAGGCGTTGGCCGCGGAGTTCGCGGCCGGCAACCGGGTGGTCGCCGTCGCGACGCGGGAGGTGCCGGTCGGCCACCCGTTGGGCCTGGCCGACGAGCACGGCCTGCGGCTGCGCGGGCTGCTGGTCGCCACCGACCCGCCCAAGGACGACGCGGCTGCCTCGCTGGCCCGGCTGGCCGACCTGGGCATCACGGTCAAGGTCGTCACCGGAGATGCCGCTCCCGTCGCCGTGCACGTCTGCCGGCAGCTGGGGCTCGGCGGCGTGGTGCTCACCGGCACCGACCTCGAGCTGCTCGACGACGACGCGCTGGCCGCGGCGCTGCCCGGGACCGACGTCTTCGCCCGGGTGAGCCCGCGGGACAAGGCGCGGATCGTCGCTGCGCAGCGGCGCACCGGCGGCGGGGTGGCCTTCCTCGGGGACGGCGTCAACGACGCGCTGGCCCTGCACGGCGCGGACGTCGGCATCTCGGTGGCCACCGCCACCGACGTGGCCCAGGACGCCGCCGACGTCATCCTCCTCGAGAAGGACCTGGGTGTGCTGGCCGACGGCGTCGTCGAGGGCCGGCGGATCTTCGCCAACACCATCAAGTACGTGCTGATGGGCACCTCGAGCAACGTCGGCAACATGGCCTCGGCGGCCGGTGCGTCGCTGTTCCTGGGCTTCTTGCCGATGCTGCCCAGCCAGATCCTGCTGAACAACCTGCTCTACGACACCAGTCAGCTGGCCATCCCGACCGACCACGCCGACGAGGAGCAGGTCCGCCGTCCGGCGCACTGGGACATCGCCTTCATCCGCCGCTTCATGCTGGTCTTCGGCCCGTTGAGCTCGCTGTTCGACGCGCTGACCTTCGTCGTCCTGCTGACCGTGCTGCACGCCGGACCGCCGGAGTTCCGCACCGGCTGGTTCGTGGAGTCCCTCGCCACCCAGACCCTGGTCGTCCTGGCCATCCGCACCCGCCGGGTCCCGTTCTGGCGCAGTCGTCCCTCGCTGCCGCTGGTGCTCGCCGCCGTCGGCGTCGTCGCCGTCGGGGCGGTGCTCCCGGCCACGCCGCTGGCCCGCTCGCTCGGGTTCACCCCGCTGCCGGTCCTCTACCACCTGGTCCTGGTGGGGTTCGTCGTCGGCTACCTGGTGCTCATCGAGGTCGGCAAGCTCGCCTTCTACGCCACCGCCCGCCGGTCGAGCCCGGTCCGTCCGCGGGATCCCCACCGGCACCTGCGCCGCCGGGCTGCCCGGTTCTCCTCGACCACCCGCCGACCCCGGCCTCCGGCGTGAGGCTCGCCGTCCGACCACCCGGGAGCAGCCCATGACCACGATCGCCCCACCCCCAGCACGCCTGGTGCGGACGGCCCCACGACCACCGCGCAGGAGGGTCCGGGCGCGGTACGGCGGCAGCCGCGACTGCGCGGTGCGGGTGTGGGGCACCGACACGGGCGCTGACGTGACCGCCGCCGTGGCCGGGTCGTGACCGCCTTGGCGGCCCGGGGCGAACCGGCCTGGACGCGGCCGGGCGCCGAGGTGGCGCACGACCAGGGCACCGATCCCGGTACCGGGCTGACCGGGGCCGAGGCAGCCCGGCGGTTGGCTCGGGACGGTCCCAACGAGGTGGCGGTGCACCCCTCGCCGCCGCTGTGGCGCTCGGTGCTCGGGCAGCTCAGCGACGTCCTGGTCCTGGTGCTGCTGGCCGCGGCTGTGCTGACCGCGATCACCGGCGACCTGGTCGACACCGCCGTCATCGGCCTGGTCGTGGCCGTCAACACCGTCCTCGGGGTCGCCCAGGAGCGCCGCGCGCTGCGGGAGGTCCAGGCACTGGACGACCTCGTGGCCCCCACCGCCCGGGTGACCCGCGACGGCACCGCCCACTGGGTGCCCACCCGTGAGCTGGTGGCCGGGGACCTGCTCGCCCTCGCCGCCGGTGACGTGGTCGGTGCCGACGCCCGCCTGCTGGCCGCCGTCCGGTTGCAGGTGGACGAGGCGCTGCTGACCGGGGAGTCGCAGCCCAGCGAACGGGACGCCGGTCACCTGGCCGACGCCGACGCCCCCGCCGCGGACCGGGCCGGGATGGTGCACGCCGGCAGCACGGTGCTGCGCGGGTCGGGCACGGCGGTGGTGGTGGCGACCGGCCCGGCCACGGCGATCGGCCAGGTCGCGGTCCTGGTCGCCGCGCACCGATCACCGCAGACGCCGCTGCAGCGGCGGCTCGCCGTCCTGGGCCGGCAGATCTCACTGGCCGTGGCCGCGGCGTGCCTGCTCTTCGTGGCCTCCGGTCTGCTGCGCGGCCAACCGTGGGAGACCACCGTGGTGGCCGCGGTCGCCCTCGCCGTCGCGGCCGTGCCGGAGTCCCTGCCCGCCGTCGTGGCACTGGCGCTGTCAGCCGGGGCGGGACGGATGGGCCGCCGCGGTGCCGTGGTGCGCTCCCTGCCCGCGGTCGAGACCCTCGGCTCGGTCACCCTGCTGGCCACCGACAAGACCGGCACCCTCACCCGGGGCGCGATGGTCGTCGACCGGGTCTGGACGCCGGCCGAAGGCGAGGTGGACCTGCCCGCGGACACCCCCGGGGTGCGTGCACTGCTGGAGGCGGCGGCGCTGTGCAACGACGCCGACGCCAGCGGCGCCGGCCCCGGTGGCGACCGGGGCACCGCGGACACCGAGACCGCCCTGGTGCGCGCTGCCCGGGCCGCCGGCTGCGACGTGGCGGCGCTGCGCGCGGCGCACCCCCGGACGGCGGAGGTGCCCTTCGACGCGGTGGTCCGCCGGATGACGACGGTGCACCGCGAGCCGGACGGCGGCGCGCGCACCCTGGTGAAGGGGGCACCGGAGGTGCTCCTGGCCGGGGGTGGCCCGGCCACCGCGGTCGCCGACCGGTGGGCGGCCGACGGGGGTCGGGTGCTGGCGGTGACCGCGGACGGCGTCCTGCTGGGGCTGGTGTCGATGGCCGACCCGGTCCGCCCGGAGGCCGCCGCAGCGGTGGCCGCCCTGCACCGGGCCGGGATCGTCGTCGTGGTGGTCACCGGTGACCACGCGGGCACCGCGGCCGCCGTGGCCCGGCAGGTCGGCGTCCTCGGGGCGGGGGAGGAGCCGGGGGCCAGGGTCCACGCCCGGGTCGAGCCGGCCGGGAAACTCGACCTGGTCACCGGGTGGCAGGCCGCGGGGCACGTCGTGGCGATGACCGGGGACGGCGTCAACGACGCCCCGGCGCTGCGGGCCGCCGACATCGGGGTCGCCATGGGCCGGCGGGGGACCGAGGTGGCCAAGGAGGCCGCCGACCTGGTGCTGGTCGACGACAGCCTCGCCACGGTGACCGCGGCGGTGGCCGAGGGACGTCGGGTCTTCGACAACGTCCGTCGGTTCGTCGGGTACGGCCTGGCCGGCGGACTCGCTGAGGTGCTGGTCATGCTCGCCGGGCCGGCGGTGGGCCTAGCGTTGCCCTTGTTGCCGGCCCAGGTGCTCTGGGTCAACCTGCTGACCCATGGCCCGGTCGGGGTCGCGATGGGCGGGGAGCCCGCTGCACCCGACGTGCTGGCGCGCCGGCCCCGGAACCCGGTGGCCGGTGTGCTGGACCGGTCCCTGGTCACCCAGCTGGTGGCCAACGGGCTCGCGGTGACGGTGGTCTGCCTGGCCGTGGCGGGGATCTCGCGGGCGGCGGACGGCCCGTGGCAGACCCAGCTGTTCATCAGCCTCGCGGTCGCCCAGCTGGCCCTGGCGCTCGCCCTTCGACCGGCCGGCGCCTGGTCGCGGCACCGGGCCGGCGTCCCGTGGCTCCCGGTCGCCGTGGCGGTGAACCTGGTGCTGCTGGCCGCCGCGGTCCTGCTGCCCGCGTTGTCGGACCTGATGGGCACCGAACCGTTGACCGCGCTGCAGACCCTGGCCGCGGTGGGGCCGGCGCTGGTGCCGGCGAGCCTGGTCCTGCTGGTCCGCCGGCTCCGCTGAGGCAGGGTTGCCGGCCGGACCCGCGATCAGCAGGCCCCGACGGCCGGTCAACCCGGGGCCAGGTCAGGACCGGGTGAGCGGGTCCTGCCCTCCGCGACGGCAGCCGGGGACCGCCTGGTCGCGCCCGGTGTGGCGGTCCAGGGCCAGGCGTCGCCGGCGCCCGGAGGTCACCTCGTGCATCGACGACCGGCGGCGGTGGGCGTCGTTCACCAGCTGGGACAGCGCGACCTCGACGGCGGTGGCGGGGGCCTGGTCGGCGGCGGTCATCTGTCCTCCCGGTGGTGCGCGAGCCGTCCGTGCGGGCCGGACCATCGTCCCGAGGGACCGGGCGGACGACCAGGGTCGTCGGTCCCGGGGTCGACGACCCAGGCCGGTGGTCGGCGGGGGAGCTCTTCTCCGACCCTCTGCCGTCCCCGCCGGGGCTCCCGGCCGGATCAGCCGTCGTGGTCGTCGGGCGACGGGGGAGGGGGTGGCCAGGTCGCCGAGTGCTCGTAGAGGATCTCGGCCAGCGGTCGTCTCGGCCCCGGACGCGTGCCGGGGGCACCACGACCGATGTGCACCAGCGCCTGTAGCCGTCGGCCCGGGCAGACCTGCCGCTCCGCGATCGCCCGTACCGCTGCGACCTCGACCGATCCGGTGACCAGGCCCCCCGCGCCGCCGTGCCGGGAGATCTGCAGCAGGACGAGCTGCAGGGCACGGCCGGCCCGCACCCGCTCCGTCACGGTGTCGCCCGCCGTGGCCAGCGCGACCCTGGCCGGTGCGCACGTCAGGTTCTGGGGGGCGACCCGTCGCGACCTCCCTCGGTCCGCGGCGTCGAGCACCCACCGGGTGCTCCGGCAGACCTGCTCGGGGCTCAGGGCCAGCACCTCCACTGCACGGGTGGCGGCCGTCGCCAGGTCGGCCGCGAGGTCGCCCGCCAACTGCTCGTCGTCGGAGCCCGCCCGGTAGCACTGCCGGAGACCCACCAGCAGGTCCAGCGCGGCCAGCCGGGGATCGGGCAACCGGTCCGCAGGCCGCAGGACGGCGACGAGGAGGTCGTCGGCAGGATCGGGGCGCAGCTCCACGTCGACGGCCAGCCCGGCGGCGGCGGCTCCGATCTCGGCTGCGCAGACCGCGGCGCCGGCGCTGAGCGACGCGGCGTGCCCCCGGGGGTCTCCTCCGGCGCAGCGTGCCCGGTCCAGCCGGACCTCGAGCCGATCGGGCAGCAACAGCCACCAACACGGTTGCCGATCCGTGGTCCAGGAGGCGCAGCGTGCCCGGTCGACGCCACGGCGCAGGGCGCGGAGGTGCTGACGCGCGGGACCGGCGACGGTCGTCACCGACACCACCGGCGGGCGGCGATGGTCACGTGGCGAGCCACGCACCTACGGGGGTCCAGTGCAGGCCCCGAGCCGGCCGAGGCGACGATCGGTCGCCGGCGGCCCTGCGTCGATCCGTTCACGTGCACCTCCGCTGCGAGGCCGGTCCGGACGGGACGGTGCACCGACGATCGCGGAGTCGCACGCGCCGGGCCAGGGACCTCCGACCCCTGGCGGGGGTGGGCCCTGCACCCAACACCTCCGGGCAGGGCCGTCGTGATGTCAGCGGGTCTCGGTGCTGGACCCCGCCCGAGGGTGCCGGTGTGTCCGCGGGCGCAGGGGGGACGGCGGGTCCGGGGTCAGCCACCACGTACGGGGTATGTCCCCGATCCCGGTGTGGTGCCCGCTGTGGCGGTCCGGTCGATCGTCGACCCGGCCGGGCGGCGGCCGGTGCGCGGGAGCGGTGCGCTGTGCAGCGGGAGCCTGCCCAGGCGCACCAGCACCTGCGGGACCAGGCCCGGCGGGAGGACCTCCACCGCGAGCCGGTCGCGCACATCGGGCACCTCCACGAGCTCGCTGACCACGTGGCTGGCCAGGCCGGCAGCAGTTGCGTGCAGCAGGACGGCGGCGAGGGCCTCGCCCGCCTCCACCTGGTCCAGCGGTCGATCCCCCGTGGTGGCCAGGACTGCCAGCCGAGCGCCGTCCCGCAAGGGGAGCGGTGAGACGCCGACGGACAACTCGGCGGTCGCGAACCGACGCGCCGGGACGTCACCCGGGTCCGGACCGGCCGGGACGTCGGCGCCCGGGACCCCGTCCGGGGAACCCGCAGGTCGCCCGGACCAGGCGCGGGTCTCGGCAGCCACCCGCGGGTCGGCCGCGATCCGGGCGGCTGCGGCCTCCGCCAGCTGGCCCACGACCCGGTGGGCGGCCGGTTCGACGAGGACCAGGTGGGCCCGGTGGACCGCGGCGGTGGCAGCCAGCTGGTGCCACCATCCCTCGGGCACGGGTTCATCGGCGAATGCCCGCCGATCGGTCTGCCGGTGGGCGACCGCAGCGGCGAGCGCGGTGTCGCCCGGCGCGGGTACGGCGGGGGTGAGGTCGACCGTGGCCAGGTGGTGGGGATCGGCCGGGTCGGGGAACCGCCGGACCTGCGCGGACCATCCTGCGGCCCGGGCGACGACCACCAGGTGCTGGAGCACCGCCCCGCAGCTCAGCAGCAGTTCACGACCGGAGGGGTCGGTGGCCGGGAGGGCCCGGTCCAGGTCGGCGAACAGCTGCAGGCCGGCCGGGTCCAGCCGCCACCGCCAGGGCTGGGTGTTGTGCACGGAGGGGGCTCGCTGGGCGAGATCGACGAGCTGCAGGACGTCGTCGGGGTGCAGTGCAGTGCCGGGCACCGGGGTCTCCAGGTGGTCTGCCGCCGTGGCCGGCGGGTCGGGCACCGACCCTCGCCCGCCTCTGCCCGCCCGACCAGGGCCGGTGGTCCCCACCCCGGGTGGCCCGAGGTCATCGGGGACCGGACTGCCCCGTCGACACCGTGCGCTGGCCCTCTGCTGCGGCGGTCGCGGACCAGGTTGCGGGTCGCCCGTCGTCACGCGGTCCAGCTGTCCGGTCCTAGTCTCCGGGCATGGCGGCGTGGACGTTCCTGACCAACCATGCCCACGTGCTGCTGTGCGTCGCGCGGGACCGGGGGGTGCGGCTGCGCGACATCGCCGAGGCCGTCGGCATCACCGAGCGGGCGACGCAGCGCATCGTCACCGAGCTCGCGGAGGCCGGTTACCTCAGGCGGGAGAAGGAGGGCCGGCGCAACGTCTACCGGCTCGATCCCGATCTCCCGCTCCGTCACCCCTTGGAGCGCGACCACGCCATCGGGGAGATCCTCCGCGTGCTGACCCCGTCCCCGGTGGAGGCGGCGTTCCCGGCCCCTTGACACCCGACATGGATGTCCTATGTCATCAGGGACAGCAAGGGGAGTACCCCACGACGGCGCGTCGTCACCACGACTCGACAGCGAGTCCGGCGCGACCGGTCCGGCGCTGAGCCGGGCGGGGGAGACCTTCGACATGGTCGGAGGTCTGCCCCGTGGACGTGCTCGACTTCGCCGTGCCCGCCTGGGCCTGGGTCGCCCTGACGGTCGGCATCGCCGCCATGCTGGCCATCGACCTGTTCCTGCACCGGGACGACCACGAGATCGGCTTCCGCGAGGCCGCGACGTGGAGTGCGGTGTGGATCGCGGTCGGTCTGGGCTTCGGCGTCCTGATGTGGATCTGGCAGGGCGGGGACGTCGCCGGGGCCTACTACTCGGGCTACCTGATCGAGAAGGCGCTGTCGATCGACAACGTGTTCATCTTCGCGATGGTCTTCGCCGCCTTCCACGTCCCGGCGGCATACCAGCACAAGGTGCTGTTCTGGGGCGTCATCGGGGCGCTCGCCTTCCGGCTGGTCTTCATCTTCGCCGGTGCCAGCCTGCTGGAGACCCTGTCGTGGACGGCGTTCCTGCTCGGGGGACTGCTGCTGTACACCGGCTGGGCGACGGCCTTCCGCCACGGGCAGCAGCTCGACCCCGACCGCGACCTCCTCGTCCGCCTGGTCCGGCGCGTCGTCCCGACGACGACGGAGTTCCACGGCAGCCGCTTCTTCGTCCGCATCGACGGTCGGCGGACGGCCACGCTGCTGTTCGTCGTGCTGGTCGCCGTGGAGGCCACCGACCTGGTGTTCGCCGTGGACTCCGTGGCCGCCGTCCTGGCCATCACCACCAACACGTTCCTGGTGTGGACCGCCAACGCCTTCGCCGTCCTGGGACTCCGCGCGCTGTACTTCTGCCTGGCCGGGCTCCTCAGCCGCTTCGTCCTGCTGCACTACGGCCTCGCGCTGCTGCTCGTCTTCGCCGGGATCAAGCTCATCCTCTCCGAGACCCCCGTGGGCAAGCTCCCCATCCCCCTCACCCTCGGGGTCATCGTCACCACGCTGGTGGTCAGCATCGCCGCGAGCCTGTGGGTGACCCGTGCCGACCGTCCCCAGACCGATCCTGCCCACCGGAACTGATCCCACCGACCTCGAGGAGGCCTGTCATGACCAGCACGCTCGCCCCGGCGCCGATCCCGTCGCACACCACCCCTCTGCCGCTCCCCACCCCGCCGGAGGTGGTGGCGCTGCAGGCGCTCCGTGCGCAACCGGCCGTGTCCGTGCTGTGCACGACCGTCCCCGGGCCGCGGATGACCGGCGAGGACGCCGCCCGGCTGCGTGCGCTGGCCGCAGCTGCACGCAGCCGGGTGACCGCCGAGCTCGGGTCCGTGGCGGCCGAGCCGCTGGTCGAGCGGTTGGACGAGCTGGTCACCGATGCCGTCGGGCGGGCCACCCGGCTGGCGGTGGCGTTGTTCGTCAGCGACCGGGCCTCGTCATCTTGGTCGCTGTCGGTCGAGGTCGTCGACCGGGCGGTCGTCGACCCCACCTTCGCCACACGCGACCTGGTCCGGTCCCTGCACCGCACCCCGCGCCACGTCGTGCTGGTGCTGACCGACCGGCAGGCCCGCCTGTTCGACGGCCTCGGTGACAGCCTCCTGCCGGCGGTGTCCCGGTTCCCGATGGACAGGGAGCCCCGCCCGTCCTCGCACGGGCGAGCCGGCCGGCACGGGCGCGGCGGCCGGGTCGAGCGCAACGGCGACGGCGGCGATGCTGCCCGGACGGCGTGGTTGCGCTCCGTGGACAGCGCGCTCGGGGCCCACCTGGCCCTCCACCCTGCCCCATTGGTGGTCGTCGGCGCCGAGCGTCTGCTGGCCCGTTTCGCCGGGCTGTCCCGCAACCTCGACCGGCTGGCCGGCACGGTCGTCGGCAGCCACCGGCCCAGCGATACGGTGCCGACCGGACCGACGGCACCGGGCAGTGAGGCCGGTGGGCGGTGCGCGGTGGGGACCGGTGTCCGATGCACGGAGCGAGCCGCCCAGCTGTGCAGCAGTCCTACGCCGACCGGGTCCTGGCGGCGCGGCTCGGAGTGGCAGGGCTGGTGGACCCGGCCATGGAGGCCTTGGAGCGGGCGCTGGCGAGCAAGGACGAGGCGGTGGCGCTGCGCGCTGCGGGGGCCGCCCAGGTCGTACTGGAGCGCCTGGCACGCAAGGGAGCCACGGTGGCGTTCCACATGGGCGAGGATGGTGCAACGGTCCGATCGGGGGCCGACATCGTGCGGGAGCGACTGCGCGCAGTCGGCGCCGCGAGGGCCGAGCACCCGGGGGGTGGTCGGCCAGGCCTCGGCCGTGGAGACCGTGGGCAAGCCGTGGAGGCCGAGCTGGTGGACGAATGGGGCTGAAAGTTTCACCAGCTCGGTCCTGACGGCCCTACCGTCCCGGCATGGGGACAGACGCCTGGGCGCTGATCGTGGCCATCCTGGCGCTGGTGGTGGCCGGGTACGGCATCCACCGGCAGAACACCTATGCGGCGCGTGAGGATCAGAGGCGGGAAGGCGAGATCGCCGGGCGCCCCTCCCACGTGGTGGCGACCGTGGGGCACTGGGACCCGATCGAGAAGAACGTCAGCCCTAAGATCGGCGACGGTGAGATCTCACCGATTAAGTACCACCAGTGGACTCCTGCCGGGGCGCCCGTCTACTGGGGCGGCCTGGCTGTCGTACTGCATAACGTGGGCGAACGGCCGGTTGACGTGAACCACATTGACGTCGTCCTACGCAGCGACGCAGCCGGTCGAGAGTCGGTCATGACGTCGCAGTCGGTCGCATCGACCGGCCCTTCCCTGCCCGCGACCCTGGCGCACAACTCAGCGACCTACCTGGTCGGGTTCGATGAACTCCAGACCCTGACCCGGACGTTGCTCCCCGCAGACGGCGAGGTCAGGTACGGCTTCCGGGTCCGCTTCTCCGACCAGTCGGAGATCGTCACCCCGCTCGCCCGGCTGGTGTTCCTCCCGCCGACCGCCGACGACAGGCCAGGCGAGATCGGCTGATCCCACCTGGCCCGTGTCAACCAGTCAGCCGCCGACGATCTCGGCGACGACCTCGGAGACCCGGGCCTCCTTATGCCGGTCGCTTGCCTCCCGGTCGCCGCTGGTGACCTCCCCGACCTGCTGCGTGCTTAGTTCGCGCTGGTGGCGCTCGGGACCGTGTAATCGACGTGTACCGGTAGGCGCCTCCCGTGGCGACTGCCGGTATTTACGCAGGTACGGGTGTTGACAAGGTCCGGGCGGTGTCGTCCCGCTTCAACGTCGCCGGCAGCCCACCCGTCACCGAGGTCTGGACCGCACCCGAGCCCCGGTCGGCGCCCGCGGCCAGATCTTCGCGGCCGTTCGCAGCTACCCAGAACCGGCCCGAGCACCAAGCACCATCGGTGGCTGCAGTGACCTATCGCGGGTCGGCGGCGGGGGCGCCGGAAGCCGTGTCTGCAGCCTCGACGCCAAGCCTGGCCAAGAGTGGCAGCCGGGGCAGGAGGAACCGTCGGCCTACGCGCAGAGCGGGCAGGTCCCCGTTCTGCATAGCGCGGGAGACAGTTCGGACATCGACCCCGAGCACACGGGCGGCGTCGGCGATCGTCACCACTGCACTGGTGCTGCTCCGCAACTCGTTGAGGTCCACGAGTCATCCTTTCCTCGTCCGACCGGGTGGATTGGGCGACGGTCACCATGCCTTAGCCCGATGACAATCGCGATCAGCACTCCCACCAGGTGCCAGCGCACGCGACTCATGTCAGTTCGCGGTATCACCCTTGCGACGGCGCCAGCCGAAGAAACCGGTCGGACGGATGGCTGATGTCGCCCGTCAGACGCGGCTTGCTCTCAGCACCTGCCCCCTGTGGATAAGCGGCGATGGCCATGGCCCGTCCACAGGCTGATCCCGATGCCCGCCAAGGGCTCAAGGTCGCTGATTGCCTAAGTCTCTGGCGCGGGCCTTGCCGCAACGGGGGAGATCGGAGTGACGTTGGGGATGAGCAAGAAGCGTCAATACGGGGAGGGAGGTATCAGCGAGTACCGCACCAAAGCTGGTCCTCGGTACTACATCAAGTACATGGCCCTGCGGCCCGATGGGACGCGCTCTGCGGTCCTGAAGCGTGGATTCGTCAACCGGCGTGAGGCCGCCTCAGCGCTGCGGGCCGAACTCCGGAACCTCGAGACCGGCCAGTGGGTCGATGTTTCGAAGCAGTCGCTCAGTGCCTACCTGGCTGAGTGGCTGGACGGACAACGGCTGGCCCCTTCCACCCTGTCCAGCTACCAGAAAAATGTTCGCCTGCACATCGATCGCCACATCGGCAAGACCCCGCTTGACCGTCTGACGGGCCTTGCGATCGATGGGTGGATGCGCAAGCTTGAGAGGTCTGGGCGAGCAGACGGAGCCGGCGGGTTGTCAGCGCGGACGGTGCGATACGTCTTCACCATCCTGAGATCCGCATTGGCGGATGCGGTGAAGCATGGACACCTCGCCGTCAACCCGACCGACCGCTCAACACCCCCGACGGCGTCGCAGGCACGGCCCCCCGAGATGCAGGCATGGACGGCTGCAGAGCTCGCACGGTTCCTCGGCTGGGCGGAGAAGTACGACTCGGACATGGCCGTCGCATGGCACCTGCTCGCTTTCACCGGCATGCGGCGGGGTGAGGCTCTGGCTCTGCGCTGGCGTGACGTCGATCTAGAGGCCGCCCGCATCGCCGTGCGGCGCAGCGTGGGCTTGGTGAAGCACAAAGGGGAGGGCGAGGAGCTGGTGGAAGGTCCGACCAAGACTGGCCAAGCTCGGGTCGTCGACCTCGACGCCGGCACCGTGGAACGCCTGCGTAGACATCGGGCGGTACGAGGCGCTCTCTCCCCGGAACTGATCCGCGGCACTGCTGTCGTGCTCGGTGACCTCGAAGGCAACCACCGTCACCCTGAGCGGTTCTCTCGGCGTTTCCTCGGTCACCTCAAGCGGGCGCAGCGCGCCCTGGGCGACGACAGGGTCCCGACGATCAGGCTGCACGACCTGAGGCACACACACGCCACGCTTCTCCTGGCGGACGGTGAACCGGTGAAGGTCGTCTCCGAACGGTTGGGGCACGCGAGCGCGACTATCACCTTGACCGTCTATCAACACGTGCACCCCGGGATGGGCAAGCAGGCAGCCACTCGGTTCGCGACTTTGCTCGACGAAGCGTCTGAGGGACGACCCGCGGAGTGATTGGGATCAAATTGGGATCACCGCCGGTCTGCGGTCCGAAAACGCAGACACCCCGGGCTCCTGAACTGCAGGAACACCGGGGTGAAGCTGTGTCCGAGGGGGGACTTGAACCCCCACGCCCGATAAAGGGCACTAGCACCTCAAGCTAGCGCGTCTGCCATTCCGCCACCCGGACAGGTGGACCAGCGCTCTGCGGCGCGGCCGTGGTGAAGCATACGGGAGCCCGGACCGCCGTCCGCACGCCCCCTCGGCACCGGCGAGCCGCGCAGCCGGTCACCGCCCAGGGATCCGGTCACCGTGCACGCCGACCGGATGCCTGCAGGGTGACCGGACGCCGCCGGGTGGGGGAGCGGGGGCGGTGGCACGATCGGGCGCATGGCCGAGACGACTGCACCCGAACCGCTCGCCCGCGCCCAGGCCGAGGTCGCGGACCTGCTGAGCGAGCTCATCCGGATCGACTCCACCAACACCGGCGACACCACGACGAGCAAGGGCGAGCGCCAGGCTGCCGAGTGGGTCGCCGGCAAGCTCGACGAGGTCGGCATCGACTCGGTCATCCACGAGTCCGAGAAGGGCCGCGCCAGCCTCGTCGCCCGCATCCCGGGCCAGGACCGCGAGCGCCCCGGGCTTCTGGTGCACGGCCACCTCGACGTCGTCCCCGCCGACGCGAGCGAGTGGACCGTCGACCCGTTCTCCGGCGAGCAGCGCGACGGCTACGTCTGGGGCCGCGGCGCGGTCGACATGAAGGACATGGACTGCATGACCCTCGCGCTGGTCCGCGACTGGGCCCGCACCGGCGTCGTCCCCCCGCGCGACATCGTGCTGGCCTTCGTCGCCGACGAGGAGGCCGGCGGGAAGTACGGCGCCCACTACCTCGTCGACCACCACGCCGACCTGTTCGAGAACGTCTCCGAGGCGATCAGCGAGGTCGGCGGCTTCAGCCTCACCGTCCGCGACGACCTGCGGCTCTACCTGATCCAGACCGCCGAGAAGGGCCTGGCCTGGATGAGGCTCACCGCCGCCGGCCGCCCCGGGCACGGCTCGTTCGTCCACGACGACAACGCCGTCACCCGGCTGTCCGCCGCCGTCGCCCGGATCGGCTCCACCCGGCTGCCCACCGTGCTCACCCCGCCGATGAAGCAGTTCATCGAGGAGGTCTCCGACGCCTACGGCATCGAGATCGACCCGGACTCGCCCGACGAGGCACTGAGCCGCCTGGGCTCCATCAGCCGCATGATCGGCGCCGCCCTGCGCAACACGGTCAACCCCACGATGCTCGACGCCGGCTACAAGGCCAACGTCATCCCCGGCACCGCCAGCGCCACCATCGACGGCCGCTTCCTCTACGGCCAGGAGGAGGCCTTCGAGGCCCAGATCGACGAGCTGCTCGGCGAGGGCGTCACCCGCGACTACATCCACCACGACCAGGCCGTGGAGACGACGTTCGACGGCCCGCTGGTCGAGCAGATGGTCGCCGCCCTCAAGGCCGAGGACGACGGCGCCCGCCCGGTCCCGTTCACCGTGAGCGGCGGCACCGACGCCAAGAGCTTCGAGACCCTCGGCATGCGCTGCTTCGGGTTCTCCCCGCTGCGGCTGCCCGCCGACCTGGACTTCGCCGGCCTCTTCCACGGCATCGACGAGCGCGTCCCGGTGGAGAGCCTGCAGTTCGGCATCCGCGTGCTGGACAGGTTCTTGAAGGCCAGCTAGTGGACCCGCTCGCCGCCTTCCTCGTGGGCCAGCTGACCACCGATGGGTTCGTGCCCGTGACGGTCCTGCGGGTCACCCAGGGCCGGGTGCCCGCCCGGGGCTCAGCGCAAGCCCTGGCGGTGGGCGGCAAGCGGCTGTGGCTGGCCCACGCCCAGCTCTTCGGCCAGCCCACCCTGGCCAGCGTCCCGCTGGCCAAGGTCACCGGGGTCGACGTCCGGCAGGTCCGGCGGATCACCGGCGCCCGGCGCGAGCTGTCGGCCTGGGTGGACGGCAACACGCTGCGGTTCACCGTGGTGGACGACGAGGCCACCACCGCGGCGTTCGTCGCCGCCGTCCGGGCCGGGGGGTCTCAGCCCACGACGACCGCGGGCTGAGCCGCCAGCACGGCGCGGGCCCGGCCGGCGTCCTTGCCGGCGTAGAGCGCCGCGTCGGCGCGGGCCAGCGTGTCCTGCGCGGTCTCCCCGCGGCACCACTGCGCGATGCCGACCGTGGCGCTCTGCCCGAACGGCACCGCCGCGATGATCCGCTCGGCCACCGGGCGGGCCTCCTCGTCGGTGCAGTCGGGCAGGGCGACGACGAACTCCTCGCCGCCCCAGCGGGCGATCAGGTCGCCGTCGCGCAGGCACTCGGTGGCCGCGGCGGCGAAGTCGTGCAGGAGGACGTCGCCGGCGGCGTGGCCGAAGGTGTCGTTGTAGGCCTTGAAGTGGTCCAGGTCCAGCAGCAGCAGGGTCAGCGGCAGGCGGCTGCGCTGGGCCCGGGCGACCTCGATCGTCGACATCTCGTCCCAGCGCCGGCGGTTGGCCAGCCCGGTGAGCTGGTCGCGGTCGGCGGCACGGGCCAGCTCGGCGAGGTGGTTGCCGCGCTCGATGGCTCGCGCGGCCTCGTTGCCCAGCACCTGCAGCACGCCGCGGGTGGTGGCGCAGAAGACGTCGACCGGCTGCCGCCACAGGATCCCGATGAGGGCCACGACCTTGTCCTCGCCCAGGACCGCGGGCTGCCATGCCGCCGACGCCACCCCGAGGTGCTCGACGAGGTCGCTGCTGACGCCCTCCTCGTCGGCGACGTGGCTGGCGAAGTAGGGGGTGCCCTCCTCGAAGACCCGGGCGGTCAGCGAGGCGGACGGGTCGGTGCTGAAGCGGAGCGGCGGCAGGTCGAGGCCGTCGACGGCGGTGGACACCAGGTGGCCCTCGCCGTCGGGCTCGAGCAGGTAGGCGCCGTCCGCGCCGACGGCCTCCCGCACGGCGGCGCAGATCGCGGCGCGCGGGTCCTCGGCCAGCAGCACGGTCCGCGACGCGCGGGCCATGACCTCGACCTGGCGGTGCCGCTCCTCGGAGTAGTCGACCGCGTCCCGCAGGCGGACCACCAGGACCAGCCGCTCGTCCCGGTTGAGCGCCAGGGCCAGGCCCAGCGCGGCCCCGAGGGCGACGTAGGCCTGCACGATGCCGGCCCGGACCAGGACGTCGTCCACCGCGGCGAAGGGGCCCTCGCCCTGCAGCGTGTAGACCACCGCCACCACGCTGACCGCCGCGGTGCGCAGCACCGTCAGCCCGGTGTCGAACCGCAGCGCCACCCAGGCGGTGAGCGCGAAGAGCGGGAACGCGATCGGGTACTCGGGCATCCAGTGGAAGACCGCCACGTTGCCGAGCACGGAGGCGGCGACGGCGAGCACGAGCTCGACCGCACGCCACCCGCCCGGTGCGCGGAAAGGCAGCATCCCGTCGACGACGGGGCCGCGCCGGGTCAGCAGCAGCTGCCGGACCCGCAGCCCGAGGGCGACGACGACGAGGACAGCGGCGCCGTTGCGGGCCTGCCAGACGACCAGGCCGAGCACCGACCAGCTGCCGTCGGCCACGGCCAGGACGACGGTGCCCACCGCGGCGCCGGCCGTCGTCGCGATGCCGGTGGCCAGCAGGAGGCCGCCCAGGTCACGCATGTCCAGCAGCAGCGGACCCGCGGCGCCCGTGGAGCCGGCGAGTCGGCGGTAGAGCAGGACGACGAGGCCGGCCTGGCCCAGGTTGACCGCGGCCAGCCCGCCGGAGACGAGCAGGTCCTCCCCGGTGAGCAGGTCGGTGGCCAGCACCACCGCGACCAGGAGGGCGCAGTCCAGGACGAAGGTGGCGCGGCCGCGCTGGAGCAGCAGCCACAGCGCACCGACGCCGGCGGCCGGCCAGACCAGGTTGACCCCGGTGCCCTCGACCACCGTGAGGCGGCCGACCACCGCGGCCCCGGCGAACAGCAGCGCGAACGCGGCGGTGCGGAGCAGGCCGGTGGCGTCCGGGCGGGAGGGAGTGGTCACGAGGACCCATCGGCCGGTCCGGCGGCCGGCTCCACCGGTCCCACCCCTGCGGGTGACCCAGGTCGCTCCCGTGCTTCGATGCCGGCATGAGCGAGCACACCCCCCGGCCCGGATCCGTCGCACTGGTCACCGGCGGGAGCGGTGGCTTCGGCCGCGCTCTGGCCGCCCGGCTGCGCGACGCCGACGTCCGGGTGGTCCTGGCCGACCTGGACTCCCCGCGCAACCGGGCCGTGGCCGAGGAGCTGGGGGTCGGCTTCGCCGTCCTGGACGTGACCGACCACGCGGCCAACCAGGCCGTCGTCGCCGCGGTCGAGGCCGAGCACGGCCGGCTGGACGCCGCGTTCCTCAACGCCGGCATCGCCGGCTCGGGCACGACCGACGCCCTGGACGTCGAGGAGTACCTCCGGGTCGTCGCGATCGACCTGCACGGCGTCGTCTACGGCACCGACGCCGCCCGGCCGGCGCTGCGCCGGGCCGGCGGCGGCTCGGTCGTGGTCACCGCGTCGCTGGCCGGGCTGTCCCCGATGCCGACCGACCAGGCCTACTCGGTGGCCAAGGCCGGCGCGGTGGCCTTCGTCCGGTCGATCGCCCCGGTGCTGCACGCCGAGGGCATCACCATCTCCGCGATCTGCCCCGGGTTCGCCGACACCGCGATCATCGACCCGCTGCGCGAGCACTTCGCGGCCGCCGACTTCCCGGTGCTCACCGCCGACGAGGTGGCCGCGGCCATGGCCCAGGCCTGGACGTCGGCCGACCCCGGCGCGGCCTACGTCGTCCAGCCCGGCGTCGGTGCGGTGCCCTACCGGTTCAAGGGCGTGCCCGCGGCGAAGACCACGGCGGGGGAGTCCGCCCGGATCCCCACCCAGCTGATGGGCCCGCTGTGACCGCGTCTGGCAAGGTCGCGGTCATGCGTGCATGGCGTGTCCACTCCCTCGGCGACCCCGCAGACGTGATGACCCTCGACGAGGTGCCTGAGCCGGAGCCCGGCCCCGGCCAGGTCAAGGTCAAGGTGCTGGCCGCGGCGCTGAACTTCCCGGACATACTGATGGCGCAGGGCACCTACCAGGAGAAGCCCCCGCTGCCGTTCACCCCGGGCCTGGAGCTGTGCGGCCAGCTGCCCGACGGCAGCCGAGTGCTCGGTTCGCCGTCCGGCGGGCCGGGTGCGCTGGCCGAGTACGCGCTGATGGACGCCGACGCCGCCTGGCCGGTGCCCGACGGCATGGGCGACGCGCAGGCCGCCGCGCTCTACATCACCTACCAGACCGGCTACGTCGGCCTGCACCGCCGGGCCGCCCTGCAGCCGGGGGAGTGGCTGCTCGTGCACGCCGGCGCCGGCGGCGTCGGGACGGCGGCCATCCAGCTGGGCAAGGCCGCCGGCGCACAGGTCATCGCCACGGCCGGCGGGCCGAAGAAGACCGCAGTCTGCACCGAGCTGGGCGCCGACCACGTCATCGACTACCTGAGCGAGGACTTCGTCGCCCGGGTCAAGGAGATCACCGGCGGCCACGGCGCCGACGTGGTCTACGACCCGGTGGGCGGCGACGTCTTCGACGGGTCGACCAAGTGCATCGCGTTCGAGGGCCGGATCGTCGTCGTCGGGTTCACCTCCGGCCGGATCCCGGCCGCGAAGGCCAACCACCTGCTGGTGAAGAACTACTCGGTGCTCGGCCTGCACTGGGGGCTGTACCGCAGCAAGGACCCGGGCCGGATCGCCGACGTGCACCAGGCGCTGTGCGACCTGTTCGCCGAGGGCAAGATCGACCCGCTGATCGGCCAGACCCTGCCGATGGACCAGGCGCCGACGGCGCTGGCCTCCCTCGGCGACCGCGGCACGGTCGGCAAGGTCGTCCTCACGCCGTAGGCCCCGTCGGGCAGAGGAACCTCTGCACCCCCTCGTCGGCCGATGAGGGGGTGCAGCGGTTCCTTTGCCGGGGCTACACGGCGGGGCGCGGCAGGTAGCTCAGGCGGGCGCGGCGGCGCATGACCACCCGGCGGGTGCCGTCGGCGAACATCTGCAGCTTCGCGAGCTCCCAGCCGCCCACGTCGGACTGCAGGCTCATCATCTGCGCCGCGGCGGACCGGCCGGTGCCGGACGGGATGCGCAGCGGGGCGTACTCCCACTCTCCGGTGATCGACACGCCCCCGATGGTGCCAGCCGTTCGCCTCCCGGTCACCCGGACGTCGGACGTGTCACGGCCGGCCGGGCCGGGCAGCCCTCCCGGGACCCACCCGACCCGGACCGCTGGAGGACCGCGATGACCGACCCCGTGGACGACGCCGACCGCCTCGAGCAGCAGCAGGCGATCACCGAGGAGGTGGGCCCGGGCACCCCGGTCCCGGCCGACGCGGACCCCGCGGACGCCGTGGACCAGCGGCGCGCCGTCCCGCTGGACGAGGACGACGCGCCCCGCTGATCAGCCCCGCGCGTCGATCAGCTGCAGCTGCCCGGTCTCCCGGCTGCCGACGAAGACCCGCCCGGTCGTCGGGTCGACCGCGACGGTGTTGGGCTGGCGGACGGTCGGGAACCGGGCCACCTCGGTGAGCTCGTCGCCGGCGGTGGACAGCCCGACCACCTCGTTGGTGGCCGTCAGGGTCACCCAGACGACCTGGTCGGTGCTGTCGTAGGCGAGGCCGTACGGCGTGCCCTCGAGGGGGTAGGTCGAGTCGAGCTCGAGTGGGTCCGAGCCGTAGACCAGCATCGCGTCGCCGCGGGTGTCGGCGACCAGGAACCGGCCCTGGCCGTCCGTGACGATGTGGGTGGGCCCGTCCCCCGCGTCCAGCACGGTCTGCAGCTCGCCGGCCGCGACGTCGTAGGTGGTGATGCTGAAGGCGCCGACGTCCACGACCCCGGCGACGTCGCCCACGGTGGCCACACCGCCGGGTTGGGTCTGGGAGTCGAAGGTCTGGGTGACCTCGCCGTCGGTGACCACCGAGAGGGTGCCGCCCATCTCGTCGCCCACCAGGATCTGGCCGCTGGCCACCCGGGCGGCGTCGTGCGGGTAGTCCCCGACCATCGTCTCGGTGACCTCGCCGCCGGGTAGCGCGACCTCGACGAGCATGTTGGAGTCCTCGGCCGGCACGAGCACCGGACCGCCCGGTGCGGCCAGCTGCAGGTGCCGGGCGTGGCCGGGCAGCGGGATCTCGGCCTGGGTCACGCCCTGGGCGTCGGTGAGCACCAGCCGGTTCGGGTCCCGGACGGCGACGGCGAGCAGCCCGGTGACCGGGTCGAACACCATGCCCTCGGCATCGGGGTCCAGGTCGACCACCGTCCCGGCCGGGTCGGCGGTGAGCTCGGGGGAGTCGGCCGGCTCGGCGGCCTTCACCGGCTCCGCGGCGGGGGCGTCGTCCGACCCGGACGAGCAGGCGCCGAGCACGAGGGCGAGGGGGAGCAGGAGGGCGGCGGTGCGGTGCATCGCTCCACCCTGCGGGTTCCGGGGTGCCGGCGCTGACCGGGGGTCACGCGGCCGGGAGCAGCTCGAGCATGCGGTCGACGGCGGCCGACCACGGGAAGTCGGCGGCCCGGGCCCGCGCCGCCCGCCGGCGCTCGTCGACCGGGAGGGCCAGCACCTGCTGCACGCCGTCGGCGAAGGACCCGGCGTCGTCGGCCACCGCGGCCCCGTGCCGACCGCCGGCCACCAGCTCGCGCAGGGCGGAGCTGGCCGAGGCCACCACCGGGGTGCCGCAGGCGAGGGACTCCAGGCCCGCCAGCCCGAAGGTCTCGTGCGGGCCGGGCGCCAGCGCGACGTCCGCGCTGGCCAGCAGGGCGGCGAGACGCCCGCGGTCGGCGACATGGCCGAGCCAGCGCACGGGCAGACCGACGGACCCGGTCTGCAGGCGCGCGGCGAGCGGACCGTCGCCCACCACCACGAGCGTGGCCCGGACCCCGCGCCGCCGGAGCTCGGCCAGCGTGTCCAGCGACCGCTGCGGGTGCTTCTCCGCCGACAGCCGGCCGCAGTGGACCAGCAGGACGTCGGAGCGGTCCAGCAGCTCCGCGCGCAGCCGGACGTCGAACCGGTCCGGGGCGAAGGTGCGCAGGTCGACGCCCAGCGGCACCTGGGCCACCGGCATGCCGAGTCGGGCGAACTCCTCGGCGGCGAAGTCGGTGCTGCAGACCACCAGGTCGTGCCCGGCCACCGTCCGGCGGTTCGCCGCGTCGGCCACCCGGCGCGCGGCACCCGGGGGGAGCAGCCACTGGGTGAGCAGCCGGTCCAACCGCTCGTGGGCGAGGACCAGCGCGGGGACGTCGCGCTCGGCGGCCCACCGGCCCAGGCCCCGCAGCGTCGTCCGGTCCGAGACCTCGATCCGGTCGGGGTGCAGCTGCTCCAGCAGTCGGCGCACGCGCCACGGGTCCATCACCCGGTAGCCGCCGGTGCCGGGCACCCGCGGTGCGGCCAGGGTCAGCCGGGTGACGGTGCCCGCCGCGACGTCGGCCGGGGCGCCGTCGGTCCGCGCCCCCGGGACGACGACGGCCACCGCGTGCCCCCGGTGCGCATAGCCCAGGGCGAGCCGGTCCACCGCCGTCCGCAGTCCGCCGGAGGTGGGGTGGTGCAGGTTGGCCACGAGGACGATGCGCACGCCCGGCACGATCCGGCTCTCCTGCGACGGCCCCGTGGCCGTCGGGTGGACGCCGTGCGGCGGACCGGCGAGCAGGTGATCATGCCGCTGTGACCTGGCCGATCGTCGTGGTGGTGGTGCTCCTCGTGGGGCTGCCGCTGGGTGCTGTCTGGTGGAGCCGCCGGCGGTTCTGGTCCCGGCTGCGGCCGGGGCGCGACCGCGACGTGCTCGGGGAGGTCGTGCGCCGCCACGGTCTAGGACCCGCGGCGATCGCCCGGGTCGAGGACGCCGTCCTGTGGGGGAAGCGGGTCGACGACCCGCGCGAGCGCGCGGCCGTCGTGGACCTGGCCCGGGCGAGCCTTCCGCGCCCGCCGTCCGGCCGGTGGGCCACGGTCGTGGTGGTGGGCGCGGTCGCCTACCTGGTCGTGGCGGTCGCCGGCGCTGTGTGGGCGACCGTGCAGGGACGGTGGGACGACGTGCCGTGGACCGTCCTCCTGGTCGCCGGGCTCGTCGGGGTGGGGAACGGCCCTCGGCTGGCGATCCGCCGGAACACCGACTGACGCTCGGCACGGTCGATGCGCATTCCGCAGCTGGGATGCACAGGAACCGTGCCGAGCCGGCCGGGGTCAGCGGGAGTAGTGCTCCACGACCAGCTGCTCCTCGCACTGCACCGGGATCTCGCTGCGCTGCGGACGGCGGGCGACGAAGCAGGTCAGCTCGGCCAGCCGGACGTCGAGGTACTTCGGCGCCTCGGCGTGCGCGCCGGACGCGGCCACCTGGAAGGGCTGCTTGGGCTTGCTGCGCTCGGCGATGGCGACCACGTCACCGGGCTCGACCCGGTAGCTGGGCCGGTCCACCCGGCGGCCGTTGACCGTCACGTGGTGGTGGGTGACGTTCTGCCGGGCCTGGTAGATGGTCCGGGCGAAGCCGGCGCGCAGCACCGTGGCGTCCAGCCGCGACTCCAGGTCCAGCAGCAGCGCCTCGCCGGTCTTCGCGCCGGTGTTGCGGCCCTGCTTGCGGGCCCGGTCGAAGGCCAGCCGCAGCTGGGTCTCGCTCACGTCGTACTGCGCGCGCAGCCGCTGCTTCTCCAGCAACCGGGTCTTGTAGTCGCTGGTGTTCTTCCGCTTGCGGCCGTGCTCGCCGGGCGGGTAGGGGCGGCGCTCGAAGTACTTCACGCACTTGGGCGTCAGCGGCATGCCCAGTGCGCGGGACAGGCGCACCTTCGGTCGGGGGGTGTTCACGGGGCCTCCTTGTTCGGTTAGCCTCACCTTACTCACACCGAAGACGAGGACCCCGCGATGACGTCGACCACCCCGCCCGCCGTCCGACCCACCGCCGCCGAGCGCGCCCGCAGCGTGGCCTGCCGCCCCTCGGCCGCCGTGTGCGCCGCGGGCGTGTCCGGGTCCCGCGTGCTCGCCCACGCCACCACCCGGGCCGGCCAGGTGTTCCTCGTCGTGGCCGAGGACGGCGAGCTCGCCGCCGCCGTCCGCACCGCCCCCGAGGGCGACCTGCCGGCGCTGCTGATGGTCACCGACCACGCGCCGGTCCCGCTGCGGGACCAGGTCCGGGCCCAGCTGTGGCTGTCCGGGTGGCTGACACCGGTGCGCCCGGAGGATCAGCGCGAGGTCGCCCTGGCCTTCGCCGACGTCCAGCCCGCGGGGGCCCTGCTCGACGTCGGCTCAACCGCCGTGCTGCTGCGCCTGGACCTGGCCGAGGTGGTGCTGGGCGAGGGCGGCACGACCGTCGAGCTCACCCCGGAGGACTACGCCGACGCCGAGCCCGACCCGCTGGTGGGCGTGGAGACCGCGGCCCTGCAGCACCTGGACGCCGACCACCCCGAGGAGCTGGCCCTGCTCCGCTCGCGCATCCCGGGCGTCTGGGTGACCGACACCGACGTCGTGCGGCCGCTGGGCCTGGACCGCTCGGGCTTCCGGCTCCGCATCGAGTCCGCCCGCGGCCACCGCGACGTCCGGGTCCCCTTCGACGTCCCGGTGACCTCCGAGGCCGATCTCGGTCCCGCGGTGCACCGGCTCATGTGCGCGGCCCGGCGCTGCTGCCGGGCGCAGGACTGAGCGCGCCGCCGGTCAGCACCAGCCGGCGGTCCAGCCCGAGGTCGGCGAGGAACCGCTCGTCGTGGCTGACGACCAGCAGGGCGCCCCGGTAGGCCGCCAGCGCCTGCACCAGGTGCCGCACGCTGGCCAGGTCCAGGTTGTTGGTCGGCTCGTCGAGCACCAGCAGCTGCGGTGCCGGGTCGGCGAACAGCACGCAGGCCAGCACGGCGCGCAGCCGCTCGCCGCCGGACAGCGCCCCGACCGGCAGGTGCGCCCGCGACCCGCGGAAGAGGAACCGGGCCAGCAGGGTCAGCCGCTCCGACGCCGGCCGGTCCGGTGCCGCGGCGGCCAGGGCGTCGGCGACCGTCGTCCCGGGGTCGAGCAGGTCCAGCCGCTGCGACAGGTGGGCGACCCTTCCCTCGGCCCGGGTGACCGTGCCCCGGTCGGGGACCAGCGCGCCGGTCAGCACCTGCAGCAGGGTGGTCTTGCCCGAGCCGTTGGCGCCGGTCAGGGCCACCCGTTCCGGCCCGCGCAGCACCAGGTCCACCCCGGCCGGGAACGGGTCGCGGACGCCGACGCCGCGCGCCTCCAGCACGGTGCGCCCGGCCGGCACCCGGGTGTCGGGCAGCTCCAGGGCGATCTCGTCGTCGGTCCGCAGGGCGGCCTCCGCACGGTCCAGGCGGGCCCGGGCGTCGTCCACCCGGGAGCCGTGCGTGCCGTCGGCGCGACCAGCGGACTCCTCGGCCCGGCGCTTGCGGGCGCCGAGCAGGATCTTCGGGATCCCGGCGTCCGGCGCCTTCCGGGCGGCGGAGCCGGCCCGGCGCTCGGCCCGCTCCCGGGCCTCCTGCTTCTCCCGCTTCTCCCGCCGCAGCGCCTGCTCGGCGCCCCGGACGTCGCGCTCGGCGGCGGCCTGCTCGGTGGCCACCACCGACGTCCACTCCGTGTACCCACCGGCGACCAACCGCAGCCGGCCCCGGTCGAGCTCGGCGATCTGGTCCATGCGGTCGAGCAGGTCGCGGTCGTGGCTGACCACCAGCACCGTGCCGCCGGCGCCGGCCACGACGTCGTGCAGCCGGGCCCGCTCGCGGGCGTCGAGGTTGTTGGTCGGCTCGTCGAGCAGCAGGACGTCGGGACGGCGGAGCAGCTGCCCGGCCAGCCCGAGCACCACCACCTGGCCGCCGCTGAGGGTGGCCAGCTCCCGGTCCAGGCCGATGCCGCCCAGGCCCAGCCGGTCGAGCTGGGCGGAGGCGCGCTCCTCGACGTCCCAGTCGGTGCCGACGGTGTCGAGGCGGGCGGGGTCGACGTCGCCGGACTCCACGGCGCGGATCGCCGCCAGCACCGGGGCGACCCCGAGGACGTCGGCGACCGTGCCCGCGGCGGTGGTCGGCAGCGCCTGCGGCAGGTACCCGACCACGCCGTCGACGGTCACCGACCCGGCGGTGGGCGACAGCTCACCGGTGACCAGCCGCAGCAGGGTGGTCTTGCCGCCGCCGTTGGGCGCGACCAGGCCGGTGCGGCCGGGCCCGATCGTGGCGGTGACGCCGTCGAGCACGGGCGTGCCGTCGGGCCAGGCGAAGGACAGGGAGTTCAGCGTGATGGGCACGGGAGGACCTCGCGGGGGGACGCCGGGGGAGAGGGCGGGGGCGAGGTCGTCAGCGCACGGGGGCAGTCTGCCCACCCCGTCGCCCGCGCGCACCCGCTTTTCCACCCCGGGCCGCCCAGGCAAGGGAGCCCCTGCCGAATGCAGGGCGCCCGGCAGGTGCGGAAGGGATCCCTTGCCTCGGCCGGGCGGGTCAGCCCAGGTGGTCGCGGAGGAGCGCGGCCAGCCTCGTCCGCCGGGGCTTCACGTCGACCTCGCGGACCGCCCTCGCCAGCGCGGCACCGGACGCGTGCACGATCGACAGGTGGCGCTGAGCCCGGGTCAGCGCGGTGTAGACCAGCGGCCGGGACAGCATCCCGCCGGCCTCCGGCGGCAGGACGACGACCACGCCGGGCCACTCCGAGCCCTGCGCGCGGTGCACGGTGATCGCCCAGCCGTGCTTGAGGTCGCCCAGCGCCGAGGTGGGCACGGTGCACGGCCCGGAGCTGAAGTCGACCGACAGCGTGCCGTCGCCGGTGCCGGTGACCACGCCGACCTCGCCGTTGGCGAAGCCGACCGGGTCCAGGTCCAGGTGGTTGGCGGTGGCGACCACCCGGTCGCCGACGTCGAAGCCCCAGACGGTGCCGTCGCCGGGGTTGAGCCGGGCCTTCAGCGCCTTGTTCAGCTCGATCGTGCCGGCCGGTCCGCGGTGCACCGGCGTCACCACCTGCACGGTGGACGGGTCGATCGACAGCGCCCGCGGGATGGAGTCGGTGACCAGCTGGACCACCCGGCGGGCGGCCTCGGCGCTGCCCTGCGCCGGCACGATGACCACCTCGCGGTCGGGGGAGTCCACCTGCACCAGCTCGCCGCCGCGCACGCCGGTCGCCAGTTTCGCGATGGCGCCACCGGCGGCCTGCCGGTGCAGGATCGTCAGCTCGGTCACCGGCACGACGCCGGAGTCGATCAGGTCGCCCAGCACGTGGCCCGGACCGATCGAGGGCAGCTGCGCCGGGTCGCCGACCAGCAGCAGGTGCGTGCCGTCGCCGCACGCCTCGAGCAGGGCGGCGGTCAGCTCGACGTCCAGCATCGAGGCCTCGTCGACGACGACCACGTCGGCGTCCAGCGGCCACTCCTCGTTGCGGGCGAACCCGCCCGTCATGCCCTGCGCGCCCAGCAGCCGGTGCACGGTGGTCGCCGGGTGGTCGGTGAGCTCCTCCAGCCGCTTGGCCGCCCGGCCGGTCGGTGCGGCCAGCGCGAGCTCGACGCCCTTCGACTCCAGCAGCTTGACGACGCTGGCGACGGTGCGGCTCTTGCCGGTACCGGGTCCACCGGTCAGCAGCGAGACCCCGGCGGCGAGGACCTGGGTCACCGCGTCCTTCTGCGCCGGGTCCAGCCCCTGCGCCACCGCCTTCACCGCGGACGCCGGGGCGATCGGCTCGGCGGTGGCCGCCAGCCGGGCGATGTTCTCGGCCACGGCGTCCTCGGCCATGCCGTAGCGGGCCAGGCTCAGCGTCCGCAGCGACGGGTCCGGCTCCTCGTCGGACTCCTCGTCGAACGGGGGCTCGTGCTCCAGCACGTCCCCGCTCTCCACGGCGGCCAGCACCGCGGCGGCGACGTCGTCCACGCCCTCGGCGCGCAGCGCGGTGAGCACCTGGTCCACCGGCAGCACGGTGTGCCCGTCGCGGGTGGCGGTGCGCAGGGTGAGCGCGACCAGGGCCCGGCCGCGCCGGCTGTCCTGCCGGTCGGCCCCCTTGAGGACGGCGATCGCGAGCCGGTCGGCGTCGGCGAGGGACACCTGGTTGAGCAGCAGCAACCGCCACGGGTCGTCCCGCAGGCGCCGTCCGGCGTCCGGGCCCAGCACCTCGCTGACCCCGGCGGCGAGCTTGGCGGCCAGGCCGGCACCGACCAGCAGCTCGACGACCTCGTAGGCCGGGGCCGCCGACAGGAAGGAGGAGAACAGCCGCTCGGCGCGCTGCCGGCCCACCCGCGGCAGCTTGACCAGGTTGTCGGCGCTGACGTGGTCGGGGGCGGTGATGCCGGCGCCGGGCAGCTCGGCGGCCGCGCGCTTGCCGAGCCCGGGCCAGAGCCCGGCGGCGGTGAAGGCGGCGAAGACGGGGTCGGTCATCCGGGGCGGCGGTCGGGGTACGAGGTGTGCGGGGCGGAGACCTCGTCCAGGGCGAACCGGATCGCCGCGGGCAGGCTGACCTCCTCGGCGTCCAGGCTGACCTGCAGCTGGGCGGCGGTGCGCGCGCCGACGACCGGGGCGACGACGCCGGGCCGGTCGCGCAGCCAGGCCAGCGCCACGGCCAGCGGGACGGTGTGCAGGCCCTGGGCGGCGGTGCAGACGGCCTCGACGACCCGGTCGGCGTCCTTGGAGCGCAGGTCGTCGACGAAGCCGGACCACTGCGGGGAGGCACCGCGGCTGTCGCTGGGGGTGGTGTGCCGGTACTTGCCGGTCAGCAGGCCGCGGCCCAGCGGCGACCAGGGCAGCAGCCCGATGCCCAGGGACTCCACGGCCGGCACGACCTCGCGCTCGACGCCGCGCTGCAGCAGCGAGTACTCCATCTGGCTGCTGACGATCGGGGCGCGCCCGGGCCAGCTGCGCTGGTGGGTGGCGGCCTGCGCGGTCTGCCAGCCGGTGAGGTTGCTCACGCCGACGTAGCGGGCGCGGCCGCTGCTCACCGCGGTGTCCAGGGCAGCCAGGGTCTCGTCCAGGGGGGTGTGGTCGTCCCAGGCGTGCAGCTGCCAGAGGTCGACGTGGTCCAGGCCGAGGCGCTCGAGCGAGGCGTCCAGGGCGGCCAGGAGGTGGCCGCGCGAGCCGCCGCGGCCCATGGCCCCGGTGCGGGTGCGGCCGCCGGCCTTGGTCGCGACCAGCACGTCCTCCCGCGGGACGACGTCGGACAGCAGCCGGCCCAGCGTCCGCTCGGACTCCCCGTCGACGTAGACGTCCGCGGTGTCCACCAGCGTGCCGCCGGCGTCGACGAAGGCGGTCAGCTGCATCGCAGCCTCGTCCTCGTCGGTGTCCCCGCCCCAGGTCATCGTGCCCAGCGCGAGCCGGGAGACCACCAGGCCGCTGCGCCCCAACGCCCGCTGTTCCACGAGGGGTCAACCTACCGGGACCTGCCAGGCCCGGACCGTAGGCTGCCGCCCCGTGGGTTGGGTAGAAGCAGTCGTCCTCGGGCTGGTGCAGGGACTCACGGAGTTCCTGCCCATCTCCTCCAGCGCGCACCTCCGGGTGGTCGGCGCCCTCTTCGGCTGGGACGACCCGGGTGCGGCGTTCACCGCGATCACCCAGATCGGCACCGAGATCGCCGTCCTCATCTACTTCCGGCACGACATCTGGAACATCATCCGGACCTGGGTGCTCTCGCTGCGGGACAAGTCGCTGCGCTCGGAGCCCGACGCCCGGATGGGCTGGCTGATCATCATCGGGTCGATCCCGATCGTCGTCCTGGGGCTCCTGCTGCAGGACAAGATCGAGACGACGTTCCGCGACCTGCGGATCATCGCCATCGCCCTGGTCGTGTTCTCCCTGGTGCTCTTCTTCGCCGACCGGATCGGCAGCAAGCAGCGCCAGCTGTCGGACCTGACCGTCGGCCACGGCGTGCTCTACGGGCTGGCCCAGGCGGCGGCGCTGATCCCCGGCGTGTCGCGGTCGGGCGGCACGATCACGATGGGCCTGTTCCTCGGCTACTCCCGGGCGGCCGCGGCGCGCTACTCGTTCCTGCTGGCCATCCCCGCCGTCCTCGGCTCGGGCCTGTTCCAGGCCTACGAGTCGCTGGACACCGGCATCGAGTGGGGCCCGACGATCGTGGCCACGGTGATCGCCTTCGGCGTCGGCTTCGCCGTGATCGCCTGGCTGCTGCGCTACCTGGAGCGCGGCACCTTCACCCCGTTCGTGGTCTACCGGATCGTGCTGGGCCTCGCCCTGCTCGCCCTGGTCGGCGCGGGCGTGCTGACGCCCTAACCTCGGACCATGACCACGGTGATCCTGCTCCGCCACGGCCGGACGACGGCGAACGCGTCCGGCCTGCTCGCCGGCTGGACCCCCGGGGTCCGGCTGGACGAGAAGGGCGAGGAGCAGGTGGCCGCCGTGGGCGCCCGGCTCGCCCCGGTCCCGCTGGCCGCGATCGTGTCCAGCCCGCTGGAGCGCTGCCAGCAGACCGCCGGCGCCGTCCTGGCCGGCCGCGAGCTCGAGCTGCAGACCGACGACCGGCTGGGGGAGTGCCGCTACGGCGACTGGACCGGCAAGCCGATCAAGGACCTGCTCAAGGAGCCGCTGTGGAAGGTCGTGCAGCAGCACCCCTCCGCCGCGGTCTTCCCCGGCCCCGAGGGCGAGGGGCTGGCGCAGACCCAGGCCCGCGCCGTCGCCGCCGTCCGGGAGTGGAACGCGAAGCTGGGCCCGGACGCCGTCTGGCTGGCCTGCACCCACGGCGACGTGATCAAGGCGATCCTGGCCGACGCCTACGGCATGCACCTGGACTCCTTCCAGCGGATCGTCGCCGACCCCGCCTCGATCTCGGTCGTCAGCTACACCGAGACCCGCCCGTTCGTGCTCCGGGTCAACGACTCCGGCGGCGACGTCAGCGGGCTGATCCCGCCGAAGAAGAAGGCCCGCCGCTCGCGGAAGGCCTCCTCGGACGCCGTCGTCGGCGGGGGCGCCGGCCCGGCCGGCGCGTAACCTCGTCGCCGTGCCACGCCAGGTCTTCCTCTTCGAACGCCCCGTCCGCTTCGTCGCCGGCACCGTCGGGCAGCCCGGCGACCGCACCTTCTACCTGCAGGCCGCCGACCAGGCCGGTCGGGTGGTCAGCGTCGCCCTGGAGAAGTCTCAGGTCGAGGTGCTCGCCGAGCGGATGAGCGAGCTGCTCGACGAGGTCGCCACCCGGGCCACCACCGTCGTCCCCCCGGACGCCGACGTCGACGACCTCGACCCGTTGACCGCCCCCGTCGACGAGGAGTTCCGCGTCGCGGCCATGGGCCTGGCCTGGGACGGCGAGGCCCAGGCCGTCGTCGTGGAGGCCGTGGCCGCCGGCGAGGAGCCGATCGACGAGGACGCGATCCTCTCCGACGCCGACGAGGGCCCCGACGCGCTGCGGGTGGTCATCACCCCGGCGGCGGCCCGCGGCTTCGTGGCCCGCGCCCGCCGGGTGGTCTCGGCCGGGCGGCCGGCCTGCCCGTTGTGCTCGATGCCGCTGGACCCGGCCGGCCACGTCTGCCCGCGGCAGAACGGGTACCGGCGCTGACCGAGCGCCAGGGCGGCACGGGCGACGAGCTCGTGGACGCCTTCCTGGGCGGCGAGCTCGACGACCTCGCGGACGAGCCCGACGAGGACGACGAGTTCGAGGACGACGAGGACGGCGAGACCCGCGAGGTCGAGGGCCTGGCCTTCGACCACGGCGACCGGCGCTCGCCCGCCGACGACGCCGAGTCGCGCACGCTGCTGCTCGACGGCGAGCTGGACCTCGAGGGCCGGCTGCTCGACGCCTCCAACGTCACCCTGATCGGGGCCATCCGCACCGACACCCTGGCCGGGGAGTGCGTCTACAAGCCGGTGCGCGGCGAGCGCCCGCTGTGGGACTTCCCCGACGGCACGCTGGCCGGCCGGGAGATCAGCGCCTACCTGGTCTCCGAGGCCACCGGCTGGCGGGTCGTGCCCCCCACGGTGCTGCGCGACGGGCCCTTCGGCAGCGGCATGGTCCAGCTGTGGCAGCACATCGACCCGACGGTGGAGATGACCACCTTCGTGCGGCGGGACATCCCCGAGCTGCGCCGGATGGCGGTGTTCGACGCGGTGGTCAACAACGCCGACCGCAAGGGCGGGCACATGATCCCGGTCGCCGGCGGCCACGTGTACGGCGTGGACCACGGCATCTGCTTCTCCGCCGACCCCAAGCTGCGCACCCTGCTGTGGCGGTGGGCCGGTCAGCCGCTCACCGACGAGGCGGTCGAGGTGCTGGACCGGCTGCAGGACCAGCTGCGCGGTGACCTGGGGGAGCAGCTGCACGAGCACCTGACCCGCACCGAGGTCCGCCGCACCCAGCAGCGGGTCGCCGACCTGCTGCGCAGCGGCCGGCACCCCGAGCCCAGCGGTGACTGGCCCGCGCTGCCCTGGCCGCCGTTCTAGCCAGGGGATCCACCGGGGGAGGCGAGGTCGTCGGCGGGCCGCCGTAGGCTTCCCTCCGTGCTCAGCTGGCCCGCCCCCCTCCTGCCCTCCCTGCCCGGGAACGGCCCCGCCCTGCGGTTGCACGACACCGCGCGCAGCGAGGTCGTGGCCACCAGCCCGGGTCCCACCGCGCGGATGTACGTCTGCGGGATCACCCCCTACGACGCCACGCACCTGGGCCACGCGGCCACCTACCTGGCCTTCGACCTGGTCAACCGGGTGTGGCGCGACCTCGGGCACGCCGTGCACTACGTGCAGAACGTGACCGACGTCGACGACCCGCTCTTCGAGCGGGCCAACCGCGACGGCGAGGACTGGATCGTGCTGGGCATGCGGGAGACCGCGCTGTTCCGCGAGGACATGACCGCGCTGCGCGTGCTGCCGCCCGAGGACTACGTCGGCGCCGTCGAGGCGATCCCGCAGATCGTCGCCCACGTCGAGGAGCTGCAGGCCGCGGGCCTGGCCTACACCCTCGAGGACGGCACCGGCGACGTCTACCACGACGTCGCCCAGGCGCCGGGTTTCGGCGGCGAGAGCGGCTACGACGAGGCCACCATGCTGCGGCTGTCCGCCGAGCGCGGGGGAGACCCCGATCGTCCGGGCAAGCGCAACCGGCTGGACCCGCTGCTGTGGCGCGGGGCCCGCGAGGGCGAGCCGTCCTGGGCCGGGCCGCAGGGCGTGGCCGGGCGACCGGGCTGGCACGTGGAGTGCGCCTCCATCGCGCTGGGCACCATCGGCATGGGCTTCGACGTCCAGGCCGGCGGCAGCGACCTGGTCTTCCCGCACCACGAGTTCTCCGCCGTGCACGCCGAGGCGCTCACCGGCAGCAAGCCCTTCGCCCAGGCCTACGTGCACGCGGCGATGATCGGCCTGGACGGCGAGAAGATGAGCAAGAGCCGGGGCAACCTGGTCTTCGTCTCCCGGCTGCGCGGCGACGGCGTCGACCCCATGGCCATCCGGCTGGCGCTGCTGTCCGGGCACTACCGCACCGACCGCGCCTGGACCCCCGACTTGCTCTCCGACGCCGAGCGCCGGCTGGCCACCTGGCGCGAGGCCGTGACCCGCCGGTCGGGGGCGTGCGCCGCGGAGGTGCTCACCGCCGTCCGCGAGCGGCTGTCCGACGACCTGGACTCCCCGGCTGCCATCGCCGCCGTCGACGCCTGGGCCGCGGCCACCCTCGGCGGCGGCGACGTCGCCGAGCAGGACGAGGGCGCACCGGACGTCGTCCGCGACGCCGTCGACGCACTGCTCGGCGTGGCGCTGTAGCTCCCGTGAGCACCCCGTTCCGGCTCACCGACCGGGTCGCCCGCGAGCAGGCCGAGCAGCTGCTGGCGCCCGCGGCCGCCCGGTCGACGTCGTCCCGGGGACGGGTCCGGCCCGAGCCGGAGGACCCGCTGCGCACGGCCTACGAGCGCGACCGGGACCGGATCCTGCACGCCAAGGCGTTCCGCCGGCTCAAGCACAAGACACAGGTGTTCCTGCACCCCGACGGCGACCACTTCGTCACCCGGCTGACCCACACGCTTCAGGTCACCCAGGTGGCGCGGTCGCTGGCTGCTGCGCTGGGTCTCAACGAGACGCTGGCCGAGGCGATCGCGCTGGGCCACGACGTCGGTCACTCGCCGTTCGGCCACATCGGCGAGGACGCGCTGGAGCCCTACGTCCCCGGCGGCTGGCACCACGCGGCGCAGGGGGTGCGGATCGTCGAGGTGCTCGAGGACCTCAACCTGACCTGGGAGGTCCGCGACGGGGTGCGGGCGCACAGCTGGAAGATCGACCCGCCGCCGACCACCCGCGAGGCCGAGTGCGTGCGGTACGCCGACCGGATCGGCTATCTGTCCCACGACGCGCTGGACGCCGTCCGGGCCGGCGTGCTGGCTCCCGGTGACCTGCCGGCCCGCGCCCGGGCGGTGTTCGGCGAGCCCGGCAGCCAGATGGTCGGCGCGATGATCGACGCGGTGGTGACCGGCAGCCTCGCCGACGGCGGCGCCGTGGTCATGGAGCCCGACGCGCTGGAGGCCATGCACGAGCTGCGGGCGTTCATGTTCGAGCGGGTCTACGGCTCCGAGGTGGCCGCTGGCCAGAAGCACGTGGCGGTCGGCGTCATCCGCCGGCTGGTCGAGCACTACCTGGCCCACCCCGACCAGATCCCGGCCAGCTACCGCGACCCGGCCGCCGACACGATGACCCAGGTCGTCGACCACGTCACCGGCATGACCGACCGCTATGCGCTGACCACCCACGACCGCCTCTTCGACGCCGACGCCACGGCGAGGATGACCCCGCTGCTCGGCTCCCCGTGAGGTGGCCGGCTGAGGGCTACTTCTCGCGGCGCTTCAGGTAGCGCTCGAACTCTCTCGCGATCTGGTCGCCGTCGGCCTGGGACAGGTCGCTCTCGGTGGCCCGCTCCTCCAGGGAGCGCACGTACTCCACGACCTCGTCGTCGTCGGCGGCCATCTCGTCGACGGTCCGCACCCACTGCTCGGCCTGCTCGGGCAGCCCGCCCAGCGGCACGGCCAGCTCGAGGACCTCCTCCACCCGGTGCAGCAGCGCGACCGTGGCGCGGGGGGAGGGCGGCTGCGACACGTAGTGCGGGACGGCGGCCCAGAAGCTCACCGCGGGCAGCCCGGCCTGGACGCAGGCGTCCTGGAAGACGCCGAGGATGCCGGTGGGGCCCTCGTACGTCGAGGTCTCCAGGCCCCACTTCTGCGCCGACTCGCTGTCGTAGGCCGAGCCGGAGACCGGGGTGGGCCGGGTGTGCGGGGTGTCGGCCAGCAGCGCGCCCAGCGCCACCACGGTGGACACCTCGAGCTCCTGCAGGATGGCGATCAGCTCGGCGCAGAACCCGCGCCAGCGCATGTTGGGCTCGATCCCGCGCACCAGGACGACGTCGCGGTCGCCGCCGGCGGGCTTGCGGGCCACCGAGATCCGGGTGGTCGGCCACTCGACCTTGCGGCTGACGCCGTCCTTGAGCGAGACCTGCGGGCGGTTGACCTGGAAGTCGTAGTAGTCCTCGGGGTCCAGCGCGGCCAGCGGCTCGGCGTCCCAGATCAGCTCCAGGTGCTCCAGCGCGCCGGTCGCGGCGTCCCCGGCGTCGTTCCAGCCCTCGAAGGCCACCACGACGACGGGGTCGGTGAGCCGGGGCAGGTCGGAGGGGGTCGGGTCGATCACCTGACCGAGCCTACGTCGCCCGCGCGGTGCACCCCGGTCCCCGACGGCCGACGTGCACAATGGGCGCGAACCGGTCGCACCGTGGAGCCCCGCAACGCAGCCGACTCGCCCTCGGGCGAGCCGCTCCCGTTGTCCCCCCGTGAGGTCACCGTGCTCGAGACGCCCCAGCCCCGCCCCGACGCCACCGACCAGCTGCGCGCCCTGCTGGCCGAGCGGATCCTCGTGCTCGACGGCGCGATGGGCACCGCCATCCAGCGCGACCGCCCCGACGAGGCCGGCTACCGCGGCGAACGCTTCGCCGACTGGCCCAGCGACGTCCAGGGCAACAACGACCTGCTCAGCATCACCGCACCGGACATCATCCGCGGCATCCACGAGGAGTACCTCGCCGCCGGCGCGGACCTGCTGGAGACCAACACCTTCAACGCCACGTCGATCTCGCTCGGCGACTACGGCATGTCCGACCTGGCCTACGAGCTCAACCTGGCCAGCGCCCGGCTGGCCCGCGAGGCTGCCGACGCGGTGAGCACCCCGGACAAGCCGCGGTTCGTGGTCGGCGCAATCGGCCCGACCAGCCGGACGGCGTCGATCAGCCCCGACGTCAACGACCCGGGCGCCCGCAACGTCAGCTACGACGAGCTGGTCGAGGCCTACCTGGAGCAGGCGCGCGGACTCGTGGACGGCGGGTCCGACGTCCTGCTGGTCGAGACCATCTTCGACACGCTCAACGCCAAGGCGGCGATCTTCGCGCTGGAGACGCTGTTCGAGGACCGCGGCCGCCGGTGGCCGGTGATGATCTCCGGGACGATCACCGACGCGTCCGGGCGCACGCTGTCCGGCCAGGTCACCGAGGCGTTCTGGAACTCCGTGCGGCACGTGCGGCCGCTGCTGGTCGGGCTCAACTGCGCCCTCGGCGCGGCCGAGATGCGGCCCTACATCGCCGAGCTGGCCCGCGTCGCCGACACCTTCGTCTCCTGCTACCCCAATGCCGGGCTGCCCAACGCCTTCGGCGAGTACGACGAGGCCCCGCACGAGACCGCGGCGGTGCTGCAGGAGTTCGCCGAGGCCGGGTTCGTCAACCTGGTCGGCGGGTGCTGCGGCACCACCCCCGCCCACATCGCGGCCATCGCCGGGGTGGTGGCGGACCGGACGCCGCGCACGCCGCCCGTGGTGGCCCCCGCGCTGCGGCTGTCGGGGCTGGAGCCGCTGACCGTCGTCCCGGAGTCGTTGTTCGTGAACGTCGGCGAGCGGACCAACATCACCGGGTCGGCCCGCTTCCGGAACCTGATCAAGGCCGGGGACTACCCGGCCGCCCTCGCCGTCGCCCGCCAGCAGGTCGAGGCCGGTGCGCAGGTCATCGACGTGAACATGGACGAGGGCATGATCGACGGCGTCGCGGCCATGGACCGCTTCGTCAAGCTGATCGCCGCCGAGCCGGACATCAGCCGGGTGCCCACGATGGTCGACTCCTCCAAGTGGGAGGTCATCGAGGCCGGGCTCAAGTGCGTGCAGGGCAAGTCGATCGTCAACTCCATCTCGCTGAAGAACGGCGAGGAGGAGTTCGTGAAGCAGGCCCGGCTGTGCCGGATGCACGGGGCCGCCGTCGTCGTGATGGCCTTCGACGAGGACGGCCAGGCCGACAACCTGGAGCGGCGGAAGCAGATCTGCCGCCGGGCCTACGACATCCTGGTCGACCAGGTCGGCTTCCCGGCCGAGGACATCATCTTCGACCCGAACGTCTTCGCCGTGGCCACCGGCATCGAGGAGCACGCCACCTACGGCCAGGACTTCATCGAGGCCACCCGCTGGATCAAGCAGAACCTGCCCGGGGCGCTGGTGTCCGGCGGGGTCTCGAACGTCTCCTTCAGCTTCCGCGGCAACAACAAGGTCCGCGAGGCCATCCACGCCGTCTTCCTCTTCCACGCCATCCGGGCCGGCATGGACATGGGCATCGTCAACGCCGGGGCCCTGGAGGTTTACGACGAGGTGCCCGAGCTGCTGCGCGAGCGGATCGAGGACGTCGTCCTCAACCGGCGGCCGGACTCCACCGAGCGGCTGCTGGAGATCGCCGGGGACTTCGCCGGCGACGGCAGCGTCCGCGAGGTCGCCACCGAGGAGTGGCGCTCGCTGCCGGTGGGGGAGCGGATCACCCACGCGCTGGTCAAGGGCATCGACGAGTTCGCCGAGTCCGACACCGAGGAGCTCCGCCGGGAGATCTCGGCCCGCGGCGGTCGACCGATCGAGGTCATCGAGGGCCCGCTGATGGCCGGCATGAACGTCGTCGGCGACCTCTTCGGCGCCGGCAAGATGTTCCTGCCCCAGGTGGTCAAGAGCGCCCGGGTGATGAAGAAGGCCGTTGCCCACCTCATCCCGTACATCGAGGCGGAGAAGCAGCCCGGGGACGTCGAGCGCAGCAACGGCACGGTCGTCATGGCCACCGTGAAGGGCGACGTGCACGACATCGGCAAGAACATCGTCGGCGTCGTCCTGCAGTGCAACAACTACGACGTCGTCGACCTCGGCGTCATGGTGCCGGCCCAGAAGATCCTGGACGCCGCCAAGGAGCACGGTGCCGACGTGATCGGGCTGTCCGGCCTGATCACCCCGTCGCTGGACGAGATGGTGAACTTCGCCGCCGAGATGGAGCGGCAGGGCCTGGACATCCCGCTGATGATCGGCGGCGCCACCACCTCCCGGGCGCACACCGCGGTGAAGGTGGACCAGCGGTACCACGGCCCGGTCATCTGGGTGAAGGACGCATCGCGGTCCGTGCCGGTGGTCGCCGCCCTGCTGTCCGACGAGCAGCGGCCCAAGCTGCTGGAGACCACCGAGGCCGACTACGACGCGCTGCGCGAGCGGCACGCCGCCCGGGAGGACACCCGCTCGCTGCTGCCGCTGGCCGCCGCCCGGGCCGCCGCGTCGGCGCTGGACTGGACCGACTACCGCCCGCCCCGCCCGCACCTGCTGGCCCGGCAGTCGCCCGACGCCTGCCGCGGCCCGGCGTGCGACCACAGGGGCGGGCACGTCACCCAGTTCACCAAGGTGTTCACCGACTACCCGCTGGCCGAGCTGCGCGACTACATCGACTGGCAGCCCTTCTTCAACGCCTGGGAGATGCGCGGCCGGTTCCCCGACATCCTCAACAACCCGGCCACCGGCGAGGCGGCCCGCCGGCTCTACGAGGACGCCAACGCCATGCTCGACCGGGTCGTCGAGGAGAAGTGGCTGCGGGCCGCCGGGGTGTTCGGGCTCTTCCCGGCGTCCCGGGTGGACGGCGTCGAGGACATCACCGTCTACGCCGACGACGCCCGCACCGAGGTCGCCGCGACCTTCCACCACCTGCGCCAGCAGGGCGAGGGCCGCGACGGGTCCGCCCGCAAGTCCCTCGCCGACTTCGTCGCCCCGGCGTCGACCGGGCTGCGCGACCACGTGGGCGCCTTCGCGGTGACCGCCGGGCTGGGCTCGCAGGAGAGGGTGGCCCAGTTCAAGGCCGACCTGGACGACTACTCCGCGATCATGCTGGAGTCGCTGGCCGACCGGCTGGCCGAGGCCTTCGCCGAGCGGCTGCACGAGCGGGTGCGCACCGAGTTCTGGGGCTACGCCCCCGACGAGGACCTGGACGGCGACGCCCTGCTCGCCGAGAAGTACCGCGGCATCCGGCCGGCTCCGGGCTACCCCGCCTGCCCCGAGCACACCGAGAAGCAGACGATCTGGCAGCTGCTGGACGTCGAGGCCACCGTCGGCATCGAGCTGACCGAGTCGATGGCGATGTGGCCCGGCGCCGCGGTGAGCGGGCTGTACTTCTCCCACCCGCAGTCGCAGTACTTCGTGCTCGGCCGGGTCGGCCGCGACCAGGTCAGCGACTACGCCGCCCGCAAGGGCTGGACCGTCGCCGAGGCCGAGAAGTGGCTGTCGCCCAACCTGGGGTACCGGACCGAGGATGAGTGAGCTGACCGCCGTCCTGTTCGACATGGACGGGACCCTGCTGGCGACCGAGCAGTACTGGGACGAGGCCCTCGTCGAGCTGGGCGCCGGCTGGGGCACGACCGTGGGTCCCGAGGCGCTCGCCGCGACCGCCGGGGTGGACCTGGACGGCGCCATGGCCATCGTCCGGGCCGCCGTCGGGGTCTCCCGCACCCCGGAGCAGTCCGCCGCCGACCACGCATGGGTGGTGGGCCGGGTCGAGGAGCTGATGGCGGGGTCGGTGAGTTGGCAGCCGGGCGCGCGGGAGCTGCTGCTGGCCTGCCTGGCCGAGGGCGTCCGGACCGCGCTGGTGACCACCACGCCCCGGGCGCTGGTCACCCACGTGCTCGGGCACCTGCGGCCCGACCTGGGCACCGAGCCGTTCGAGGTCGTGGTGTGCGGCGACGAGGTGCCGGCCCGCAAGCCCGACCCGGCGCCGTACCTGCAGGCCATGGCTGCCCTGGGCCTGGGCCCGGCGGACTGCGTGGTCGTGGAGGACTCGCTCACCGGCAGCCGGGCCGGCCTGGACGCCGGATGCCGGGTGCTCGGGGTGCCCGCGGGGCAGGTGCTCCCGGCCGAGCCCGGCCTGACCGTCGGCTCGACCCTGGTCGGGGTCACGCCCGCCGCCCTCGCCGCGCTGCCGTACCCGGTCCGGGCCTGACCCGACCGGTCAGACCGCCGTCACAGGGACCGTGGTGCGCCAGCCGGCGGCAGCGGCGGCCTCGGCCGGGAACCGCGGCGGCGTGCCGCCGAAGGACGGGCAGAACGCCTGGTGGTCGCACCAGCTGCACAGCCGACTGCGGTTGGGCCGGAAGTCGCCGGTCTCCACCGCCTTGGCGATGGCGGCCCAGATCGCCTGCAGGGTGCGCTCGAAGCGCAGCAGCTCGGCCTCGTCGGGGGCGTAGGTGAGGACGTCGCCGTCCTTGAGGTAGATCAGCTTGAGCTGGGCGGCCACCACGCCGCGGGTGCGCCACAGCACCAGGGCGTAGAACTTCATCTGGAACAGCGCCTTGGCCTCGAAGGCCTCCCGCGGCATGCCGCCGGTCTTGTAGTCCACCACCCGCAGGGCGCCGTTGCGGGCGACGTCCAGCCGGTCGACGAACCCGCGCAGCAGCAGCCCGTCGGGCAGGGTGACCTCGACCAGCTCCTCGCGGCCCTCGGGCTGGATCCGGGTGGGGTCCTCCAGCCGGAAGTACGTCTCGACCAGTGCGCCGGCGGAGTCCAGCCAGCCGGCCAGCTCGGTCTCGCCCGCCTCGGCGGCCTCGAACAGGTCGGCCACGCCCGGCTCCTCGCGCAGCTCGGCCCAGGCCGGGTCGACCAGGTCGCGGGCGGCGGCCACGGTGCGCTCGGCCGGCGGCAGGTCGTAGAGCTTCTCCAGCACGGTGTGCACGAGGGTGCCCCGCACCGCGGCCCGGGACTTCTTCTCCGGCAGCCGGTCGATGGTGCGGAAGCGGTAGAGCAACGGGCAGGTCTTGAAGTCCGCGGCGCGCGAGGGGGACAGGGAGGGCCGGCGCGGGGTGGTGTCGCCGGCCGTCGTCCGCTGGTCGGCCGGGTCGGTCGCCGGGTCCGTGACGTCCAGCGCGAGGTCCGTCGTCGTCATGCCCGCCACGGTAGGTGCGGGGTCCGACAGAACCGTCTCCGTAGGCTCGGCGCCCGTGGAACCCCAGCCCGGCGATGCCGTCCCCGAGAACCCGACGACCCCCGGCACCCCGGACGGCCCCGTCGACGGCCCTGCCGACGCCCCGGCCGACGCTCCGGTCGACGGTGCCTTCGTCGTCGGCGACCGGGTGCAGCTGACCGACCCCAAGGGCAACATGCACACCGTCGTCCTGGAGCCGGGCAAGCAGTTCCACACCCACCGCGGTGCCATCGAGCACGACAGCCTCATCGGGGCCCCCGAGGGGTCGGTCGTGCACTCGACCAACAACACCGGCTACCTGGCGTTCCGGCCGCTGCTGGCCGACTTCGTGCTGTCGATGCCGCGCGGCGCCCAGGTCATCTACCCCAAGGACGCCGCGCAGATCGTCGGCTTCGGCGACATCGGTCCCGGGATGCGCGTGCTCGAGGCCGGCGCCGGGTCGGGCGCGCTGTCCTGCTCGCTGCTGCGGGCGATCGGCACCACCGGCACGCTCACCAGCTACGAACGCCGCGAGGACTTCGCCGACGTCGCCCGGGCCAACGTGCAGACGTTCCTCAAGGAGGTGCCGGCGAACTGGTCGCTGCGGCTGGGCGACCTCGACCAGCACCCGGCCAGCGAGACCGTCGACCGGGTGGTGCTGGACATGCTGGAGCCCTGGGCTGTGCTCCCCACGGTGGCTGCCGCGCTGCGCCCGGGCGGGGTGCTGGTCGGCTACGTGGCCACGGTCACCCAGCTGTCCACCTACGTCGAGGCCCTGCGCGAGCAGGCGGTCTGGACCGAGCCGTACTCGTGGGAGTCGCTCCTCCGCCCGTGGCACGCCGTGGGCCTGGCGGTGCGCCCCGAGCACCGCATGGTCGCCCACACCGCGTTCCTGGTCACCTGCCGGCGGCTGGCCGAGGGCACGGTCGCCCCGCTGCGGGCCCGGAAGGCCCGCCGCATCTGAGCGGCCGGCGGGACGGGTGGGGCGGGTCGTCGCGCACTCGTCACGCCCGGCCCCCGCGAGCGCGGCGCGCTGTCGTACGGCGTGGATACAGTGGCGCGACGGAAGCCCCCTGACGTGTGCGGAGGTGCGTGGTGGGTTCTCTCGGCCCTGACGAGTTCCGAGCGCGACGTGAGCGTGACGTCGCCTCGCTGGTGAGCCAGATCAGCTACCTCGAGGAGGAGATCGGCCTCCTGCGGCGCAAGGTGTCCGACAGCCCCCGCCAGGTGCGGGCGCTGGAGGAGCGGGTGGCGGAGGCCGAGGGCCGCGTGGCCTTCCTCTCCGAGCGCAACGACAAGCTGACCGACACCCTCCGGGGTGCCCGCGACCAGCTCGTCCAGCTCAAGGAGGAGATCGACCGGCTCGGCCAGCCCCCGTCGGGCTACGGCGTGTTCCTCGGCCGGTTCGACGACGGCACGGTCGACGTGTTCACCGGTGGCCGCAAGCTGCGGGTGTCGGTCTCCCCGGCGGTCGACGGCGAGGCGCTGCAGTACGGCCAGGAGCTCATGCTCAACGAGGCGATGAACGTCGTCGAGGCCCGCGGCTTCGAGCGGTCCGGCGACGTGGTGACCCTCAAGGAGCTGCTGGAGCCGATCGAGGGCCAGCCGCACCGTGCGCTGGTCGTCGGGCACACCGACGAGGAGCGCATCGTCCAGCTCGCGGACTCCCTGACCGACCAGAAGCTGCGCAGCGGTGACTCGCTGCTGCTGGAGCCCCGGTCGGGCTTCGTCTACGAGCGGATCCCCAAGAGCGAGGTCGAGGAGCTCATCCTCGAGGAGGTCCCCGACATCGACTACGGCGACATCGGTGGCCTGTCCCGGCAGATCGAGCAGATCCGGGACGCCGTCGAGATGCCGTTCCTGCACAAGGACCTGTTCAAGACCTACGAGCTGCGCCCGCCCAAGGGCATCCTGCTGTACGGCCCGCCCGGGTGCGGCAAGACGCTGATCGCCAAGGCGGTCGCCAACTCCCTCGCCAAGCAGATCGCCGTCGCCCACGGTGCCGAGGAGGCGACCCGCGCGCGGTCCTACTTCCTCAACATCAAGGGCCCCGAGTTGCTGAACAAGTACGTGGGGGAGACCGAGCGGCACATCCGGCTGGTCTTCCAGCGGGCCCGCGAGAAGGCCAGCGAGGGCGCTCCCGTCATCGTGTTCTTCGACGAGATGGACTCGATCTTCCGCACCCGCGGCACCGGGGTGAGCTCCGACGTGGAGTCCACGATCGTCCCGCAGCTGCTCAGCGAGATCGACGGCGTCGAGGGCCTGGAGAACGTCATCGTCATCGGCGCCTCCAACCGCGAGGACATGATCGACCCGGCGATCCTGCGGCCGGGCCGGCTCGACGTGAAGATCAAGATCGAGCGGCCGGACGCCGAGGCCGCGCGGGACATCTTCACCAAGTACCTGACCACGACGCTGCCCATCCACAGCGACGACCTGGCCGAGCACGGCGGCAGCCGCGAGGCGACCATCGCCGGGATGATCCAGTCCACCGTCGAGCGGATGTACACCGAGACCGAGGAGAACCGCTTCCTCGAGGTGACCTACGCCAACGGGGACAAGGAGGTCCTGTACTTCAAGGACTTCAACTCCGGCGCCATGCTGCAGAACATCGTCGACCGCGCCAAGAAGATGGCCATCAAGGACCACCTGGAGACCGGTGGGCACGGGCTGCGGGTCGGGCACCTCATGGCGGCCTGCGTGGACGAGTTCAAGGAGAACGAGGACCTCCCGAACACGACCAACCCCGACGACTGGGCACGGATCTCGGGCAAGAAGGGCGAGCGGATCGTCTACATCCGCACGCTGATCAGCGGCAAGGGCAGCGAGTCGGGCCGGGCGATCGACACGGCGACCAACACCGGTCAGTACCTGTAGTCCGGTGCGGAGGGCGGTGCTGGCGGTCGGGGCCGCCCTCCTGCTGGCGGGGTGCACGTCGGTCGTCGACGGCACCGCCAGCCCGGCGTCCGTGGCCGCGCCGACGCCGGGGGACGACCCGCTGGTCGACGCACCGGCGGTCGGCACCTGCCACGACATCGAGAACTCCTACTCACCGCTGGAGATCCCGCCGGTCGTCGGGTGCGACGAGGAGCACACCGGGGAGACCGCACTGGTGCAGGACACGGGCCTGCCGCTGGAGGCGGAGTACCCGACCGAGGACGGCATCGACGACGGCTACCTCGGCGACGTCTGGGACGAGGTCTGCAGCTACGACACCGTGCAGGACTACCTGCAGGGACGCATCGGCGACCAGGCGTACGCCAGCTACACCAAGGTGCTGCCGACCGAGGAGCAGTGGGCGATCGGTGCGCGCTGGGTCGCCTGCGACGTGACCTACGGGTACCTGGAGCCCGAGCCGGCACCCGGGCGGATGGCCGGGGCCCTGCGGTCCGGCGAGACCGCGCCCTACCGCGCCTGCCTGACCGGCGACGCGCAGGACAACGACGTGGTCGCCTGCTCCGAACCGCACTGGGCCGAGCAGATCTCCGGCTCGCCCGACGTCCCCGAGGGCACCCCGTTCCCGGCCGACCAGGCCGCGCGGGCACCGATCGCGGCGCAGTGCCTGCCGAACGCGGTCGACTACCTGGACGGGCCGCTGCCGGCCGACGTGGCCGTGGACATCACCACCGAGGACGCCGACGACTGGGAGGGCTACCCCTTCGCCACCTGCGTCCTGGTGCCCGTGGCCGGCGGCACGACCGACACCAGCTTCCGGGATTGATGCGTCCTCATATGGTTGCCGCATGAGCGTGCGGCGGGTCATGGGCACCGAGTTGGAGTACGGCATCTCGGTGCCGGGGCAGCCGGGGGCGAACCCCACCACCTTGTCCAGCCAGGTGGTGAACGCCTGGGCACCGGCCGAGGCCGCGGCGCGTCGTCGTCCGCGCTGGGACTTCGAGGAGGAGAACCCGCTGCGCGACGCCCGTGGGTTCGACCTGTCGCCGGCCCGGGCGCTGGACCACAACGACCCCGACGAGGACCCGGGGATGGCCAACGTCGTCCTCACCAACGGGGCGCGGCTGTACGTGGACCACGCGCACCCGGAGTACTCGACGCCCGAGGTCACCAGCCCGCGCGACATCGTGCTGTGGGACAAGGCGGGGGAGCGGGTGATGGCCGAGGCGTCCATCCGGGCCGCCCGGGTGCCCGGCAGCGTGCCGATCCAGCTGTACAAGAACAACACCGACGGCAAGGGCCAGTCCTACGGGGCGCACGAGAACTACCTGATGGACCGCCGGACGCCGTTCCTGGACATCATCCGGGGCTTGGTGCCCTTCTTCGTGACCCGCCAGGTGTTCGCCGGCGCCGGTCGGGTCGGCATCGGCACCGACGGGCGGACGCAGGGCTTCCAGCTGTCCCAGCGCGCGGACTTCTTCGAGGTCGAGGTGGGTCTGGAGACCACGCTGAAGCGGCCGATCATCAACACCCGCGACGAGCCGCACGCCACCCCGGAGGAGTACCGCCGGCTGCACGTGATCATCGGCGACGCGAACCTCGCCGAGTGGTCGACCTACCTGAAGGTGGGGACGACGTCGCTGGTCCTGGCCATGATCGAGGCCAAGGCCCTGACGTCGGACCTCGCCGTCGAGGAGCCGGTCGCCGAGCTGCAGGCGGTCAGCCACGACGCGACCCTGACCCACCGGCTGCGCCTGCGGGACGGCCGGCGGCTCACCGCGCTGGAGATGCAGCAGGACTTCCTGGCCCAGGCCCGGGCCTACGTCGCCCGGACCGGCGACCAGGACCCGCAGACCCACGACGTGCTGGCCAAGTGGGGCGAGGTGCTCGACGACCTGGCGATCGACCCGATGCGCTGCGCCGACCGCCTGGACTGGCCGGCCAAGCTCCGACTGCTGCAGGGCTACCGGAAGCGCGACGGGCTCGAGTGGGGCGACGCGCGGCTGGCCCTGGTCGACCTGCAGTACTCCGACATCCGGCCCGACAAGGGCCTGTACCAGCGCCTGGTCGCCCGCGGCTCGATGCAGCGCCTGGTCACCGAGGACGAGGTGACCGCGGCGATGACCACCCCGCCGTCGGACACCCGCGCCTACTTCCGCGGGGAGTGCCTGCGCCGGTACCCCGCGCAGGTGGCCGCCGCGTCGTGGGACTCGGTGGTGTTCGACCTCGGCCGGGAGAACCTGGTGCGGGTGCCCACGATGGAGCCGCTGCGGGGGACCCGGGAGCACGTCGGTGCCCTGTTCGACCGGGTCGGCAGCGCCCAGGAGCTGGTCGACACCATTACGGGGAGCTGACGGTGGCGTCGCCGGAGGCCCCGGTCCCGCGACGGCCCCGGCGCGCCAGCACGCGGACGGTCCGCCCCGAGGACGTCGGCGCCCTGGTGCGGGTGCTCTCGGCCCTGCAGGTGCACCTGCTGTCGGGGGACCTGCCGGTGCAGCTGACCACCTCGCTGTCCCGGCACCTGGCCACCGCGGGCCTGCTGGCGCCCGGGGCCACCCCCGCCGAGCTGCTGCTGGCCCTGGACGACCTGGCCGGCCGGCTGCGGTCGGGCGGGACGCAGCCCGAGGTGTCCGGGGAGACCCGGCACCTGGTGGGCTTCACGACCCGCGAGCAGGCCGACGCGTTCGCCGCGGGTGCCGCGCGCCGGGCCGGCGACGAGGTCGAGGGGCCGGTCCCCGCGGACGCCGACCGGTGGGTGGGCGACGTGCAGTGGCAGGTGACCGTCCGGGTGGTCGAGCCGCCGATGTCCCCTGCCTTCGACGCCCGGATCGCCGGGCTGCACGCCCTCGCCGACGCGCACGCCGGTCACCTCGGCGGCTGGGAAGCCTGAGCGGTTCCTGTCATACCGTCCGGGTAGCTTGCGCAGCAGGGCACGACGACGCACTCGAGCTGGAGGATCAGATGGCCACCAGGGACACCGGCGGGCAGCAGAAGGCGACCCGGTCGCGCGAGGAGACCGACGAGGTCGAGGCCTCCGTCGACGCGGAGGGCACCGAGCGCCGCGAGCAGATGAGCGAGGACGTCGACTCGATCCTCGACGAGATCGACGGCGTCCTCGAGTCCAACGCCGAGGAATTTGTTCGCTCGTACGTACAAAAAGGGGGGGAGTAGACGGTTTCGTTCCGCATCTCGGCGGGTCAAGGTGGCAGACGCCAAGCATTGCCCGGACTGCGGTGAGCTGCGGCCGACGTCGGAGTTCACCCGGAACAGGGCGCAGATGGACGGGCTGGCGTTCTACTGCAGACGGCATGCACAGGAACGGCACCTGGCCGCCCGCCGGGCAAGAGAAGGACCTCCTCGGCGCCGTCACGCAGTCGGCGTCGACGTACCGGCCGGGCACAAGTGGTGCCCTGACTGCAGCGAGGTGAAGCCCCTCGATGAGTTCCCACGATCGGCACGGACCACGACCGGGCGGTACTCGTACTGCAAGCCGTGCCACGGTGTTCGCGGTCAGGCAAGCCTGGACAAGGTCGGAGGATCCCGCACCTACCACCTGAAGCGCAGGTACGGGATCACCGCGGTCGAGGCCGACGCGATGCTCGCGGCCCAGGGCGGGCTGTGCGCGATCTGCCGCGTGGCCCCGGCGGCGCACGTGGACCACGACCACGCCACGAACGCGGTCCGCGAGCTGCTGTGCTTCAACTGCAACGGCGGACTCGGCCAGTTCCGCGACGACCCGGCCGTGCTGCTGGCCGCCGTCGACTACCTGGAGAAGCACGCGGTCGGTCCGGGCGCGGGGGAGCAGCCCCCGGCGGCGGGCTGCACCACGACGCCGCGACTAGGGTCGGAGCGACGAGACCGACGGGGTCCACGACCCGGTCGGCGACGGACGGACCGCCCCGCACCGGGGCAGGCCGCAGAGCATCGGTCCGGCCCGCACGGGCCGGCGGAGGAGGCGCACGGGTGAGCGATCAGATCGCCGGACGGAGCGGGTTCACCCCCGCCTACCTGGACCGCGTGGGGTCATCGTTCACCGACTTCCTCGGGACCGTGGCCCCCGACCTGCTTCCCGGCCGCCGGCCGGTGCCCGCGGTCCCGATGGGCGACATGGCCCCGCACGGCACCACGATCGTCGCGGCCACCTTCGACGGCGGCGTCCTGATGGGCGGTGACCGGCGGGCCACGATGGGCAACCTGATCTCCAGCCGGGACATCGAGAAGGTCTACGCCGCCGACTCCTGGTCGGTCATCGGCATCGCCGGCGCGGCCGGCATCGCGATCGAGATGGTCCGGCTGTACCAGGTCGAGCTCGAGCACTACGAGAAGATCGAGGGGATGGTGCTGTCCCTCGACGGCAAGGCCAACCGGCTGGCCGCGATGATCCGCGGCAACCTCGGCGCGGCCATGCAGGGCCTCGCCGTGGTCCCGCTGTTCGCCGGCTACGACCTGGACGCCGCCGAGGGCGTCAGCCCTGGCCGCATCTTCAGCTACGACGTCACCGGCGGGAACTACGAGGAGCGCGGGTACGCCTCCGTGGGCTCCGGCTCGCTGTTCGCCCGCAGCTCGCTGAAGAAGACCTGGCGGCCCGGGCTGTCCGCCGACGCCGCCACCCGCAGCCTCGTCGAGGCGCTCTACGACGCCGCCGACGACGACTCCGCCACCGGGGGACCGGACAGCGTCCGCCGCCTCTACCCGATCCTGTACCGGATCGACGCCGAGGGCGCGGTCCGGCTGACCGACGACGAGGTCGCCGAGATCGCCGCCTCCATCACCGCCGACCGGTCCGCCGGCGCCGCGAACCGGGAGGCCTGAGCCATGACCATGCCCTACTACGCCTCCGCCGAGCAGGTCATGCGCGACCGCTCGGAGTACGCCCGCAAGGGCATCTCCCGCGGTCGCAGCGTCGCCGTGCTCACCTGCGCGGACGGCGTCCTGCTCATCGCCGAGAACCCCAGCTCCACGCTGCACAAGGTCGGCGAGATCTACGACCGGATCGGCTTCGCCGCCGTCGGCCGGTACTCGGAGTTCGAGAGCCTGCGGGTGGCCGGCGTCCGGCTGGCCGACGTCCGCGGCTACTCCTACAACCGGCGCGACGTGACCGGCCGGGTGGTGGCCAACGCCTACGCCCAGACCCTCGGCTCCATCTTCACCGAGCAGATGAAGCCCTTCGAGGTCGAGCTGTGCGTGGCCGAGGTCGGCACGACCGCCGAGGCCGACCAGCTCTACCGGCTCACCTTCGACGGCTCCGTGGTCGACGAGCCGGACTTCGTGGTGATGGGCGGCCAGGCCGAGGCGGTCACCACCCACCTGCGGGAGAACTTCCGGTCCGGCCTGCCGCTGCGCGAGGCCCTGGCGGTCGGTGTCGCTGCCCTGTCGGCGGTCAGCGCCTCCACCCAGGCCAACGGCGGCGCGCACACCACGCTGCCGGCCGAGCAGTTGGAGGTCGCCGTCCTCGACCGCGTCCGGCCCAAGCGCACCTTCCGCCGGGTCACCGGCGCGGCTCTGCGCGCCCTCCTGGCCGACGACGCGGCGCCCGCAACCGAGGCAGCCCCCGACGCCGCCGAGGGCGAGGGCGCCGCCCACCTGCCCACCAGCCCGGCCCCCGGCACACCGCCCGGCCTGGGTGACCCGGCGGCACCGGACACCGCGGGCGGCGCGGCCGGCGATCCCGACGCGGCGCCCGGAACATCGGCCTAGGCTCGGATCGTGGACCGCAGGATCTTCGGCATCGAGACCGAGTACGGCGTCACGTGCACCTTCGAGGGCCAGCGCCGGCTGTCGCCCGACGAGGTCGCGCGCTACCTCTTCCGCCGGGTGGTGTCCTGGGGCCGGAGCTCCAACGTGTTCCTGCGCAACGGCGCCCGGCTGTACCTCGACGTGGGCAGCCACCCCGAGTACGCCACCGCCGAGTGCGACGACCTCACCGAGCTCGTCGTCCACGACAAGGCCGGTGAGCGGATCCTCGAGGGCCTGCTGATCGACGCCGAGCAGCGGCTGGCCGACGAGGGCGTCAACGGCGACATCTACCTGTTCAAGAACAACACCGACTCCGCCGGCAACAGCTACGGCTGCCACGAGAACTACCTGGTCGGCCGGCAGGGCGAGTTCTCCCGGCTGGCCGACGTGCTCATCCCGTTCCTGGTCACCCGGCAGATCGTCTGCGGCGCCGGCAAGGTGCTGCAGACCCCGCGCGGGGCGGTCTACTGCGTCAGCCAGCGGGCCGAGCACATCTGGGAGGGCGTCTCGTCGGCGACCACCCGGTCCCGGCCGATCATCAACACCCGCGACGAGCCGCACGCCGACGCCGAGCGCTACCGCCGGCTGCACGTCATCGTCGGCGACTCGAACATGAGCGAGACGACCACGCTGCTCAAGGTGGCCATCACCGACCTCGTGCTGCGGATGATCGAGGACGGCGTGCCGATCCGGGACATGACGCTGGAGAACCCGATCCGGGCGATCCGCGAGATCAGCCACGACCTCACCGGCCGGCGCAAGGTCCGGCTGTCCAGCGGCCGGGAGATGTCGGCCCTGGAGATCCAGACCGAGTACCACGACCGGGCCGCCGAGTACGTCGACCGCGAGGGCCTCGGCCCGGTGCACCGGCAGATGCTCGAGCTGTGGGGCCGCACCCTCAAGGCCGTCGACACCGGGGACCACTCGCTGATCGACCGCGAGGTCGACTGGGCGATCAAGCAGTCGCTCATCGAGCGGTACCGGGCCAAGCACGACATGTCGCTGTCCGCCCCGCGGATCGCCCAGCTCGACCTGGCCTACCACGACATCCGACGCGGCCGGGGCCTGTACTACCTGCTCGAGCGGGCCGGGCAGGTCGACCGGGTCACCCACGACCCCCGGGTCTTCGAGGCGAAGAACGTGCCGCCGCAGACCACCCGGGCCAAGCTGCGCGGTGAGTTCATCCGCAAGGCGCAGGACAAGCGGCGCGACTTCACCGTCGACTGGGTGCACCTCAAGCTCAACGACCAGGCCCAGCGCACCGTGCTGTGCAAGGACCCGTTCAAGTCCGTCGACGAGCGGGTCGAGAAGCTCATCAACTCGATGTGATGCGGGTCGGTCGGGTCACCCGACCGACCCGGTCAGGCGGTCAGGACCGCTCGACCAGCCCGGCGGCGTACCGGCCGGCGCAGGCCGCGGACAGGAAGTAGGCGTGGTCGGCGTCCAGGCCACGCCCCATGGTCGACAGCCCCACCGGGGAGGCGCGCAGCGCGTCGTCCAGACCCTCGACCTCGACCTCAACCACAGGGTTGCGGTCGGGCTGCCCGGCCAGGTCCTCGGTGACCTGGCGGGCCAGCTCGGGCGACAGACCCGAAACCGGCACCGGCAGCGTCACCCCGGCCAGGGCCACCCGGCCGAACGCGGTCAGCGAGTGGTGGGACACCCCGCGGTGCCGGGGGCGCGGGTCGGCGTCGGAGATCCGCAGCGCGCCGACCGACCGGCCGCCCAGCACGTGCGCGGCGTTGCAGGCCTCCCCGGCGGCGACGCCGGAGAAGCCCCAGGGCGTGCCGGTGCCCAGGTTGCCCGGGCCCTGCGCCACGACCGCGACGTCCGCGGCCAGCACGTGCCGGGCGGCCAGCAGGGCGGTGTGCACGGTGACCGCCTCCAGGTCGCCGCCGAACGCCTGGCCCGCGGTGACCACGCCGGCCAGCGAGGCACCGAGTCCGTCCAGCGTCCGGGAGAAGGCCGCGGGCAGCGCGCCGCCGTCGGTCATCACGTAGGCCACCCGCAGCTCGGGCGCGGTGGCCCGGACCCCGGCGAGGACGGCGGGCAGCGCGGAGTGCAGGTCGGCCACGACCACCGGCATCCCGCCGACGTCCTCGGCCTCGGCGATGACGGCGTGGTGCGGGGTCTCCTGCTCGTCGACGCCCTGCACGGTCACCTGCAGCCCGGTGTACCGGCCCTTGACCAGGTGCCCGGGCCCGGTCGGGTCGGCCGGCAGCCGGCCCGGGAAGGCCACGACCAGCGCGTAGCCACCGGTGCCCAGCCGCTGTGCCCAGGCCGTGGTGTTCAGCAGCACCGCATCGCCGACCTGCGGGGTGCCGACCACCGAGGGGTGGGCCAGCGCCCGCAGCTCCCCGTCGCCGAGGACCTCGACCTGCAGCTCCAGGGAGTCCCGCCAGGTGCGGCCCAGCGCGGTCACCGTCCCGCGCCGCCAGCGGATCCGGGACTCGGGCACCTGAGGGCTGCTCACCGGTCCCAACCTAGGGGACGCACTAGCCTGGGAGCCGTGTCGGCCAAGCGTGCGGAGAGACTGGTCAACCTGGTCTTCGCCCTGCTGGGCACGCGGCAGTTCGTCACCGCCGAGAAGATCCGCAGCACCGTGCCCGGGTACGAGCCCGCCGACGGTTCCGAGCGGGCCGACGAGGCGTTCAAGCGCATGTTCGAGCGCGACAAGGCCGACCTGCGCGAGCTCGGCGTCCCGCTGGAGACCGGCCGCACCAGCGCGTTCGACCTGGACGACGGCTACCGGATCGCCCGCTCGGCCTACGAGCTCCCCGAGATCACCCTGACCGGCGACGAGGCCGCCGCGGTCGGGCTGGCCCTGCGGCTGTGGCAGTCAGCGCAGCTGGGCGGGGCGGCGCAGGGTGCGCTGGTCAAGCTGCGCGCGGCCGGGGTCGACGTGGACGGCGCCGGTGCGCTGCCGCTGCAGCCACGGCTGGACGGCGGCGAGCCCGCCTTCGACGCCTGCTACACCGCCGCCCGCGACCGGCGGCTGCTGACCTTCACCTACACCCGCCCGGACGAGGACACCGGCGTCCGCCGTCGGGTGCAGCCGTGGGGCGTCGTCTCCTGGCACGGCCGCTGGTACCTGGTCGGCCACGACCTGGACCGCGAGGGCACCCGGGTGTTCCGCTTGTCCCGGGTCACCGGCACGCCGCGCGCGAGCGGCCCGGTCGACGCGTTCACCCCGCCGGGCGAGCTGGACCTGGCCGCGGTCGTGGCCCGACAGGTCGGCCGGCCCGAGCACGTCGTCGTCCTCACCGCGCGGCCGGGCACCGCCGTCGGCCTGCGCCGCCGGGCCGCCGCGCTCGGCCCGGACGCCGCCGGCGACGACCGCCTGGAACTGCGCACCACGGAGCTCTGGGCCCTGGCCGACGAGATCGCCGCGCACGGCGCCGACGTCCTGGTGGAGTCCCCGCCCGAGCTGCGCTCGGCGGTCGTCGAGCGGCTGACCCGGCTGGCGGCCGGCGCATGAGCGCCCCGACGACGGACCGGATGACCCGGCTGCTGGCCCTGCTGCCCTACCTCGAGGCCCGCCCCGGCGGGGTGCTGCTGGCCGACGCGGCCCGCGACTTCGGCGTGACCGAGGCGCAGCTGCGCAAGGACCTGGAGCTGCTGTGGGTCTGCGGGCTGCCCGGGCACGGCCCCGGCGACCTGGTCGACCTGTCCTTCGAGGGCGACCGGGTCCGGGTGACCGACACCGCCGGGCTGGTCCGACCGCTGCGGTTGGCCACCGACGAGGCGGTCGCGCTGGTGGTGGCGCTGCGGGCGCTGCTGGAGGTGCCCGGGCTGGCCGAGACCGACGCGGTCAGCCGCGCCCTGGCCAAGGTGTCCGCCGCGGCCGGGCAGCCCGCCGACCTGGCCGGTGCGGTGACCGTCAGCATCGACGCCCGCGAGCAGACCCTCGCCGTCGTCCGGGAGGCCCTCCAGGCCGGTCGGGCGCTGCACCTGCACTACTACGTGCCCAGCCGGGACCAGCACACCGAGCGGACCGTCGACCCGATGCGGCTGCTCCTGGTCGCCGGGCACTGGTACCTGGAGGCCTGGTGCCGCGAGGCCGTGGACACCCGGCTGTTCCGCCTGGACCGGGTGGACGACGTCGCGGTGCTCGACGAGCCCTCGGCGCCGCCGGAGCAGGCCCGGCCGCGCGACCTGGACGACGGCATCTACCAGCCCGGTGCCGACCAGCCGCTGGTCCGGCTCCGGCTGGACCGCAGCGCCCGGTGGGTGGCCGACTACTTCCCGGTCGAGGAGGTCGTCCCGGTCGACGACCCGCCCGGCGGGCTCGCCGTGTCCGTGCGCACCGCAGACCCCGCGTGGGCCCGTCGCCTGGTGGCCTCGCTCGGCGGCGCCGCCCGGGTGGAGGACCCGCCCGAGCTCGCCGGGGAGATCGCGGCCGCGGCACGGGCCGCGCTGGCCCGTTACAGCGACTGAACAGGGCGCACCCAGCGTTCCGTCGGTGTCCCCGGCTAGTGTCGTGCCCGTGCTGCTGCTCATCGTGCTCGGGGTCGTCGTCGTGCTGGCCCTCGTCGTCCTGGGTGCCCTGGGCTTCGGGCTCCTGGGCGCGGCCGGCCGGCTGACCCGCGAGATTGCGGCGCTGCAGCGCGACGTGGCCCCGGTGGCTGCCCAGTTGCAGGCGTCGCTGGCCGCCGCCGCGGCCAGCCGGCAGAAGTCGCCGGACGCGTAGCCTCGATCCCGAATCCGCCCGACCCTCCCGGAGGACCCCGATGAGCCTCGGCCCGCTCGAGATCGGCCTGATCATCCTGGCCATCCTGCTGCTGTTCGGCTACAAGAAGCTGCCCGACGCCTCCCGCTCGCTGGGCCGGTCGATGCGCATCTTCAAGGGCGAGATGAAGGGCATGAAGGACGACGACGTCCGTGCCAAGGACCCCGCCACCACCACCCCGCGCGGTGAGCTGTCCCAGCCGGTGACCCCGGACTACGAGGCCGAGGCGCGTGCGGCCGAGGCACGGGCCGCCGAGGCGCGGGCCCGGGCCGACGCCGGTCGCACGGGGACCACCCCGCTCGACGGCACCCGCTGATCCTCGCCGGCGCCCGACCGTGAGCACCGCCGAGGCGGACCGGCCGCGCGTCCGGCGGCGGAAGCGACCGCCGCGCGACGACGCGGCGACGATGAGCCTGATCGGTCACCTCAAGGAACTGCGCAACCGGATCGGCATCGCGCTGCTGTTCGTGTTGATCGGCACGGCCATCGCCTTCTGGTGGTACGACCACGGCCTGGGCCAGTTCATCCGGGCCCCGTACTGCTCGATCCCGGCCGACAACCGGCTGGAGTCCGGCTCCGGCTCGGACTGCACGCTGCTGGTCACCGACGTCTTCGGCGGCGCGCTGATCCGGCTGAAGATCGCCTTCATCGCCGGGGTCGTGCTGTCGGCCCCGTTCTGGCTGTGGCAGGTGTGGGCCTTCCTGACGCCGGGTCTGAAGTCGAACGAGAAGCGGTACGGCGTCACCTTCGTGGTCGCCGCCAGCCTGCTGTTCGCCCTCGGTTCCGCCCTGGCCTACATCTCGCTCAAGGCGGGTCTCACGCTGCTCTTGGGCCTGGCCGGGGACAACGTCACGATCGCGCTCACCGCCCAGGACTACATCGGGTTCGTCATCTCGATCCTGCTGGCCTTCGGGGTCTCCTTCGAGGTCCCGCTGGTGGCGGTGGCGCTCAACCTGGTCGGGGTGCTCTCCTACGCCGCGCTGGCCAAGGCCCGTCGGTGGATCTACTTCCTGACCATCGTGTTCGCGGCGTTCATCACGCCCACCCAGGACCCGTTCACGATGCTGCTGATGGCCCTGCCGATGTGCGTGCTGTTCGAGGTGGCCATCCAGATAGCCCGGGTGGTGGACAGGCGACGGGCCCGTCGGGACGGCACGGCCGGGTACGCCGGGCTCGACGACGACGCGGCGTCCCCGCTGGACGCCCGGCCGTCCGCGCTGGACGACCGCCCGTCGGCGCTGGACGACCCGGCTCGCTGACCCGTGCAGGTCGCACTGCTGGTCAACGAGGCCGCCGGCCGTGGGCGGGCCCGGTCCGCCGCGGCCGCCGTCACCGCCCGGTTGGCGTCGGCCGGCGTCCAGGTGCACCCGCTGGTCGCCCCGGACCGGACGGCGGCCGAGGACGCCGTCCGCACGGTGCGGGAGGACGTCGACGCCGTGGTGGCCCTGGGCGGTGACGGGGTGGCGCACGCCGCGGTCCAGGGGCTGGCCGGCAGCGGCACCCCGCTGGCCGTGCTGCCCGCGGGCACCGGCAACGACCTGGCGCTCGCCCTCGGCATCCCGGCCGACCCGCTGGCCGCCGCCGACGCCGCGGCGCAGGACCTGCTGACCGGCGGCGGGCGGCGGGTCGACCTGGCGCGCAGCACCAGCGCGGCGGGGGAGCGGTGGTGGGCCACCGTGCTGTGCTGCGGGTTCGACTCGGTGGTCAGCGACCGGGTGAACCGGCTCCGCTGGCCGCGGGGTCCCCGCCGGTACGACCTGGCGATCGCCGTGGAGCTGGCCCGGCTGCGGTCCCGGCGGGTGCGGCTGACCCTGGACGGCGTGCCCGCCGAGCACGAGGTCACGCTCGTCGCGGTGGGCAACACCGCCTGGTACGGCGGCGGACTGCGGATCTGCCCCGGGGCCGACCCCGCCGACGGCTGGCTGGACATCACCGTCGTCGGTCCGGTGAGCCGCTTCGAGCTGGTCCGCACCCGCCCACGGTTGGCCGCGGGCACCCACGTCAGCCACCCCGCCGTCCAGGTGCTCCGGGCCCGGGAGCTGCTGGTCGAGCCGGTCGGTGCGGACGCCGAGGGGCTCACCACCTTGGCGGACGGCGAGCCGGTGGGGCCGCTGCCCCAGCGCAGCACGGTCGAGCCGGGCGCCCTCACCGTCCTGGGCACCGGCCGCCGCTGACGGCCCCCGGCAGGACCGGCGCCGCCCTCCTACGGTGGAGGCATGCTCGACACCGGCGACCTCAGCCCTGCCGAGCGGTACGCGGCGTCCCGGCGCCGCGGTCGCTTCCCGCTGCTGTCGGACTTCGTGCTCGACCTCGGGTTCACCCTCGACCCGTTCCAGCAAGAGGCCTGCGAGGCGCTGGAGGGCGGGTCCGGCGTGCTGGTCTGCGCCCCCACCGGGGCCGGCAAGACGGTGGTGGGGGAGTTCGCCGTCCACAAGGCGCTGGCCGAGGGCCGCAAGGCGTTCTACACGACCCCGATCAAGGCGTTGTCGAACCAGAAGTTCGCCGACCTGGTCGGCCGGTACGGCCCCGACAAGGTCGGCCTGCTGACCGGGGACAACGCGGTCAACGGCGACGCCCCCGTGGTCGTGATGACCACCGAGGTGCTGCGCAACATGCTCTACGCCGACTCCCCGGCGCTGCGCGGGCTGGGCTACGTGGTCATGGACGAGGTGCACTACCTGGCCGACCGGTTCCGCGGCGCGGTCTGGGAGGAGGTGATCATCCACCTCCCGGACGACGTGGCGCTGGTGTCGCTGTCGGCGACGGTCAGCAACGCGGAGGAGTTCGCCGACTGGCTGGTCACCGTCCGCGGGGACACCCGGGTCGTGGTCAGCGAGGTGCGGCCGATCCCGCTGTGGCAGCACATGCTGGTCGGCGGGCGGATGTTCGACCTGTTCGCGCTGCGACCGGGGGCGCACCTGTCCGGCGACGTCGAGCTGTCCCGGCGGGAGCGGGGCGCGGCGGTCGTCGACCCCGAGCTCGTGCGCTACGTGAAGGAGCAGGAGCGCCGACTCGACTCCTGGCACGGCGGGGCCACCCGGCGCAGCAAGGACCGCTACGAGCACCGGCCCCGCTACACCCCGCCGGCCCGGTCGGAGGTGCTGGCCCGGCTGGACGCCGCCGGTCTGCTGCCGGCGATCACCTTCGTCTTCAGCCGCAAGGGGTGCGACGCCGCGGTCGAGCAGTGCCTGCGGTCCGGCCTGCGGCTCACCGACGAGGCCGAGCGGGCCGCCGTCGCCGAGGTGGTGGACCGGCACACCGGCGCGCTGCACGAGGCCGACCTGCAGGTGCTCGGCTTCTGGGAGTGGCGCGAGGGCCTGCTGGCCGGCCTGGCCGCCCACCACGCCGGCCTGGTGCCCGCGTTCAAGGAGGCCGTCGAGGAGTGCTTCGTGCGCGGCCTGGTCAAGGCCGTCTTCGCCACCGAGACCCTCGCGCTGGGCATCAACATGCCCGCCCGCACGGTGGTGCTGGAGAAGCTGACCAAGTGGAACGGCGAGGCCCACGTCGACGTGACGCCGGGGGAGTACACCCAGCTCACCGGCCGGGCCGGTCGCCGCGGCATCGACGTCGAGGGGCACGCCGCGGTCGTGTGGGCACCGGGCGTGGACCCCGCGGCGGTCGCCGGCCTGGCCAGCACCCGCACGTACCCGCTGCGCTCGTCGTTCCGGCCCAGCTACAACATGGCGGTCAACCTGGTCGGCTCGTACGGCCGGGAGCACGCCCGGGAGCTGCTCGCCTCCTCCTTCGCCCAGTTCCAGACCGACCGGTCCGTGGTCGGCCTGGCCCGGCAGGCCGCCCGCGGCGAGGAGGACGCCGCCCGCCTCGAGGCCGCCGTCCCCACCGGGAAGGGCGACGTCGCCGGGTACGCCCGGCTGCGGGCCGAGATCGCCGACCGGGAGAAGGAGCTGGCCCGGGACACCCAGGCCCGCCGCCGGCGGGAGGCCGCCGAGACGTTGCTGGCGCTGCGACCGGGCGACGTCATCCGGGTGCCCTCGGGACGGCGGCAGGGGCTGGCCGTCGTCCTGGACCCGGGCATCACCGAGCTGGCCGACCCCCGGCCGCTCGTGCTCACCGAGGACAAGTGGGCCGGCCGACTGGGCCCGCTGGACTTCCCGAGCCCGGTGGACGCCCTCGCCCGGCTCCGGGTGCCCAAGAACTTCAACCACCGCAGCCCGCACGCCCGCCGCGACCTGGCCGCGGTGCTCCGCGACACCCGCGCCGAGCTGGGGCTGGGGGCCCGCAAGACCCGGATCCGGTCCGGCGCCGACGACGATCCGGTGCTGGTGGACCTGCGGCACGCCCTGCGCCGGCACCCGGTGCACCAGCTGCCCGACCGCGAGGAGCTGGTCCGCAGCGCCCAGATGTGGCTCAGCGCCCGCCGGGACGCCGAGCGGGTGCGGGCGCAGGTCGCCGAGCGGACCGGGTCGCTGACCCGTCAGTTCGACCGCACCTGCGACGTGCTGGAGGAGCTGGGCTACCTGCGCCCGGACGCGCCGTCGGCGGCCGACGAGAGCAGCCCCGGCCCGCACCCGGCGGCCGAGGCGCCGGTGGTGACCACGGCCGGGCGGCAGCTGTCCCGGATCTGGTCCGAGGCCGACCTGCTGACCGCCGAGTGCCTGCGGGCCGGGGTGTTCACCGGCCTGGACGCTCCCGGGCTCGTGGCCTGCGCCAGCGCGCTGGTGTTCGAGGCGCGCCGGGATTCGCCCAGCCAGCCGGCGGTGCCCTCGGGCCCGGTGTCCGCGGCCCTGGTCGCCATGCGACGGGTGCACGCCGAGCTGCACGCGGTGGAGACCGCCCACGGGGTCCGCCCGAGCCGGGACCTCGACCTGGGCTTCGCGCAGGCGGCCTACCGCTGGGCCGAGGGCCAGTCGCTGGACCGGGTGCTGGCGGAGGCCGAGCGGGTGGGCACCGAGCTGTCCGGCGGTGACTTCGTCCGCTGGGCCCGCCAGCTGGTCGACCTGCTCGACCAGCTGGCCAAGGTCACCGACGGCGCGCTGGCCCGGACGGCGCGGACGGCGGTCGAGCGGGTCCGCCGCGGTGTCGTCGCGGTGGCGGTGAGCGGCTGAGCGATATCGCCGGGGGACGCCGCGGGCGCGGCGGCGGCGCTCCGAGTGGGGCCGTCGACCGGGGTGGTGGACAATCGGCGCGGCCCGCTGCCGGGACCCCCGGGGTCCGGCCCGCCACGACGAGGGAGCACCGATGACCAACCCGCCGCAGGGTGGCGACCACCAGGACCCCGACCGCACCCAGGGTGCCGACGGTCCGGACGCGGCTCCCGGTGCCGACAGCACCCGGATGATCCCGCTGCGCCAGCCCGACGGGTCCGGCGCGTCGGGCAGCTCCGGGTGGGGGCAGCAGGCCAGTGGTCAGCAGGCAGGTCCTCAGCAGGCCGGAGGTCAGGGCGCCGACGCGCAGCCCGCCGCCGGGTCGTGGGGGCAGTCGACGCCCCGGCCCGCCGCGGAGCAGGACCAGCCGACCCCGCCGTCGTCGAGCCCGCAGCCCGGCCAGCAGCAGGGTGCGTCGCCGTCCTGGGGCCAGGCCCCGCAGGGCGGCTACGGCCAGCAGGGTGGCCAGCAGTACGGCCAGGGCGGCGCCGGTCAGCCGCAGTACGGCCAGCAGTACGGGCAGGGCGGCTACGGCCAGCAGGGGGGCCAGCAGCAGTACGGCCAGCCCGGCGCCGGCGGGTACGGCCAGCAGGGCGGCTCGCCGTCCTACGGCCAGCCCGGCTACGGCCAGCAGCCCGGCCAGTACGGCCAGGGCGGTCAGCAGCAGCCCGGCCAGTACGGCCAGGCCGGTGCCGGTCAGCAGTACGGCCAGCAGGCGGGGCAGTACGGGCAGGGCGGGGCCGGTCAGCAGCAGTACGGCCAGCAGCCCGGCCAGTACGGGCAGCCGGGTGCGGGTCAGTACGGCCAGCCCGGTGGTTTCGGCCAGCCGCCGGCGCGGCCGGCGAAGCCCAAGCGCACCGGTCTGATCGTCGGCCTGGTGGTGCTCGGTCTGCTGGTGATCGCCGCGGCGATCGTGCTGCCCATGGTGCTGGGGAGCAAGACCCTCGACCCGCAGGCGGTCCAGCGCGACGTGGCGGCCCAGTTCGAGGAGCGCGAGAACGTCTCCGTCGACCTGACCTGCGACGAGGACATGACCGTCGAGACGGGGGCGACCTACACCTGCGAGGGCACCACCGGCGAGGACGAGGACGTCACCATCACCATCCGCGTCACCGACGACGACGGCGCCTACGAGTGGTCCGAGTGAGGCAGGCCCCCGCTCAGGGGGCCAGGTAGCCCGGCCACTGCAGCGCCGCGCCCAGCCGGGCGATCGAGTTCTGCAGGCCGTGCCGCTCGGCCAGCTCGGCGAGCGCGTCGTGGTCGGCGGGGGAGCGGGGCAGGTCGCCGTCCACGGCCGGCATGTCGATGTCCTTGACCACCTCGACGACGGCCGGGGCGGCGTCGAGGTAGGCGGCCGACTCGTGCAGCTTGCGCAGCACGGACGCCGTCAGCGGGGCCTTCGGGACGGCGGTGTGGGCCACCGCCTCCCGGATCCCGGCCAGCGACCCGAACGCGGTGATCAGCGCCGCGGCGGTCTTGTCGCCGACTCCCTTGACGCCGGGTAGGCCGTCGCTGGGGTCCCCGCGGAGCACCGCGAAGTCGGCGTAGGCCTTGCCCGGTACGCCGTACTTGGCGGCGACGGCGCCCTCGTCGACCAGGTCGAGGTCGCCGATGCCGCCGCGGGCGGTGTACAGCACCCGCACGCCGCGGGCGTCGTCCACCAGCTGGAACAGGTCGCGGTCGCCGGTGACGATGTCCACCGGACCGCGGGCGCGGGTGGCCAGGGTGCCGATGACGTCGTCGGCCTCGTAGCCCGGCGCCCCGACCCGGGCCAGCCCGGTGGCCGCGAGCACCTCGATGAGCACGGGCACCTGCGGGCCGAGCTCGTCGGGGACCTCCTCGCCGCCCTCGGGTGCCTGCCGGTGCGCCTTGTAGGAGGGCACGGCGTCGGTCCGGAAGGCCGGGCGCCAGTCGTCGTCCCAGCAGGCGACGAACCGGTCGGGCCGGTGCGCGACGACCAGCCGGGCGGACATGTCGAGGAACCCGCGCACGGCGTTGATCGGCCGGCCGTCGGGTGCGGTCACCGTGGTGGGGACGCCGTAGAAGGCCCGGAAGTACAGGCTCGCCGCGTCCAGGAGCATCGTCGTCACGTCCGGGACGGTAACGGCCCGGCAACGACCGGGCGGAACTGTCGGTGTCCCTGGCTAGTCTGCGCCTGTGCGCACCCCCAGCGACCTCGCCGTCCCCGCCGACCTCGGGGGCTGAGCCGGTGGCCGCCGAACCGCTGGACAAGCTCGAGCCCCGGGCCGACGTCGACCGCGCCCTGCTGGCCGCGCTGGCCCGGGACGGGCGGGCGAGCTACACCGAGCTGGCCACCCAGGTGGGCCTGTCGGTGTCCGCGGTGCACCAGCGGGTCCGCCGGCTCGAGCAGCGCGGGGTCATCACCGGGTACTCGGCGCGGGTGGAGGCCAAGGCGGTCGGCCTGCCGATGGTCGCGTTCGTCTCGATCACCCCCATCGACGTCGCCCAGCCCGACGACGCCCCCGCCCGGCTGGCGCACCTCACCGCGATCGAGGCCTGCCACTCCGTCGCCGGGCCCGACAGCTACATGCTCAAGGTGCGGGTGGCCTCCCCGGACGCGCTGGAGGGCCTGCTCGCCGAGATCCGGGCCGCCGCCAACGTCACCACCCGGACCACGGTCGTGCTCACCACCTTCTACGAGGACCGGCCGCCGGTCTGAGCTCCCTGGACGTCACCGCGTTCTACGCCGACTGGTCGGCCGCCGACCTGCCGGCGATGGTGGCCCGGCTGCACCCGCAGGTGGACTGGCCCGAGCCGTGGTCCGGCGGTCGGCTGCGCGGCCCCGCCGCGGTCGCCGGCCACCTCGCCGACCAGCGCCGGGACGTGCGGTTCACCGTCGTCCCGCTGCACGTGGTGCAGACCCACCAGGCAGCGGTCGTGACGGTGCACCAGGTGGTGCGCGACGCCGACGGGGACCCGCTGTCGGACACCACCGTGCTGCACACCCTGACGCTGGACGACGGCCTGGTCCGCCGGCTGGACGTCGGCGAGCCGCCACCCTGAGCAGGAGTTCGTCCACAGCCCGGCCCGGCACATCGACAGCCTGCCGAACGTGTGTTCGACTGGGTGCATGCGATGGGATGCCCAGCGGCTGGACCTGGTGGAGCCCGAGGTGCTGCCCGGGCTGCCCACGGTGGCCGGTCTGCTGCGCAGCCTGCAGGTGCCGGAGTTCCCCGGCCTGACCCTGCACGAGGTCCGCGCGAAGTCGGCGCTGAACAAGGTGCCCGAGGATTCCGCGATGCCGTTCGCCTACACGGTCAACACCTTCCGGGGCTGCTCGCACGCGTGTGTGTACTGCCTGGAGGGCGACACGGCGGTGCTGATGGCGGACGGGCGTACGCGCCGCATCGCCGACCTGCGGGTGGGGGACCAGATCATCGGGACCGAGGTGGTCGGCTCCTACCGTCGCTACGTCGCCACCGACGTCCGGGCGCACTGGAGCACCCGGAAGCTCGGGTACACGGTGAGGCTCCAGGACGGGACCGAGTTGGTGGCCAGCGGCGATCACCGGTTCCTCACCGGCCGCGGCTGGAAGCACGTCACCGGGACGACAGCCGGCCGCGACCGGCGGCCGCACCTGACGACGAACGACTCGATGCTCGGCTTCGGGAAGACCTCCGAGACGCCCAAGGCCACCGACGGGTACCGGCGGGGATACCTCACCGGGATGGTGCGGGGCGATGCCGACCTCAAGCGCTACGCGACGACCAGGCGCAACGGCCAGCGCGGCGTCCTGCACCGCTTCCGGCTCGCCCTGGCCGACGTCGAGGCCCTGGACCGCTCCCAGCAGATGCTGGCCGAGGAGGGCATCCGCACCGACCGCTTCGACTTCAGCCCACAGACCGAGGTGCGCCAGGCCATCACCGCGATCCGGACGCAGCGACGGGGTGACTTCGAGCGGATCACGGAGCTCGTCGCCTGGCCGGAGCGGCTCACCGACGAGTGGCGGCGAGGATTCCTCGCCGGCGTCTTCGACGCCGAGGGCTCCCGGAGCGCGGGCATCCTGAGGATCGCCAACTGCGACGAGGAGATGCTCAGCCGGACCGAGGAGGCGTTCTCGGCCTTCGGGTTCGACACCGTGCGCGAGGACAGGCACCGGCCGGGCGGGTTGCAGTACGTCCGTCTCCGCGGAGGGCTCCGCGAGCACATGCGGTTCATCCACCTGGTCGACCCGGCCATCCGGCGCAAGTGCGCCGTCGCCGGCATCGCCATCACGAGCGACGCCGACCTCCGGGTGGCCTCGGTCGAGCCGACCGGCGTCGAGATGCCGATGTACGACATCACCACGGGCACCGGGGACTTCATCGCCAACGGCGTCGTGAGCCACAACTGCTTCGCCCGCAAGACCCACGAGTGGCTCGAGCTGGACAGCGGGGCGGACTTCGACCAGGAGATCGTGGTCAAGACCAACATCGCCGACGTGCTGCGCCGGGAGCTCTCCCGGCCGTCCTGGAAGCGGGAGCACGTCGCGCTGGGCACCAACACCGACCCCTACCAGCGGGCCGAGGGCCGCTACCGGCTGATGCCGGGGGTGATCGAGGCGCTGGCCCGCTCGGGCACCCCGTTCTCGATCCTCACCAAGGGCACGCTGGCCCGCCGCGACCTGCCGCTGCTGGCCGCGGCGAGCAAGGACGTACCGATCGGCATGGGCGTCTCGCTGGCCATCTGGGACGACGACCTGCACCGCTCGCTGGAACCCGGCGTCCCCACCCCGCGGGCGCGGCTGGAGCTGGTCCGGCAGATCGTGGACGCCGGACTGCCCTGCGGGGTCTTCCTGGCCCCGGTGCTGCCCGGGCTGACCGACCAGCGCGAGCACCTGGAGAAGGCGATCGCGGCGGTGGCCGCGGCCGGCGCCACCGGGGTCACCGTCGTGCCGCTGCACCTGCGGCCCGGTGCCCGCGAGTGGTTCACCGCGTGGCTGTCCCGGGAGCACCCCCGGCTGGTCAGCCGGTACAAGTCGCTCTACGGCCGCGGTGCCTACCTGCCCGCGGAGTACCGCGACTGGCTGTCGGCCCGGGTCGCCCCGCTGCTGGCTGCCCACGGGCTGGACCGGCACGGCGGGGGAGCGGCCCGCGGCATCGGCGGGCTGCCCGGCGACGAGACGGCGTCCTTCCCGTTCGGGTCGCTGCCCGGTCCGGCCGTCGTCGTCGAGCCCGTGGACCGGCCCGAGCAGCTGTCGCTGTGCTGACCGGGGATCCGGGGCCGCCGGCGGTTAGGGTCCGGCCATGACCACGGCCAGCTGGCGCGACGTCGTCCGCCGCGACCTCTTCGGACCCTCCCCGGACCCGCGCGACCGGCCCTACCGGTTCGTCGTCCGGATGGGTCTGGCCGTGCTGCGGCTGTTCGGCTTCCGGTTCGACGTCCGCGGCACCGAGCACCTGCCGGCAGCCGGCGGCGCGGTGATCGCCAGCAACCACGTGAGCTACTTCGACTTCATCTACCTCGAGTACGTCGCGCTGCCGCAGCACCGGATGGTCCGGTTCATGGCCAAGGCCTCGGTGTTCGGCAACCGGTTCGCCGGTCCGTTCATGCGGGCCATGCAGCACATCCCGGTCGACCGCACCGCCGGCGCCGCCGCCTTCGACGTCGCCGTCCGGGCGCTGAAGGACGGCCAGGTGGTCGGGGTCTTCCCCGAGGCCACCATCTCCAGCTCCTTCACCGTCAAGGAGCTCAAGGCCGGCGCCGCCCGGATGGCCGTGCAGGCCGGGGTGCCGATCATCCCGGCCGCCGTCTGGGGCGGGCACCGGGTGGCCACCAAGAACCACAAGGTGGTGCTGCGCCGCGGGGTGCCCGTCACCGTCCTCCTGGGCGAGCCGCTGGTGCCGGCGCCGGGGGAGAAGCCGCAGGCCCTGCTGCGCCGCACGCAGGCGGCGATGGAGCAGCTGCTCGACGAGGCTCAGCGCAGCTACCCCGACGTCCCCGCCGGCGACGACGACCGGTGGTGGCAGCCCGCCCACCTCGGCGGCACCGCGCCCACCCCCGCGGAGGCGCACGAGCTGGACATCCACGACGTGCGCGGCACCGCGGTGAAGGTGCAGCGCACCCCGCTGCAGAAGGTCCGGTACCTGCTGGCCCCGCTGGTCAGTCGACGACGTCGGGGGCGCTGAGCCGGAAGGCCTCGCACTCCACGCCGTACCAGCGGGTGGTGCGGCCCAGCGGGTCCATCCCCAGCCGCCGGCAGACCGCGACCGACCGCTCGTTGCCGGGCCGGACCACCGCGTACACCTCGGGCAGCCCGTCCTCGAAGGCCCGCTGCACTACGCCGCCGGCCGCCTCGGTCGCGTACCCGCGGCCCCAGCTGTCCGGGTGCAGGTGCCAGCCGACCTCGAACTCACCCACCCCGTTCGGCAGCGGCTTGAGCAGCAGCGTGCCGGCGACCGGACCGCCGTCCAGCGGCTGCACCGCCCAGCACCCGGCTCGCCCGTCGGCGGCGTGCACCGCGTCCCACCGGCCGACCAGCGCCGCCACCCCGCCCGACGGCGGTCCGGACAGGAAGCGCAGCACCTCGGGGCGGGAGTACAGGTCCTCGAGCCGGGCCAGGTCGTCGTCCGACGTCGTCCAGGCCCGGATCAGCAGCCGGGGGGTCCGCAGCAGCTCCACCCACCCTGCCTACCCCGGTCAGCCCAGCTGCGCGACCGACGCCTCGCGGGAGGCGACGGCGGCCGCGTCGGCGGCGACCGGGTCCACGGCCCGGTCGGCCCACCAGCGCTGCCCGGCCTCGGGGAGCGTGTGGATCGGGTCGTAGTAGGTGTAGCGGCGGTCCAGCGCGCCCTCGTCGGTGCGCTCGATCCCGGTCCGGTAGTTCTTGGTCCAGTAGCTGATCCCGCGCTCACGGTCGTACTCAGCGACCTGGTGCACCCAGCGCTTGCCGACGTAGGGCACGTCGCAGACGATCCGCGGCGTGGCGAAGCCGGGCAGGTAGCCCATCAGGTCGTGCTGCAGGGTCTGCGCGACCGACAGCGGCACCCGCCAGTGCTCGGCGGACGGGATCATGTCGCACATGTAGAAGTAGTAGGGCGTGACCCCGGCGCCGTCGAGCAGCGCGAAGCACAGGTCCAGCAGCTGGCCGGCGGTGTCGTTCACCCCGTGCAGCAGCACGCCCTGGTTGCGCACGTCGCGCACCCCGGCGGCCAGCATCGCCTGGGCCGCCTCGGCGACCAACGGCGTCACCGACTGGGCGGCGTTGACGTGCGTGTGGACGGCGAGCGACACCCCGCGGGCCCGGGCGGTGCCGGCCAGGCGGGTCATCCCGGCGACCACGTCGTCCTGCAGCCAGTGCTGCGGCATCCCCATCAGGGCCTTGGTGGCCAGCCGGATGTCGCGGACCGAGTCGATCTCCAGCAGCCCGGCGACGAAGGCCTCCAGGTTCTTGAACGGCAGGTTGGCCACGTCGCCGCCGGAGACCACGACGTCGCGGACGCCGGGGGTGGCCCGCAGGTAGGCCAGCATCTCGGCCTGCCGGTCGACCGGCTTGAGGTCGAACTTCAGCTTGGTGACCGCCGGCGTGGAGTTGCCGACCAGGTCCATCCGGGTGCAGTGGCCGCAGTACTGCGGGCAGGTGGGCAGCAGCTCGGCGAGCACCTTGGTGGGGTAGCGGTGGGTCAGGCCCTCGACGGCCCACATCTCGTGCTCGTGCAGCGAGTCGCGGGCGGCGTACGGGTGGCTGGCGGCCGCGCCGGGCAGCCGGTCCGACGCCACCGGGAGCATGTAGCGGCGCACCGGGTCGGCCAGCATCGCCGCGGTCGTGGGGACCGCGGTCGGCACCATCGTGTTGAGCATCTGCGGCGGCAGCAGCAGCGACATCGTGGCCCGGCCGGCCTGGTCGGCCTCCACGTCGGCGTAGAAGGTCTCGTCGAGCAGGTCGCCGTAGACCCCGCGCAGCTGGCGCAGGTTCTTCACGCAGTTCACGCGCTGCCACTGGGCGCTGCGCCACTGCTCCGCGGTGACGTCGGCGAAGCCCGGCAGCCGCCGCCAGTCGGGTTCGACCAGCTCACGGGCGGTGTACTCGTAGGGCTGCTCCAGCACGACGACCTCCAGCTGCAACCGGCACTTCCGGTGGCGACGTCGACACCATACGGGAGATCGTTCGGTGAAACGTGACTTTCACGATAGGTTCTGCACCGACGGGTCGGAGCAGGACTGAGGAGGCACCAGGTGCGGACGGCGACGGAGCGGGCACTCGGGGTGCACCGGGTGCTGGAGCCGGTCGGGGTGCTGCCCCAGGCCGCCCGCCGGCTGGACCCCGACGCGCCCACCGGCCCCGACGAGGTGCGCATCGACGTCGAGCGGCTCAACCTCGACGCCGCCTCCTACCGGCAGCTGCACGAGGCGCACGGCGGCGACGGCGCGGCGGTGCGCGACGCCGTGCTGGCGATCGTCGCCGAGCGCGGCAAGATGCAGAACCCGGTCACCGGCTCGGGCGGCATGCTCATCGGCCGGGTCGCCGAGGTCGGCCCGGCCTCACCGCTCGGCCTGGCGGTCGGCGACCGGGTGGCCACCCTGGTGTCGCTCACCCTGACCCCGCTGCGGATCACCGACGGCCTGGCGCGCTGGGACGGCCACGGCGAGCAGGTCCCGGCGCAGGGCACCGCCGTGCTGTTCGCCCGGTCCATCGCCGCGGTGCTGCCCGACGACCTGCCCGAGAACGTCGCGCTGGCCCTGCTGGACGTCTGCGGGGCGCCGGCAGCCACCGAGCGGGTGGTCCGCCGCGGCACCTCGGTCGCCGTCCTGGGCGCGGCGGGCAAGTCCGGCTGCCTGTCGGTGGCCGCGGCCCGCGACGCGCACGCCCGCCGGGTGGTGGGCGTCGTCCGGGACGAGCGGGAGGCCGCCGCCCTGCGGGCCGCCGACCTCGCGCACGAGGTCGTCGTCGCCGACGCCACCGACCCGCTGGCCGTCGCGGCCGCCCTCGGCGAGCCCGTCGACGTCACCGTCGTCTGCGTCGACGTGCCCGGCGCCGAGCACGGGGCGGTCCTCGCGACGGTGGACGGGGGCACCGTGGTCTTCTTCTCGATGGCCACCTCCTTCCCGGCGGCGGCCCTGGGCGCCGAGGGGATGGCAGCGGACGTGACGATGCTGATCGGGAACGGCTACACGCCGGGGCACGCCGCCCTGGCCCTGGACCTGTACCGCCGCAACGCCGGGGTGCGGGCGCTGGTCGACCCGCGCGTCCACCCATGAGCCTGCTGGTCACCGACGTCACCGTGGGCGACGCCGCCGGCCGGGCCGTGCACGTCGTGGACGGCGCGATCGCCTGGGTCGGGCCCGCCGCCGGTGCGCCGCGCGCGGACCGCACCCTGGACGGCGGGGGAGCTCTGCTGACCCCGGCGTTCGTCGACGCCCACGTGCACGCCACCGCCACCGGTCTGGCGCTGACCGGGCTGGACCTGCACGGGGCGGACAGCCTGCGCTCGGCGCTGGCCGCCGTCGCCGCGCACGTGGCGGCGCACCCCACCGGCATCGTGCTGGGCACCGGGTGGGAGGAGACGGCCTGGCCCGAGGGCCGCGCGCTCACCCGGCACGACCTGGACGCCGTCGTCGGCGACCGGCAGGTCTACCTGGCCCGGGTCGACGTGCACTCCGCGACGGTGTCCACCGCGCTGCTGGACCGGGTCCCCGGCATCACCGGCCTGCCCGGCTTCGCCGCCGACGGCCGGCTCCGGCTGGACGCCCACCACGCCGCCCGCCAGGTCGCCTACGGCGCGGTCGACCCGGTCCAGCGCGCCGCGGCGCAGCGGGCCACCCTGGACCTGGCCGCCGACCTCGGCATCGGCTGCGTGCACGAGATGGCCGGTCCCGAGGTGTCCAGCGCCGAGGACCTGGCCGGCGTGCTCGCGCTGAGTCGGCAGGATCCGGGTCCGCTGGTGCTGGGCTGGTGGGGCGAGCTCTCCGAGCGCGGCGGTCTGGACGTCGTCCGCGAGCTGGGGCTGGCCGGCGCCGGCGGCGACCTGTTCTGCGACGGCGCGTTCGGCTCGCACACCGCCGCGCTGTCGACGCCCTACGCCGACCGGCCGGAGACCTCGGGCGTGCTGCGGTTCGAGACCGCGCAGCTGGTCGAGCACGTCCGGGCCTGCACCGCCGCCGGCGTGCAGGCCGGGTTCCACTGCATCGGGGACGCCGCGGTGGACCAGGTATTGGCCGCGGTCGCCGCGGTGGGGGAGCAGCTGGGCCGTGACGCCGTCCGGGCGTGCCGGCACCGGCTGGAGCACGTCGAGATGGTGTCCACCGACGCGATCGACGAGATGCGCCGCTGGGGGATGGTCGCCAGCGTGCAGCCGGCCTTCGACGCCGCCTGGGGCGGGGACGACGGCATGTACGCCGAGCGCCTGGGCGTGGAGCGGGCGCTGGCCTGCAACCCGCTGGCCGACCTGTCCGACGGCGGGGTCGCCATCGCCCTGGGCAGCGACGCGCCGGTCACCCCGCTGGACCCGTGGGGCGGCGTGCACGCCGCCGTCGACCACCGCACGCCCGGCGCCGGCCTGCGCCCCTTCGACGCCTACGACGCCGCCACCCACGGCGGCTGGCACGCCGCCCGCGCGGAGCACCGCGACGGCCCGCTGGCCGTGGGCGCACCGGCGCACCTGGCGCTCTGGGCCACCGACCTGACCCTGTCCGGAGTGCTCGCCGAGCGCGCCCGCCCCACCTGCCGCGGCCTCCTGGTGTCCGGCGACGTCGTCCGAGGAGCACCGTGAGCGCACGACTGACCCTGGACCCCGGGCTCGTCACCCGGGCCCGCGAGCTGGCCGAGCAGGCCGCCCAGCCGGTCATCGACCTGGCCGGTCGGCACACCACCGTCTCCGTCGAGCGGGCCGTGCTGCGGCTGGCCGGGCTGGAGGGCACCGACCCGGTCACCGGCGAGGGCGAGATCCCCTGGGTGAACCGCGTGGTGGACACCGTCCGCGACCAGGTCGGGCTGGCCTCGGGCGTCGCGCTGCCGGTCTGGCACGCCATCGCCTCCGGGCGGGCAGCGAGCCTGCAGGACGTCGCCGAGCAGGTCGGGGCCGGCACCGCCCGCTTCGAGCTGCCCACCGGTGCCGCCCACGAGCAGGCCCGCGAGGCCGCACTGGCCGCCGTCGGCGCCGGCCTGGGCCGGGTGGACGACGCCCGCCGCCGGCGGGAGGACCTGGTGGCCACCCACGGCGACCCGCCGCGCCGTCCCTGGATCTACCTCATCGTGGCCACCGGCGACATCTACGAGGACATCCCGCAGGCCCAGGCCGCCGCCCGGGCCGGTGCCGACGTCATCGCCGTCATCCGGTCCACCGGGCAGTCGCTGCTGGACTACGTGCCCGAGGGCGCCACCCGCACCGGGTACGCCGGCACGTACGCCACCCAGGAGAACTTCCGGCTGATGCGGGCCGCCCTCGACGAGGTCAGCGCGGAGCTCGGCCGCTACGTCCGGCTGACGAACTACGCCTCGGGGCTGTGCATGCCCGAGATCGCCGCGCTGGCCGGCCTCGAGCGGCTGGACATGATGCTGAACGACGCGATGTACGGGATCCTCTTCCGCGACATCAACCCGATCCGCACCTTCGTCGACCAGCGGTTCAGCCGGATGGTGCACGCCCGCGCCGGGATCATCATCAACACCGGCGAGGACAACTACCTCACCACCGCCGACGCGGTCGACGAGGCGCACACCGTCACGGTCAGCCAGCTGCTCAACGAGCGGTTCGCCCGGGAGGCCGGGCTCGAGGACTGGCAGCTGGGCCTGGGCCACGCCTTCGAGATCAACCCCGCCGTCCCGGAGTCCTTCCGGCTGGAGTTGGCGCACGCGATGCTGGCCCGCTCGCTGTTCCCCGACGCCCCGCTGAAGTGGATGCCGCCGACCAAGCACATGACCGGCGACGTGTTCGGCGGCTACCTGCTGGACGGGTTCTTCAACCTGGCCGGGATGCTCACCGGCCAGTCGATCCTGCTGGTCGGCATGATGACCGAGGCCGTCGTCACCCCCTGGCTGAGCGACCGGGACCTGGCGCTGCGCAACGTGCGCTACGTGCTGGACGCCGCCGGCGGACTGGGCGAGGATTTCGCCCCGCCGCCGGGCGGGTTCATCGACACCCGGGCGCACACCGTGCTCGGTGAGGCCGTGGCGCTCCTGGAGCGGATCACCGCCGACGGCCTGCTGCCCTCGATCGCGGCCGGCACCTTCGGCATCACCAAGCGCCCGGCCGACCGCGGCAAGGGCCTGGACGGCGTCGTGGTCAAGGACGCCGACCACCTGGACCCGGCCACCGAGCTGATGCAGGCCGCGCTGCTGGAGGGATCCCGATGAGCTCGATCGTCCGGCCGTACGGCGACACCACCGGCGACGGCATGGTGCAGACGTCGTTCACCCTGCCCGTGCCGCCCGGTCCCAGGGCCGAGGGCGCGGCCCTGCAGTTGGCCACCAAGATGGGCATCAGCCCGGCGATGGTGGTGCACAGCCACGGCATCGGCACCGGCTACACGTTCTTCGTCGTCTACGGGTCGGTCACCCACCTGGTGGACCTGGACGCCGTCGAGGTCGAGGAGCGCGACTACCCGCTGATGAGCCCGGCGGAGGTCAACGGGGCGATCAAGAGCCGGCTGCACCGCAAGCTCGTGGTCATGGGCGCCTGCATCGGCACCGACGCGCACACCGTCGGCATCGACGCGATCCTCAACCTCAAGGGCTTCGCGGGGGAGAAGGGCCTGGAGTACTACCGGGAGATGGACGTCGCCAACCTCGGTGCCCAGGTCACCGTGCCCGAGCTGGTCGGCCAGGCCCGCGCCGCCCGCGCCGACGCCGTGCTGGTCAGCCAGGTCGTGACCCAGAAGGACGCGCACCTGCGGAACACCCGCGAGCTGGCCGGCGCGTTCCGCGAGGCGATGGGGGAGGACCGGCCGCTGCTCGTCGTCGGCGGCCCCCGGTTCGACCCGGCGATGGCACGCGAGCTCGGCGTCGACAAGGTCTTCGGCCGCGGCACCACCCCCGGCGAGGTGGCCTCCTACCTCGTCTCCGCCCTCATCCCCGAGGAGGTCCCCGCGTGACCGCCACCGTCGGACTGACCGTCACCCACCGCCGCTACGTGCCCTACGCGCACGCCCACTACGGCGGCTCGCTGGTCGACGGCGCCTACACCCTGGGCCTGTTCGGCGACGTGGCCACCGAGGTCGCGATCGTCGGGGACGCCGACGAGGGCCTGCTCGCCGGCTACTCCGACATCCGGTTCCTGGCCCCGGTGCAGGCCGGGGACGTGCTGGAGGCCTCCTGCGAGGTGGTGGCCGTCGGCCGGCGGTCCCGGACCCTGCGCTGCTGGGCCGACGTGGTCGCCCGGGCCGCCCCGGACCGCGGCCCGTCGGCGGCCGACGTGCTGGCCGAGCCGCTGCGGGTGGTCGAGGCGACGGCGACGCTCGTCGTCCCCCTGGCCGGGACCACCGAGCGTGAGTGACACGTAACGATCTGGTAACGCCCTGCCGCAGGTGACCCGATGACCTGTGCGACGGGTCCCGGGCTCCCTAGTGTTCCCCCGTCGCACCATCGCGATCCTGCCGCCGGTCCTGGTCAAGGGCGAGGTCGGTCGGACCGCCGGGCGGCACCCCGCGCCACCAGACAACGGCGGGACCGGACGCAGCCAGTCGCCCGGACCGCCGGCCCGAAGGCCGGGGTGCCGCTGCCGGCGGCAGCTGCGCCATCCCGTCGGCACCGGGTGGGATGCTGGGCGGCGTGACGGTGATCGAGTCGGTGGACCGCGACCTCCCAGCCGCGGACCCACCGCGTCGCCGCCCCGGCATGGTGCTGCGCACCCTGCTGGCCGCCGCCGGGGGAGCGGCGCTGTTCTTCGCCTTCCCCGGCTGGGACCTCTCCTTCCTCGCGGTGCTCGGTCCGGCGGCGCTGTCGCTGGCGACCCGGGGTGTCCGGTTCCGGGCCGGGCTGTGGCTGGGCCTGGTCCACGGCTTGGCGTTCTTCGTGCCGCTGCTGTCCTGGACCGGGATCTACGTCGGGTCCTTCCCCTGGCTGGCGTTGTCGGTCACCGAGGCGCTCTACGTCGCGCTGCTGGGCGGCGCGCTGGCGGTGACCGCCCGGCTGCGCGGCTGGCCGCTGTGGGCCGCGGCCCTGTGGGTGGGCGACGAGGCGCTGCGCGGCCGGTGGCCGCTGGGCGGGTTCCCGTGGGGCCGGCTGGGCTTCAGCCAGGCCGAGGGCCCGTTCACCGCGTTCGCCGCCTACGGCGGGGTCGCGCTGGTCAGCTTCGCCGTCGCGCTCACCGGCACGCTGCTGGCCGCGGCCGGCCTGGCGCTGGCCCGGGCGTGGCGGGACAGCTCGGCCGCCGAGCGCCGGACCCGGTCGCTGCGCGCAGCCGCCCTCGCCGTCGTCGGCACGCTCGCCGTCCCGGTGGTGGGCACCGCGGCCGCGCTGCCGCTGGCCGGCGGGTCGCTGACCGAGGGCGGGCCGACCCGCACGGTCGCGGTCGTGCAGGGCAACGTGCCCCGCGCCGGCCTGGACTTCAACGCCCAGCGCCGGGCCGTGCTGGACAACCACGTGAGCGAGACCCAGGCGCTGGCCGTGCAGGTGGCCGCCGGGGAGGTCGCCCAGCCCGACCTGGTCATCTGGCCGGAGAACAGCTCCGACATCGACCCCTACCTCAACGACGACGCCGCCGCCGCGATCGACCGCGCCGCGCAGGCGATCGGTGCCCCCATCCTGGTCGGGGCCGTGGTCAGCGGCCCGGGCCGGTTCATCTCCAACACCGCCATCGTGTGGGACCCGGAGACCGGCCCGGGGGAGACCTACGTCAAGCGGCACCCGGTCCCGCTCGCCGAGTACGTGCCGGCCCGCTCGTTCTTCCGGTTCTTCAGCGACAAGGTCGACCTGGTGCGCGCGGACTTCCGCGCCGGCACCGAGATCGGCACCCTGGACATGGCCGGCACCACGGTCGGCGACGTCATCTGCTTCGAGGTGGCCTACGACGGACTGGTGCGCGACGTGGTCGACGGCGGCGCCACGATGATCGTGGTGCAGACCAACAACGCCACCTTCGGCTTCTCCGACGAGAGCCCGCAGCAGCTGGCCATGGGCCGGCTGCGCGCGGTGGAGTTCGGCCGCTCGGTCGTGATGGCCTCGACGAGCGGCATCAGCGCGGTCATCGCCCCCGACGGCTCGCTGGTCCGCAGCTCGGACCTGTTCACCCCGGCCACGTTCGTCGAGGACATCGCCCAGCGCGACGGGACGACGGTCGCCGCCCGGGTGGGGGTCTGGCCCGAGGTGGCCCTCACCGTCCTCGGGCTGGGTGCCTTCCTGGCCGTCGTGGCGGGCGGGATCCGCACCCGCCGAGCCGCCCGGTGACCGCCCCCGCCGACGGTGTGCTGGTCGTCGTCCCGACCTACTGCGAGATCGAGAGCCTCGAGGCGGTCCTCACCCGGCTGCACGCGGCCGTCCCCACCGCGCACGCGCTGGTCGTCGACGACGGGTCGCCCGACGGGACCGGCGAGCTGGCCGACCGGCTGGCCGCCGCCGACGAGCGGGTGCACGTGCTGCACCGCACCGCCAAGGCGGGCCTGGGGCCGGCCTACGTCGCCGGTTTCCGCTGGGCCCGCGAGCACGGCTGGCCGGTGGTGGTCGAGATGGACGCCGACGGGTCGCACCCGCCCGAGCAGCTGCCCGACCTGCTGGCCGCCCTCGCCGACGCCGACCTGGTGCTCGGCTCGCGGTACGTGCCCGGTGGCCGGGTGGAGAACTGGCCGGCCCACCGGCTTGCGATCTCGCGGATCGGCAACGTCTACACCCGGCGCGTCCTGCGCCTGCCGCTCACCGACGCGACCGGTGGTTTCCGGGCCGCCCGGGCCGACCTGCTGGCCCGGTTGCCCTTCGACGAGGTGGCCAGCCAGGGCTACTGCTTCCAGGTCGACTGGGCCTGGCGGGCGGTCCGCAGCGGGGCCCGGGTGGTCGAGGTGCCGATCACCTTCAGCGAGCGCACGGCCGGCAGGAGCAAGATGAGCTCCTCGATCGTTGGGGAAGCACTGGCCCGGGTGACCTGGTGGGGCCTGCTGGACCGGGTGGCCGATCGGCTGCCCGGCCGAGTGCCCCGACCCGTGCCGGCCCGAACGCGAACCGGAGGACCGACATGACGAGCCGACTGCGCACCTTGCTGGGCCTGGGTGCCCTGGCGGAGGTGGCGGTGTTCATCGCCGTCGCCGCCTGGATCGGGGTGGGCTGGACCATCCTGGCCGCGCTGGTGACCAGCGCACTGGGCTGGGTGCTGCTGGCCAAGCAGGGCACAAAGACGCTCACCGAGCTGCGGCTGCGGGCCCAGGAGCACCGCGCCCCGGGCACCGCGCTGGGCGACGCCGGGCTGATCGCCGCCGGGGGAGCGCTGATGATCCTGCCCGGGTTCCTCGGTGACCTCCTGGGCCTGCTCTGCCTGCTGCCCGGGACCCGCAAGCTGCCCCGGGCGCTGATCGCCCGGGCGGTGCTGAACCGGCTGCCCGACCGCGCCCGCGGCCCGGTCCGGGTGCAGAGCACCCGCCCGGCCCAGGTGCACCCCGAGCCCGCCGACCGCCCGGCGGTCATCGAGGGCACCGTCGTCGAGCGCTGACCCCGACACGCAGAAGGGCCCCTCCGGAGTGGGCGGATTCCAGGGGTCGTCGCAACACCGCTGGTCAGTAGGCCGGTTGCAGTAGA
>NZ_JBAPLV010000023.1:0-77996 GCF_037083865.1 Klenkia terrae | reverse complement strand
CAAGATCACTGATCGCCTACGACCACTGATCCAATCGGACTTACTCATCTAGGCCCGGCTGCACCGCCTGCTCCGACGCTCAGGTGGCGCAGCCCGGCCTGGCACACGGGTGCCCAGGGCGGCGACGCGGCTCAGGCCTCGACCTCGCGGCGGTCCTCGGACCACATCGTGTGGAACGAGCCCTCGGCGTCGACGCGCTTGTAGGTGTGCGAGCCGAAGCGGTCGCGCAGGCCCTGGATGAGGGCGGCGGGGGAGCGCTCGGCGCGCAGCCCGTCGTAGTAGGCCAGGGCGCTGGCGAAGCCGGGGGCGGGGACCCCGTGCCGGGCGGCGCCGGCCACGACCTGGCGCCAGCCCTCCTGGGCGTCGGCGACGGCGTCCCGGAAGTACTCGTTGGTCAGCAGGGTCGTCAGGTCGGGCTCGTCGGTGAACACCTGGCGCACCCGGTCCAGGAACGCCGCCCGGATGATGCAGCCGTCCCGCCAGATCGCGGCCAGGGCGCCGCGGTCGACGTCCCAGCCGTGCTCCTCGGCGCCCCTGGCGATCTGGTCGAAGCCCTGGGAGTAGGCGACCACCTTCGCCGCGTACAGCGCCTGCCGGACGCTCTCGGTGAAGGCCTCGCGGTCGGCGACCTGGTCGTCCCAGTCCCGGCCCGGGCCCGGCAGCACCTTCTGCGCCGCCGCCCGCTGGTCGACGTGGCCGGACAGCGCGCGGGCGAAGACCGCCTCGGCGATGCCGGAGACCGGGGTGCCCAGGTCCAGCGCGGACTGCACGGTCCATCGCCCGGTGCCCTTCTGCTCCGCCTCGTCGAGCACGACGTCGACGAACGGCTTGCCGGTCCTCTCGTCGGTGTGCCGCAGCACCTCGGCGGTGATCTCGATCAGGTAGGACTGCAGGTCGCCCTCGTTCCAGGTCGCGAACACGTCCCCGATCTCGGCCGGCGACATGCCCAGGCCCTGGCGCAGCAGGTCGTAGGCCTCGGCGATGAGCTGCATGTCGGCGTACTCGATGCCGTTGTGCACCATCTTCACGAAGTGCCCGGCGCCGTCGGTGCCCACGTGGGTGCAGCACGGCTCGCCGTCCACGTGCGCGGAGATGTCCTCCAGCAGCGGACCGATGACCGCGTAGGCCTCGGCGGACCCGCCGGGCATGATGCTCGGCCCGTCCAGCGCGCCCTCCTCGCCGCCGGAGATGCCGGCGCCGACGAAGTGCAGGCCGCGTTCACCGAGCTCCGCGGTGCGCCGGATGGTGTCGGTGTACCGGGCGTTGCCGCCGTCCACCAGCACGTCGCCCTCGTCCAGCAGCGGCGCGATCGCCTCGATCACCGCGTCCGTGGGGTCGCCGGCGGCGACCATGATGATCACCTTGCGGGGTCGCTCCAGGGCGCCGACCAGGTCCTCCAGGGACTCGACCGGGACCAGGTCGCCGTCCTCGCCGTGCGCGCCCATCAGCGCGTCGGTCTTGGCCTTCGTCCGGTTGTGCACGACCACGTGGTGGCCGTGCCGGGCCAGGTTGCGGGCGAGGTTGGCCCCCATCGTCGCGAGCCCGGTGACGCCGATCTGTTCGCTCATGCACCCGGTCGTGCCCGACCGGGTGGAGTGCTACACGTGTCGCAGGACTCCCCGCGTCAGTCCAGACCGAGGTCGCGGCGCAGCTTGGCGACGTGCCCGGTGGCCTTGACGTTGTAGGCGGCCTTCTCGACCGTGCCCTCGGCGTCGAGGACGAAGGTCGAGCGGATCACGCCGACGACCTCCTTGCCGTACAGCTTCTTGGGGCCGAAGGCGCCGTAGGCCGTCAGGGTCTCCTTGTCGACGTCGGAGACCAGCGTGATCGACAGCGACTCCTGCTCCCGGAAGCGGGCCAGCTTCTCCGGGGCGTCCGGCGAGATGCCGATGATGTCCAGCCCTGCCTCGGCGAACTCCCCGGCAGCCGAGGTGAAGTCCACCGCCTGGGTGGTGCAGCCCGGCGTCAGCGCGGCCGGGTAGCAGTAGACGACGACCCGGCGCCCGCGGTACGAGCTCAGTGACACCGGGGTGCCGTCGGCGTCGGGCAGGGTGAAGTCCGGAGCCCGGTCACCGGGGGACAGGCGGGTCACGGCGGCGCTCTCGGTCATGCGGGCATGGTGGCAGACCGGGGTGACGGTCGTGTGCGGCGGTCAGCCGGGCAGGAAGCTGAACCGCACGTGCCGGGTCGGGTTGTCGCCGTTGGTGTCCACGAAGCAGATCCGCTGCCAGGTGCCCAGCGCCAGTCGGCCCTCGAGCACCGGCACGGTCGCGTGCGGCGGCACGAACGCCGGCAGCACGTGGTCCCGGCCGTGCCCCGGCGAGCCGTGCCGGTGCCGCCACCGCCCGTCCGTGGGCAGCAGCACGTCCAGCTGGGCCAGCAGGTCGTCGTCGCTCCCGGCGCCGGTCTCGATGATCGCGATGCCGGCGGTCGCGTGCGGCACGAACACCTGCAGCAGGCCGTCGGCCTCGGCGCGGACGAACTCCGCGCACTCGTCGGTCAGGTCGACGACGACGGGCACCCCGCCGGTGCGCACCTGGCGCAGCTCCGAACGCATACCGGCGATGGTGCCCCCGTCGGCGGACTACAGCGCGACGAGCAGCTGCACCAGCCCGACGACCAGCCCGACGGTGCCGACGCCGAGCATCACCGCCTGGGGGACCAGGCTCTTGAACACCGACGCGATGCCGCGGAGAACAGCGACAGGGCCAGGAACACGGTGGCGACGTCGAACTGCCCGCCCTGCTCGTCGGCGGCCCGCGCCGCGGCGAAGACGCTCTCGGACTGCTCGGTGAGGTCGTTCCCCTGCGCGTACTCCTCCAGCGCGTAGGGCGAGCCGGCGTCGGTGTCGAAGGGGTCGGTGACCTCGTCGCCGGACTGGTCGTACCAGTCGATGGTGGTCTGCAGGTTCTCGCTCATGAACTGGTCGCGGAACACGTCGGCGGTCTCGGCGTCGCCGTAGACGTCGGCGGCCTAGCTGGTCAGGTTGTTCGCCTCGCTGTACCCGGCGATGGCGTCGCCGCCCAGGGAGCCGCTCTCGTAGGCGGCGAAGGCGGTCGCGGTGGCGGCCAGACCCACCACCAGGGCGGCGCCGAGCTCGAGGAACCGGTGCGTGCGCTCCGCCGGGGTCTCGACGGGCTCGGCGGGGGTCACGTCGGTGCGGTCGGCGTGCTGGGACATCGGTCGGTCGGCCTCGTTCTCGGGGCGCGGGGCGTCGGGCGGTCCCGACGCGGGCGGCCGGACGGCAACCGCCGGTCGGGCCGTCGCGGCCGGTCTGCGCCCGGGGTCGGGCCGCCGGTCCGGCGCGGTCGGCGCTCCTCCCCGGCCCACTACCCTCGTCCCACGTGACCCGCCCCGACGGCCGTGCGGCCGACCAGCTCCGTCCGGTGACCATCACCCGCAACTGGCTCGACCACGCCGAGGGCTCGGTGCTCGTCGAGTTCGGGCGCACCCGCGTGCTCTGCGCGGCCAGCGTCACCGAGGGCGTGCCGCGCTGGCGGCGCGGCTCCGGGCTGGGCTGGGTGACCGCCGAGTACTCGATGCTGCCCCGGGCCACCCACACCCGCAGCGACCGCGAGTCGGTGAAGGGCAAGATCGGCGGCCGGACGCACGAGATCAGCCGGCTCATCGGCCGCTCGCTGCGCGCCTCGATCGACCTGTCCGCGCTCGGGGAGAACTCGATCGCGCTGGACTGCGACGTGCTGCAGGCCGACGGCGGCACCCGGACCGCCGCGATCACCGGGGCCTACGTCGCCCTGGCCGACGCGGTGTCCTACCTGGGGGAGCGCGGCAAGCTGGCGAAGAAGGCACCGCTGGCGCAGTCGGTGGCCGCGGTCAGCGTCGGCGTCGTGGACGGCGAGCCCCGGCTGGACCTGGCCTACGAGGAGGACGTGCGGGCGGGGACGGACATGAACGTCGTCTGCACCGGGGACGGCGGGTTCGTCGAGGTGCAGGGGACGGCGGAGGGCGCGGTGTTCGACCGGGCCACCCTGGACCAGCTGCTGGACCTCGCGGTCGCCGGCTGCGCGGACCTGACCCGGATGCAGACCGAGGCGCTGCAGGCCGAGGCCCGGTCCCGGTGAGCCGCCTGCTGCTGGCCACCCGCAACGCCGGCAAGCTCGCCGAGCTGCAGCGGCTGCTGGCCACCGCCGTCCCCGGGGTCGAGGTGCTCGGCCTGCGCGACGTCCCCGAGTACCCGGAGGCACCGGAGACCGGGGCCACCTTCGCGGAGAACGCGCTGCTCAAGGCGCGTGAGGCGGTGCGGTACACCGGGCTGGCGGCGGTCGCCGACGACTCCGGCATCACCGTGGACGCGCTGAACGGGATGCCCGGCATCCTGTCCGCGCGCTGGTCGGGCCGGCACGGGGACGACCCGGCCAACACCGCGCTGCTGCTGGGCCAGCTGGCCGACGTCCCGGACGAGCGCCGCGGGGCGGGCTTCGTCTGCGCCGCCGCGCTGGTCCTGCCCGACGGCACGGAGCGGGTGCTCGAGCGGACCTGGCGGGGGGCCGTCCTCCGCGAGCCGCGGGGCAGCAACGGCTTCGGCTACGACCCGGTCTTCCTGCCCGAGGGCCTGGACCGGACGTCGGCGGAGCTGGCAGCGGCGGAGAAGGACGCGATCAGCCACCGCGGGCAGGCCTTCGCCGCCCTCATCCCGGTGGTCGCCGAGCTGCTGGCCTGAGACCGGTCAGCGGTTCGCGGTCCAGGTGACGAAGGCGATCGCGCCGGTCACGAAGACCGGCGGGAACGCCAGCACCAGGAACGCCGCGAACACCCGGTCGCTGCGCCAGCGCACCCGCAGGCGCGAGGGCAGGCCGGCCCGGCGCTGGGCGGCCAGCGGCACCTGCGCCACGGCCGACTGCTCGCGGCCGGACAGCGGGGCCGACCGGACGGCCTGCCAGGCCTCCACCCGCGCCCAGCCCGGGGCCAGCCCGCACACGACCGCGGTGACCACCAGCGCCAGCAGCACCGTGACCAGGTGCTCGGGCTCGAGCACGACGACCCCGGCGGACGCCGCACCGGCCGCGAAGCCGGCGATGGTGATCGCGCCCAGGGAGAAGACCAGGCCGAACAGCACGGTGGCCGACACGCACATGCCCAGCGCGAGCACGTGCAGGTCGGTCCGGGTGAGCACCCCGGCCACGAGCTCGACGACCAGCAGCGCCAGGGCGACCAGCAGCACCGAGCCCATCGGGATGCGGATCGGGTCGCGCGGTGCCGCGGGGGCCGGCAGCACGGCGGACGTGTCGGCGACGGTCACCGGGGAGCCCCGTCGACCGCCCAGGACAGCAGGCCCCGGCCGGCCGGGCGGGCCGGACCCCCGGGGTCGGCCGCGGCGTGCCGGGGACGGTGACCGGTCGCGCGACCGGCGGACGGGGTCGCCGGCGGGGTGCCCGGGGCGGGCACCGTGGGCAGCACCCGCACCAGGGTCATCCCGGGCACCGGCGGGAGCGCCGGCACCGGGTGCACCTCGGGCAGCTCGACCGCGGTGTCCCGGGTGGGGACCACGGCCGGCAGCGGGCCCGTGCGGCGGACCGGCCGGTCGGTCGGGGCCGGGACAGGAGGCAGCCGGCGCACCGGCGGCCGGGTGGCCGGACCGGGGTCGGGCTGCCGGATCGTCGGCGGGACGGGCAGCACGCCGGTCGGCCGGGCCGGGCGGGCCGGCACGGGTGCGGCCAGCGGGTGCCGGGCCACCGGTCCGGGGGCCAGCTCGGCGATCAGGTCGCGCTCGTCGAGCACCTCGAGCTCGGCCTGCAGCGCCGCGAGGTCGTCGAGGTCCAGGGGTCGCATCGGGTCCTCCGGGTCGTCGGGCAGGGGATCGGGGTCGGGGGCGGGCTGCGGTCCGGTGTCCGCGGCCCCCGGGGGGACCAGGACGTGCCGGGGGACCGGGACGGCGGTGCCGGCGAGCTCGGCCAGGGCCACCGCCACGGGGACCCGCTGGTGGGTGGGCGCGCCCGGGGCGGTGGGCGCGGGTGCAGCTGCGGGCTCCGCGGGGCGGGTCGTCGCCGCGGCGTCGGCCGCGTCGTCGTCCCCGGCGTCCTGCGTGTGGCTGGTCAGCCCGTGCTCGGTCTTCTCCCAGTAGAAGGGCTTGGTGACCAGCTGCCAGGCCGCCTTGTAGGAGGCGATCGAGTGCAGCATCCAGTAGAGGGGGGACAGGAGGGCGTACGCGACGAGGCCGTAGGTGCGCCGCTTGAAGCCGGCCAGCAGGCTGAGGTAGACGATCAGCCCGTTGCCGATGAGCAGGTTGGCCAGGCTCACGTACTCCAGCCACGGCGGCAGCGCCGGGCTGAACTGGCGGGGGAAGGCCAGGTAGAGGATGAAGAGCACCCACAGCACCGGGGTGAGCAGGAAGGTCGCCGGCGTCCCGCCGATGGTGAGCAGGAACCCGACCGCCTGCCGCAGGCCGATCGCCCGGACCAGCCGGACCGGGTGCCGGCTGTGCACCAGGAACGTCTGCATGTAGCCCTTGATCCAGCGGCTGCGCTGGCGGAGCCAGTTCCCCAGGGCCATGTTGGCCTCTTCGTAGGTGGTCGAGTTGACCACCGCGACGCGGCCACCGCGGGCCGAGGCGCGCACGCCCAGGTCGGCGTCCTCGGTGACGTTGAAGGGGTCCCAGCCGCCGAGCTCGCGCAGCATGTCGGCGCGGAAGTGGTTGCTGGTCCCGCCGAGCGGGATGGGCAGCCGCATCGCGTCCAGGCCGGGCAGCGTGTAGTCGAACCACGAGGAGTACTCGAGGGTGAACATGCGGGTGAGCAGGTTCTCCTCGGCGTTGAAGTAGTTCAGCGCCGCCTGCACGCAGACCAGGTCCGTGCCGCCCTTGGCGAAGGCCACCACCGACTTCTTCAGCTGGTCGGGGTCGGGCCGGTCCTCGGCGTCGTAGATGACCACCAGGTCGCCGCGGGCGAACGACAGCCCGACGTTGCAGGCCCGGGGCTTGGTCTTGGGCAGGGAGTGCGGCACGACCAGGATCCGCACGATGTCCGGCGGGGCCGCGGCGAGGGCGGCCTGCAGGGTCTCCGGGTCGTCCTCCTCCAGCAGGAGCAGGATCTCCAGCTTCTCCCGCGGGTAGTCCAGCGAGGACAGGTTCTTCATCAGCAGGCCGACGATCCCGGCCTCCTTGTAGACCGGGACGAGGATCGTGTAGCGCGGCAGCTCGGCGTCGGTGAGGGCGGCGACCTCGGCGTCGGTGACCTGCTCGACGGTCTCGGAGGCGGTGCCCACCGTGCTGATCAGCGCCTTGGCGCCGACCGCCAGCCCGATGGTCACGTTGATGATGCCCAGCAGGACCACGACGGTGGTCGAGGCGTCCAGCACCAGCCCGAGGACGACGGCCAGCGCCGCCACCACCGCGCTGGCCACCTGGGGCCAGGTGAAGACGGTGGAGGCGGACTCCTCGGGGCGGCGCTCGGCCAGCGAGGACACCGCCTCGTGCACGACCTCGTCGCGCCAGACGGTGCGCAGGGCGCGCTGCACGTCCCAGTCGGTGGTGACGAGCTGGTGCACCCGCTGGATGCCGGTGCGCTCGCGGACCTCCCGCTCGACGTGCTCGCCGGGGCGGCCGGAGGAGGCGACCACGACCTGCAGCTCGCCGTCGGGGGTGCGCTCGGTGCGCAGCGGCACCCACATCTCGCGGGCCAGCTGCGGGTAGGGGAAGAGCTGGGCCAGGTCCGGGTCGACCTCGACCGGGTCGACGAACGCCATCTCGGTGCCCCACACCTCGGCGAGGGCGACGTAGAGCTGGCGGCGGGTGATCCACTGCTTGGCCAGCAGCACCGAGCCCAGCGGCTCGTCGATCCGGCGCGCCTGGGCGAGCCCCTGGGCCAGCTGCGCGACGGTGATGGTGCCGTTGCCGACCAGCACGTCGCCGAGCCGCTTCTCGGCGACGGCCGGGCGTGCCGGGGCCGCGGGTGCGCTGTGCTGCAGTCCCGTGGTCACACCAGGGCCTTCGGCAGCGCGCCGGGCCCACCCCAGCGAGGTCACCCGGGTGTCACCCGACCGGGTGACGGCGTCGTGCGGGTGAGGGGACGTGCGGGAGAGGGGAGTCGAACCCCTACGCCCGAAGGCACCAGGACCTAAACCTGGCGTGGCTGCCGTTACACCACTCCCGCGCGGAGGGGAGTCTAGGAGGCCGCCGCGGCCCCCGCGGCTACGGTCGGGGCATGGCTGACCTGGAGGCCCTGCGCAGGTTCGGGATCGTGCTGGAGCTGGCGGAGGCGGCGGGGGACGGCGACTGGGCGGCCTGGGCCCGCGTGCTGGGCAGCCTCGACGACGACCTCCGCGCCGACGTCGTCCGGCAGTCGTCGCTGGTGGTCGCCATGCTGTGCGAGCGGGAGGCCGAGCGGCGCGGGGTGACCCGGGACCGGTTCATGGCGCAGTTCCGGGCCGAGGTGATGGACCAGCTGGGCTGAGCGCCGCCGCCTGCCCAGGTGGGGCGCGCGCGGACGTGGCAGGCTGTGCCCGTGCCGCGCAGCCCCGAGCAGATCCAGCAGGAGATCGACGCCGCCCGTGAGTCGCTCGCGGCCACGCTCGACCAGGTGGCGCACCGGGTCAGCCCGGGCCGGCTGCAGACGCAGGCCAAGGAGCGGGTGCAGCACTGGCTCACCACGCCGGCCGGTCAGGCCACCCTCGCCGCGGCCGGGTTGTTCGTCACCTTCGTCGTGGTGCAGAAGGTCCGGCACCGCAACCGCTAGGCGGGCACACTCGGGCCGGTGATGCATCCCCGTCCCGATCCCACCGGCCCCGGGCAGGAGTCCGTCTGGGACTACCCGCGCCCGCCGTCGGCCGACGTCACCCCCCGCCGCGTCGAGGCGGTCCTCGGCGGCGCGGTGCTGGCCAGCACGGACCGCGCCGCGCGGGTCTGCGAGACCAGCCACCCGCCGGTGTTCTACATCCCCCGCGAGGACATCGCCGACGGGGTGCTCCAGCGCGCCGACGGCGCGAGCTGGTGCGAGTGGAAGGGCGTGGCCACCTACTGGGACGCCGTGGTGGACGGCGTCCGGCACCCGGCCGTCGGCTGGTCCTACGAGAACCCCACCGAGGGCTACCGCCACCTGCGGGGCGCGGTCGCGTTCTACCCGTCCAAGCTCGACCGGGCGACGGTGGACGGCGAGGTCGTGCGCTCGCAGGCCGGTGACTTCTACGGCGGCTGGATCACCGACGAGGTCGTCGGCCCGTTCAAGGGCGAGGCCGGCACGCGCGGGTGGTAACCCCTACCCCCTAGGGGTACCCTCGACGGCATGGCCGGTTACGAGGGCAACAAGGAGCAGGTGCTGGCGCGGCTCAAGCGCGTCGAGGGCCAGGTGCGGGGCATCTCCCGCATGGTCGAGGAGGACACGTACTGCATCGACGTCCTCACCCAGGTGTCCGCGGCGACGAAGGCCCTGCAGGCCGTCGCCCTGGGGCTGCTCGACGACCACCTCGGGCACTGCGTGCGGCACGCCGTGGCCAGCAGCGCCGAGGACGACGGCGCGGCCGCCGACGCGAAGATCGCCGAGGCCTCCGCCGCCATCGCCCGGCTCGTCCGGTCCTGACCGCGATCCCCAGGAGGGCACCAGCATGACCACCACCGAGTACACCGTCACCGGGATGACCTGCCAGCACTGCGTCGCCTCGGTCACCGAGGAGGTCTCCGAGCTCCCCGGCGTCACCGCCGTCGAGGTCGACCTGGCCAGCGGGGCGCTGCGGGTGACCGGCGACGACGTCACCGACGAGCAGGTCGAGGCGGCCGTGGCGGAGGCCGGGTACGCCGCCACCACGGCATGACCGCCGCCGGCACCGCGCCCGAGGAGGTGCGGCTGGACATCACCGGGATGACCTGCGCCAGCTGCGCCAACCGGATCGAGCGCAAGCTCAACAAGGTCGAGGGCGTGCAGGCCAGCGTCAACTACGCCACCGAGGCGGCCACCGTCCGCTTCGACCCGGCCGCCGTGGACACCGACACCCTGCTGGCCACCGTCGCGGCCGCGGGCTACACCGCGACCCTGCCGGCGGACGCCGCCCCCGAGGACGACGCGGACGACGAGCAGCCCGACGAGGACCGCGACCTGCGGCAGCGGCTGCTGGTCTCGGCCGCGCTGGCCCTGCCGGTGCTCGTGCTGTCGATGGTGCCGGCCCTGCAGTTCGACGACTGGCAGTGGCTGGCCCTCACCCTGGCCAGCCCGGTCGCGGTCTGGGGAGCCTGGCCGTTCCACCGGGCCGCGGCGGTGAACGCCCGGCACGGCGCGAGCACGATGGACACCCTGGTCTCGATCGGCATCGTCGCGGCCTACCTGTGGTCGCTGTACGCCCTCTTCCTGGGCGGGGCGGGCGACCCGGGCATGCGGATGGAGTTCCACCTGCTCGCCGAGCAGGGGGCCGGCAGCAGCGAGATCTACCTCGAGGTGGCCAGCGCGGTCACCGTGTTCCTGCTGGCCGGCCGGTACGCCGAGTCCCGTGCCCGGCGCCGGTCCGGTGCTGCGCTCCGGGCACTGCTGGCGATGGGTGCCAAGGACGCCGCCGTCCTGCGCGACGGCGTCGAGGTCCGGGTGCCGGTGGACCAGCTCGTCGTCGGCGACCGGTTCGTCGTCCGGCCCGGGGAGAAGGTCGCCGCCGACGGGGTGGTCGTCTCCGGTTCCTCGGCGGTCGACGTGTCGATGCTGACCGGGGAGTCGGTGCCGGTGGAGGTCGCCCCCGGCGACCGGGTCACCGGGGCGTCGGTGAACGCCGGTGGCCGGCTGGTCGTCGAGGCCGACCGGGTGGGCGCGGCCACCACGCTGGCCGCGCTGGGCCGGCTGGTCACCGCGGCGCAGAGCGGCAAGGCGCCGGTGCAGCGGCTGGCCGACCGGGTGTCTGCGGTGTTCGTGCCGGTCGTGCTGGTCGTCGCCCTGGGCACGCTGGCCGCCTGGCTGCTGCTCACCGGCGACGTGTCGGCGGCCTTCACCTCCGCCGTCGCCGTGCTGGTCATCGCCTGCCCGTGCGCGCTGGGCCTGGCCACCCCCACCGCGCTGCTGGTGGGCACCGGCCGCGGGGCGCAGCTCGGCATCCTGATCAAGGGCCCCGAGGTGCTGGAGTCCACCCGCACGGTCGACACCGTCGTCCTGGACAAGACCGGCACCGTGACCACCGGCCAGATGTCGCTGGTCGAGGTGGTCGGCGACGCCGACGCGCTCCGGCTGGCCGCCGCGGTCGAGGCCGCCTCCGAGCACCCGGTGGCCCGCGCGGTCGTGGCCGGTCACCCGGGTCCGCTGCCCGCGGTCGAGGACTTCATGAACGCGGCCGGGTCCGGGGTGACCGGGACCGTGGAGGGCCACCGGGTGCGGGTCGGCCGGACCGGCGCCGAGCCGGTGCCCGCCGACCTCGCCGCGGCCGTCGCGGAGGCCGAGGAGGCCGGGCGCACCGCCGTCCTGGTGGTCGTCGACGGCGCTGTGCGCGCCGTGCTGGTCGTGGCCGACACCGTCCGGCCGACCAGCGCCGCGGCCATCGCCGCGCTGCGCGACCTCGGGCTCGCCCCGGTGCTGCTGACCGGTGACAGCGCCGGCGCCGCGGCCGCGGTCGCCCGGCAGGTCGGGTTGGACCCCGACGCCGGCGAGGTCGTCTCCGGGGTGCTGCCCGCGGGGAAGGTCGACGTCGTCGCGCGGCTGCAGGAGCAGGGCCGTGTGGTGGCGATGGTGGGCGACGGCGTCAACGACGCGGCGGCGCTCGCCCGGGCCGACCTCGGCCTGGCGATGGGCACCGGCACGGACGTCGCCATCGAGGCCGGCGACGTGACGCTGGTGCGGGCCGACCTCTCGGCCGCCGCCGACGCCGTCCGGCTGTCCCGGCGGACGCTGGCCACCATCAAGGTGAACCTGGGCTGGGCGTTCGGCTACAACGTCGCCCTGGTGCCGCTGGCCGCGCTGGGCTACCTGAACCCGCTGCTGGCCGGGCTGGCCATGGCGGCGTCATCGGTGCTGGTGGTCACCAACAGCCTGCGGCTGCGGCGGTTCACCGCGCTCTGACCGCGCCGGCGCACGGAGACGCACCCGCCCTCCGGGGGGAGAGGACGGGTGCGTCGGTCCGTGCGGGCGGCCGGGCCGCCGGGGGTCAGGCCTGCGCGGTCGACCGGGCCAGGGGGAGGACGACGGTCTCCAGGATCGTGTCGACGTAGGCGTCGTCCAGCGGCTCGCCGGTCAGCAGCCACCGCTGCACGACCAGCCCGGAGGCGGCCTGGGCGACGGCGGAGTGCGCGGTGCCCCCGCCGACCTCGCCGCGGGCCTCGGCCCGCTCCCAGACCTCGGCCAGCGCGCCGCGCCACTGGGCCAGCGGGCCGGACCGGAAGGCCTCGGCCAGCGCCGGCTGGTGCGGCAGGGTGGACAGCAGCGACAGCGACGCCGCGCCGGTCGGCCCGTTGACCACGGCCACCAGAGAGCACAGCAGCATCCGCAGGTCGCCGGCCAGGCTGCCGGTGTCCGGGGTCGGGGTCTCCGCCCGGTTCATCTCGGCGATGGTGTCGACCACGAGGTCGGACTTGGTGCGCCACCGCCGGTAGATCGTGGCCTTGCCGACCCCGGCCTCCGCGGCGACCGCGTCCATGGTCAGCGAGTTGTAGCCGACCTCGGCGAGCAGGCGCAGGATCGCGGCGCGGATGACGCCGTCCCGGGACGGGTCACGGGGCCGTCCACCGCGGTTGGGACGCCCGGTCTGCTGGAGCGTGGGTGTTGCCATGCCCAAGACTTTAGACCGTTGCGTCTTGGACCGTCTGGTTGTGCCCGAGGCAACTCGGGACAGTTCCGGTACTCGGCGGTCGGATCGACCCGCCGCGCGCCTGGCCCGCGGCGCCGTCGTCCTGGACGATGCTCGGTCCGACGTGACCGGACGCGGCGGAGGAGAGGGCGGAGGACACCTGGTGGACCACCCGCACTTCCCGCTGCCCGGCCGGGTGTCCCGGCTGCTGCTGGCCAGCCAGGTCGAGCACGTGCTGCCGATCGTCGCCCGCGCCGCGACCGACCTGGGCCTCAACGCCGAGCTCGTCGCCGGGCTGGTCGACGTCGTCGACGACAGCAGCCCGCTGGACGCCCGCCGGTTCGACCGGCTGCTGGCCCGCCTCGCGCTGGACCTCAGCACCGCCGAGACCGACGCCGTCCGGGTCGCCGCCGACCCCGGGGACGACGACGGCATCGCCTTCGCCGCCGGGCTCATGGCCGCCCCGACCCTGTCGGTGGAGCTGGCCCGGCGCGGGGTCACCGCGGAGGTCGGTCTGCTGGCCGAGGCCGAGCTCTACCCGGTCTACCAGCCGGTCGTGGACCTGGCCGACGGCCGCACCACCGGCTACGAGGCGCTGCTGCGCGGCCGGGTCGACGGCCGCGAGGTCGGCGGCGGGGACCTGTTCTTCCTGGCGGCCGCCGCGGGGTGGGGGGACCGGCTGGACCGGTTCGCCCGCGAGGCGGCCATCGCCGGCGCCGCGCCCTGGCTGGGCTCGGCCGACCTGTTCGTCAACAGCAGCCCCGAGGCGGTCTACCGGCCCGAGGTCTGCCTGGCCGGCACCGAGCAGGCCGTCCGCGACGCCGGCCTGGCGCCCGCGCAGCTGGTCTTCGAGGTGGTGGAGGCGCACGCCGCCCGCGACCGCGGCCACCTGCTGGCCGTGCTGGAGCACCACCGCGCCCAGGGCTGGCGGGTGGCCCTGGACGACGTCGGGGTTGGCTGGTCGAGCCTGGCCCTGGTCTCGGCGCTGCGGCCGGACGTCGTCAAGCTCGACAAGGCGCTGGTGAACCGGCTGGACAGCGCCGCGGCCCGGGCCGTGGTCGGTGGCCTGGTGGAGCTGGCGCACTCCCTGGGTGCCGTGGTCGTCGCCGAGGGTGTCCAGACCCAGGCCCGCGCCGACCAGGCCCGCCAGCTCGGCGTGGACCTCGGCCAGGGCTGGCTGTTCGGCCGCCCGGCCCGCCCCGCCGCCGAGCTCCTGGCGGGCTGAGGCCCGGTCAGCCGGCCTGGTTCCAGCCGGTGAGGGCCGGGCGGTCGTGCTCGTGGCCCAGGGTGCCGAACGACCCGGCGTGCAGGGCGAACAGTGCACCGGCGGTCGGCTCCAGCCGCAGCCAGCGGGCGGTCAGGATGCGCAGCACGTGGCCGTGCGCGACCAGCGCGACGTCGCCGTCGGCCAGGAGCGGGCGGACCCGGTCCAGCACCCGGTCGCACCGGGCCGCGACCTCGTCCAGCGTCTCGCCCGGGGTGTCGCCGGGCTCGGTGCCGTCGGTCCACAGCGACCAGGTCCGGCCGAGCTCCGCCGAGATCTCCGGCGTGGTGCGGCCCTCCCAGCGGCCGTAGTCGACCTCGACCAGGTCGGGGTCCACGGTGTCGGTGGCCAGCCCGGCCAGCTCCGCGGTCCGCCGGGCCCGCTCGCGCGGGCTCACCCGCACCTCGACGAACGAGCGGCCGGCCAGCGGCCCGCGCAGCGCCCGGGCCTGCGTCTCGCCCTCGGGCAGCAGCGGCAGGTCGGTCACCCCGGTGTGCTGCCCGCTGAGGCTCCACTCGGTCTGCCCGTGCCGGACGACGACGATCTCACCCACCTGCGGTCCCCTCCCTCGGGCGGCCCCCGGCGGACAGTCCGCCGGCCACCGCCATCACCACGATCGCACCCAGCACCACCAGCATCGGCAGGGTCCAGCTGCCGGAGACGTCGTGCACCGCCCCGACCACCAGCGGTCCGGTCGCCGCGACGGCATAGCCGCCGCCCTGCACCATCGCCGAGGTCCGCCGGTTCTCGGCCAGGTCGCGCGACCGGGCCACGATCGCGATGAACACCACCGTCAGGCCCCCGCCCTGGGCGACCCCGGCCAACGCGCACCACAGCGGCCACAGCCCCGGCGCGGCGAGCAGCCCGATCGGGAGCGTGGCCCAGGTGGCCGTCACGGCCAGCAGCACCGCCGCCGGTCGCCGCCACCAGGCCACCAGCGCCGGGACGGCGAAGGCCCCGGCGACGGCGAACACCTGGAACAGCGAGCTGCTCACCCCGGCGGCGCTGCGCGTGAGCCCCTGCTCGTCGGCCAGCAGCGTGGGCAGCCAGGCGGTCACGCCGTAGTAGCTGAAGGCCTGGGCCGCGAACGCCAGCGTCAGGCCCCAGACCGCGGGCTGCCGCCAGACCGGTCGGGCGTCGGCGGCGGGGGGCGGGGGCGGCGGTGCCTGGCCCGCGCGGGCGGCCTGCCGTCGCAGCCCCGCCGTCCAGACCAGGCAGGCGACGCCGACCAGCAGGCCCCACGAGGCCAGCGCCCAGCGCCAGCCCACCAGGTCGGCCAGGGGAGCGGTGAGGGTGGTGGTCAGCGTCGCGCCGATGTTCAGCGCCGAGGTGTAGGCCGCGGTGACCACGTGCGTGACGCCGGGGAAGTCCCGCCCGATGACCACGGGGACGACGACGTTGCCCACCGTGATCGCCAGACCCAGCACCACCGTGCCGGCCAGCGCGGTGCGGACGTCGCCGACCGAGCGCAGCACCGTGCCGGCCAGCACGCCCAGCATGGACAGCAGCACGGCCCGGTGCGTGCCGGCGCGGGCGATGACCCACGAGGCCAGCGGAGCGGCCAGCCCGAACAGCAGCACCGGGATCGACGTGAGCAGCCCGACCGTGCCGGCGCCGACCGCGAGGTCGCTGCGCAGCTCGCCGGCCACCGGGGCCACCGCGATCAGCGGGCCGCGCAGGTTCAGCGCGACCAGCAGCACCCCGGCCAGCAGCAGGCCCGGCACCGCGGCGCGCGTCGTCGTCCCGACCCCCGTGCTCACCCGCACAGCTTCCTCCCCGTCGGGAACACCGCCGCCCCCGGTCGGCGCTGCACCTCCCATGACCTCCTCCACCACCCACCCTGCGACGTTCGCCCTCGGGGGCGACCTCACCGTCCACCGCCTCGGCTACGGCGCCATGCAGATCACCGGCGACGGCGTCTGGGGTCCGCCGGCCGACCGCGAGGGCGCCCTGGCCGTGCTGCGTGCCGCGGTCGAGCACGGCGTCGACTTCATCGACACCGCCGACTCCTACGGCCCGCAGGTCAGCGAGCAGCTGATCCGCGACGCGCTGCACCCCTACGCCGACGGCCTGGTCATCGCCACCAAGGCCGGTCTGACCCGCACCGGCCCGGGCGTGTGGCCCCCGGTCGGCCGCCCCGAGTACCTCACGCAGCAGGTCGAGCTCTCGCTGCGCAACCTGGGCGTGGAGCGGATCGACCTCATCCAGCTGCACCGCATCGACCCGCAGGTGCCCCTGGCCGACTCCCTCGGCGCGTTCGTCGAGCTCAAGGAGCAGGGCAAGGTCCGGCACATCGGCGTCAGCGAGGTCTCGTTGGAGGAGTTGAAGCAGGCGCAGGCGATCACCGAGATCGCCAGCGTGCAGAACCTCTACAACCTGACCAACCGGCAGTCCCAGGACGTGCTGGACCACGCCACCGCCGAGGGCATCGCGTTCATCCCGTGGTTCCCGATCGCCACCGGCGACCTGGCCAAGCCCGACAGCCCGGTGGCCGACATCGCCCGCGAGCTCGGTGCCAGCCCCTCGCAGGTGGCCCTGGCCTGGCTGCTGCAGACCTCGCCGGTCGTGCTGCCCATCCCGGGCACCAAGTCCGTCGACCACCTGACCGAGAACCTCGGTGCGGCCCAGCTGACCCTGTCCGCGGAGGACGTCGCGCGCCTGGACGCGCTGGCCTGATAGACCTGCGGGCATGGACGCCGACGTCTTCGCCCAGGTCCGCACCGCCGTCCGCGAGCTCGTCCGGGAGCGCGTGGTCCCCCTCGAGGAGCAGATCGAGGAGACCGACGCCGTCCCGGACGAGCTGCGCCGCGCCGCCGCCGACATGGGCCTGTTCGGCTACGCCCTGCCCGAGGAGTTCGGCGGCCTCGGCGTCACGATGAGCGAGGACGTGCAGCTGGCCTTCGAGTTCGGCTACACCTCGCCGGCGTTCCGCTCGCTGTTCGGCACCAACAACGGCATCGCCGGCCAGGTCATCGCCCGCTTCGGCGACGAGGCGCAGCAGAAGGCGTGGCTGCCCGGGCTGGCCGCCGGTGACCTGATCGGCTCGTTCGCCCTCACCGAGGCCGAGGCCGGCTCCGACCCCGCGGGCCTGCGGACGACGGCCCGCCGCGACGGCGACGACTGGGTCATCACCGGCGGCAAGCGCTACATCACCAACGCCCCCATCGCCGACCTGTTCGTGGTCTTCGCCCGGTCCGAGCCCGAGCAGACCGGCGGCCGGGGCATCTCCACCTTCCTGGTCCCGGCGACCACCCCCGGCGTGACCGTGGGCCCGCACGACCGGAAGACCGGGCAGTCCGGCGCCTGGACCGCCGAGGTGTTCCTCGACGACGTCCGGGTGCCCGCCGACGCCCTGGTCGGCGAGCAGGGCCGGGGGTACAGCAAGGCGCTGACCGTGCTGTCCCGCGGTCGGCTGCACGTCGCCGCGCTGTGCGTGGGGATGGCGCAGCGGGTGCTCGACGAGTCCGTCGCCTACGCCGCCACGGCCGAGCAGGGCGGCGCGCCGATCGGCCGGTTCCAGCTGGTGCAGGCGCTGATCGCCGACATGCACACCGAGCTGCTGGCGGGGCGGGCGATGGTGGTCGACGTCGCGGCCCGGTACGACACCGGCGAGGACACCTCGATCGGGCCCTCGGCGGCGAAGCTGTTCTGCTCGGAGATGGTCGGCCGGGCCACCGACCGCGCCGTGCAGGTGCACGGCGGGCTGGGCTACCTGCGCACCACCCCGGTCGAGCGGTTCTACCGCGACGCCCGGCTCTACCGGCTCTACGAGGGCACCAGCGAGGTGCAGCGGGTCATCGTCGGGTCGGGCCTGCTCCGCGCGGCGGGCATGGCTCGTGGTTGAGCTGCTCACCGGGGAGGCGCGCGACGTCCGGCGGGCGGCGGTCGCCGACCTGGGCGACGCGCTGCGCGACCTGGTGGACGCCTGCGTGCGCACGGAGGTGCCCGACGGCGAGCTGGCCGACGTCGCGGCCACCGCCCGCGAGCTCGCCACCCGGCTGCGGGCGTCGGGCCGCGGGCTGACCGGGGTCGCCTCCTGCGACGACCCGGCCGCCGGCGAGCGCTGGTACTCCCCGGTCTACGGGCCGGGCAGCCCGGTCGCCCCGCCGCTGGCCGTCGACTCCGCCGGCCCCGACGGCGTCACCGCCCACGTCACCCTCGGCAAGGCGCACGAGGGGCCGCCCGGGCTGGTGCACGGCGGCACGACCGCGACCCTGCTCGACCACGTGCTGGCCCGCGCCGTGCGGGTGGCCGGCTCCGGCGGGCTGACCGCGACGCTCACGGTGACCTACCGGCGCCCGGTGCGGCTGGGCGTGCCGCTGCTGCTCACCGCCCACGTGATCGGGACGGAGGGCCGCCGGACGACCGCGCGCGGCACCGTGGCCGCCGCCGACGAGCCGGGCACCGTGCTGGCCGAGGCCGAGGGCCTGTTCGTCGCGCTGCGCCCGGAGACCGCCGCGGCCACCTTCGCCGGCGTCGACCACGCCGTCCAGGCCTGGACGGCGCGCTGACCTCAGGGCTGCAGCAGCGGCCCGGTCCCGCCCTCGCCGCGGCCCAGCGCCGCCACGAAGTCGGCCAGCAACCGGTCGCCGCGGCGCCGCGGGTCCCACCCCAGGACTCGGCGCGCACGCGTGGTGTCCAGCGCCGGGACGCCGAGCCCGAGGTCCAGCCAGCCGGGCTCGGTGGGCACCAGCCGGGCGTGGAAGGCCGCGGACAGCCCGGCCCGCAGCAGCGCACGGGGGACGGGCACCCGCCGCGAGCCCAGCGCGGCGGCGAACCCGGCCGGGTCCAGCACCGGCTCGGCGGACAGGTTGAACGCACCGCCGGCCCGCCGGTCGACGACCCGGAGCAGGGCGTCGGCGACGTCGTCGGCGTGCACGAAGCCCAGGTGCAGGTCGTCGGGCAGCGGGAGGGGCAGCGCGCCGGCCACCGCGGCCGGCAGCGCCTGCGCCCCGCGCAGCAGCAGCGGGCCGAGGAAGTACCGGCCGATCTCGGTCGCCGCGTCGGGCTGCAGCACGAGCGTCGGCCGGATGACGGTCACCGCGGTGTCCGGGTGGGCGGCGGCGAACTCCCGGGTGAGCTGCTCGACCTCGACCTTGTCGCGGCTGTACTGGGAGCTGGGCACCCCGGTGGTCGGCCAGTCCTCGTCGACCCGGTCGGCCGGGTTGCCGGCGGCGTAGCTGCCCAGCGAGGACATCACGACGACGTGGCCCACCCCGGCGTCCGCGGCGGCCTGCAGCACCCGGCGGGTGCCCTCGACGTTGACCTCGCGGAGCAGGTCGGGGTGCCGCCCGGGCTGCAGCGCCCACGCCAGGTGGACGACGGTGGTGGCGCCGGTGAGGAACTCCCGCAGCAGGCCGGCCGCGTCGGGGCGGCCCAGGTCGGTGTGCGTCCAGAAGACCGATGCGTAGGGGGCGGTGTCGGGGGGCTCGCGCCGGGCGAGGCCGCGCACCTGGTGCACGCCGGTGAGGCCGAGCTGGCGCAGCAGCGCCGTCCCGACGTTCCCGGTGGCGCCGGTGACGGCGACGGTCTGCCCGTCGAGGTGGCCGGGGTCGGCAGGTGTGGTCACCGGGTCGCCCTACCCGGGCGGGTGCAGGCTCACGCCGCCGGGCGCCAGTCCGCGTGCGGCGGCCATCGCCTCGGCCTGCTCCTCGACGACCGCCCGGTCGAAGGGCCCCCAAGGCGTGATCGCCAGCGCCAGCCGGCCGCCGGTGGTGCGCGGCCGCCAGGTGCCGGCGACCTCGCCGTCGACCAGGACCGCACCCGGCCTCCCGAGCACCGGCCACAGCTCCTTCACCGGCCGGTCGGGGACCAGCAGCTCCCGGTCGCGCACCTGCAGGTACGGGTCGAAGGGCGCCAGCAGGCGGGTGGTGCGCGGTCGGTCCGGGGGCACGGTGCCCGCCAGCACCCAGCGCTGCTCGCCCTCGACCGCCACCGGCTCCGCGTCGGCGGGCCAGCGGCGGCGCACCTCGGCCACGGTGGAGTCCACGGACGCCGCGACCTGCTTCGGCGTGGTCGGCCCGGCCAGCCGCAGGTGCGCCCGGACGACGTCGAGCCGGTCGGGCGCCTGCCCGGCGGGGACGAACCCGGGCACGGGGTCCAGCACCGGCGGTGACGTCCCGGGCCGCAGGACGAGCCCGGCGGGGAGCGCGGCCAGCCGGAAGGTCTGCTCGTAGGCGTGCACCGCGTCGCAGGGCCGGCAGTGCCGCAGGTAGGGCTCGGGCAGCCGGTCGCGCAGCGCCGCGGACATGTCGCCCTTGACCGTGGGGGTGCGGGCGATGTCGCGCATCTCCCGCGCCACCACCTCCAGCGCGGTGCGCACCGGGATGCCGGCTGCCTTCAGCGGTCGCGCGCCGTCGAAGATCCGCTTGGCCGCGTCGGCCTCGGACCACGGCGCGGTCGCGGCGGCGACCCCGGCCAGGTCGGCCCGGCGGTAGGTGTGCGGGGCCCCGCGCAGCGTCCACGCGGTGACCAGGTCGTCGTCGGCCGGGTCGGTGAGCCCGCGGACGGCCAGCGCCCACCGCGCGGCGCCGGCCGGGCCGGTGTCCTGCACGCCGAGGTCCAGGACGGCTGTGTCGGCCACGGTGCCGCCGGCGGCCCGGTCGAGCTGGTGGGCGCGCACCCGGTGGGCCAGGACGTCGTCCCTCGTCCAGACCGTCCCCGTGGTCGTCCCGGTGGTCATCCCCGCACGTGCTCCGCGACCAGGGCGCCGAGGCGGTCGCCGGCGGTCTCGGGCACCCAGTGGGTGACGCCGGGCAGCACCTCGAGCCGGTAGTCGCCGGTGACGTAGGGCGCGGTGGCCTCGGTGCCGGCCCGGCCGAGGAAGCCGTCGCGGTCGCTCCAGACGTGCAGCGTGCGCACGGCCACCCGGCCGACCGGGTCCGAGGCCCCCAGCGGCAGCGCGCGGTACCAGTCCAGTGCCGCGGTCAGCGCGCCCGCCGGCCGCAGCCGGGCGACGGTGTCGGCCGCGTCGGCCCGGGGCAGGCCCGCCCGCACCAGCAGGTCGGCCAGGAACGCGCCGTTGCCGCGGGTCAGCAGCTTCTCCGGCACGACGGGCAGCTGGAAGAACGCCATGTAGGCCGACTTCAGGCCCTGGGTGCTGGTCACGAAGGACTTCGTGAACGCGGCCGGGTGGGGGACCGAGACCGCGGTCAGGCTGGCGACCCGGTCGGGGTGCCAGGCGGCGATCGCCCAGGCGACCATCGCGCCCCAGTCGTGGCCGACCACGTGCGCCCGCTCCAGGCCGGCGGCGTCCAGGAGGGCGCGGACGTCGTCCACCAGCTCGCGCACCACGTAGGACCGGCGACCGGTGGGCCGGGCGCCGGGGGAGTAGCCCCGCTGGTCCGGGGCCAGGGTGCGCAGCCCGGCGTCGTGCAGCACGGGGACCACGCGGTCCCAGCTGCCGGCGTGCTGCGGGAAACCGTGCAGCAGGACGACGGGCTCGCCGTCGGCCGGGCCGGCGTCGCGCACGTCGAAGGTCAGTCCGGAGCGGGTGAAGGAGTCCACGCCCTCCAGCATGCCGCGCCCCCGGAACAGGTGCGTCCGCGTGCATCCGGTTGAGGGCGGCCGGATCGGGCACCCCACGACCATGCCGATCACGCCCACGGGGTACGCCCACGTCCGCCTCACCGTCACCGACATCACCCGCTCCAAGCAGTTCTACGACTCGGTCTTCGGCCTCCCGGTGGCCATCGACGGCCAGGACGGCGACCCGGCCTTCGCCTTCGGCGGGGTCATCTACGCCATCGACGGCTCGACGCTGCTGGGCCTGCGCCCGGTGGCCGACGACCGCTTCGACGAGGACCGCACCGGCCTGGACCACCTCGCCCTGAAGGTCGGCTCCAAGGCCGAGATCGACGACGCCGCCCGGCACCTGGACTCCCTGGGCATCCCGCACGAGGGCGTCAAGGACATCGGCCAGGGCTGGATCCTCGAGTTCCGCGACCCCGACCACGTCGCGCTGGAGCTCATGGCCCCCAAGTGATCCGCTGACCCGGCTGCGGGCCGGCCGACCCGGTGGCACGCTGGCCGGGTGGGTGCGCTGAGCGGGTTGGTCGACCGGGGACTGATGGCACCGGACTGGGCGGAGGCCCTGGCCCCGGTCGAGGACCGGATCGCCGCCATGGGGCAATTCCTCCGCGACGAGGTGGCCGCCGGTCGGCCCTACCTACCGCACGGCGACCACGTGTTCCGGGCCTTCCAGGCGCCGCTGGCCGGCGTCCGGGTGCTCGTCGTGGGGCAGGACCCCTACCCCACGCCGGGCCACCCGATCGGGCTGAGCTTCGCCGTCGACCGCGGGGTCCGACCGCTGCCCAAGAGCCTGGTGAACATCTACAAGGAGCTGCACGACGACCTGGGCATCGAGCCCGCCCGCCACGGCGACCTGACGCCGTGGCGGGACCGCGGGGTGATGCTGCTCAACCGGTCGCTGACCGTGCGGCCCGGGACGCCGGCCTCGCACCGCGGCAAGGGCTGGGAGCACATCACCGCGCACGCCATCGGGGTGCTGGTGGAGCGGGCCGGCGCGGGCCAGCCGATGGCGGCGATCCTCTGGGGCAAGGACGCCCAGGGGCTGGAGGCGCACCTGGGCGCCGTCCCGTCCGTCGCGTCGCCGCACCCCTCGCCGCTGTCGGCCAGCCGCGGGTTCTTCGGCAGCACGCCGTTCAGCCGGGTGAACGCCCTGCTGGCCGAGCAGGGCGCCGAGCCGGTCGACTGGTCGCTGCCGCCGGTCGACCAGCTCCCCGCCGCCTGACCGGGCCTCAGGCGGCCGGCGGCCAGGTCTTGGCGACCATGGTCAGCACGTCGTAGGTGGCCACCGGCGCCCCGGCCGAGTCGACGACCACGGCGTCCCAGCGGACCTCGCCGTGGTCGGCGCCCCCGCGCGGGGTGATCTGCTTGCAGGTCAGCGTCACCGTGACCTGCTCGCCCGGCTTGACCGGGGTCAGGAACCTGAGGTTGTCCACCCCGTAGTTGGCCAGCACCGGGCCCGGGTCGGGGTCGACGAACAGGCCGGCGGCCCAGCTGACGATCAGGTAGCCGTGCGCCACCCGGCCGCCGAAGAGCGGGTTGGCCGCGGCGGCCGCCTCGTCCATGTGGGCGTAGAACGTGTCGCCGGTGAACTCGGCGAAGTGCTCGATGTCGGCCAGCGTGATCTCCCGCGGCCCGGCGGTCACCGAGTCCCCGATCCGCAGCTCGGCCAGGGACTTCCGGAACGGGTGCACGCCGTCGTCGCGGCGCGCGGCGCCGGTCACCCAGCGGTTGCCCACCCCGGTGAGCAGGTCGGGCGAGCCCTGGACGGCGGTCCGCTGCATGTGGTGCAGCACGCCGCGGACCCCGCCCAGCTCCTCGCCGCCGCCGGCCCGGCCCGGCCCGCCGTGCACCAGCACGGGCAGCGGCGAGCCGTGGCCGGTGGACTCCCCGGCGTCGTCCCGGTCCAGCACGTGCACCCGGCCGTGGGCGGACCCGGCGCCGAGCACGAACTGCCGGGCGACCGCCGGGTCGTGGGTCACCAGCGAGGCGACCAGCGAGCCCTGGCCGCGGCGGGCCAGCGCGACCGCGTCGGCCAGCCCGTCGTAGGGCAGCACGGTGGCGACCGGGCCGAACGCCTCCACGTCGTGCGGCTCGGGGGCGGCCGGGTCGTCGCAGCGCAGCAGCATCGGCGGCAGGAACGCCCCGCGCTCCCGGTCGGCGCCGGTGACCGCGAAGTCGGTGGGGTCGCCGACCACGAGCTGGGCGTGGGTGCGCAGCCGGTCGACCGCGCGCAGCACCTCGTCGCGCTGGTCCACCGACGCCAGGGCGCCCATGGTCACGCCGTCCGCTCCGGGGGCACCGACCACGACGTCGGCCAGCCGCGCGCCGATGGCCTCGACCACGGCGTCGGCGTGCTGGCGGGGCACGATCGCCCGGCGGATCGCGGTGCACTTCTGCCCGGCCTTGACCGTCATCTCGGTGACCACGCCGTCGACGAACAGCGCGAACTCTGGGGTGTCCGGGCCGGCGTCGGGGCCGAGCACCGAGCAGTTCAGCGAGTCGGCCTCGGCGTTGAACCGCACCGCGCGCTCGGTCACCGCCGGGTGCGCGCGCAGCAGCGCCGCGGTGGACGCCGACCCGGTGAACCCGACCAGGTCCCGGCCGTCCAGGTGGTCCAGCAGCCCGGACGCCGACCCGCTCAGCAGCTGCACCGAGCCCTCGGGCAGCAGGCCGGTGGCGATGATCGCGCGGAACACGGCCTCGGTCAGGTAGGCGGTCTGCGACGCCGGCTTGACGATGGTGGGCAGCCCGGCCAGGAACGCCGGGGCCAGCTTCTCCAGCATCCCCCAGACCGGGAAGTTGAAGGCGTTGATCTGCACCGCGACGCCGGTCATCGAGGTGTAGACGTGCTGGCCCAGGAAGGTGCCGCCGCGGCCCAGCGGGGTGGGCGGGCCGTCGAGCACCAGGACGTCGTCGGGCAGCTCGCGGCGCCCGGTCGAGGCGTAGGACAGCAGCGTGCCGAACCCGCCGTCGATGTCGACGACGTTGTCCCCGTCGGTGGCCCCGGTGCGGTGCGACAGGGCGGCGAACTCGGCCTTGCCGGCCATCAGGTGCGCGCCGAGCGCCTTGAGCAGGGCGGCGCGCTGGTGGAAGGTGAGCTCGCGCAGCGCCGGTCCGCCGACCTCGCGGGCGTGGGTGACCATCCCGGCGACGTCCAGCCCGCGGCTGCCGATCCGGGCGACGGTCTCGCCGGTGACCGCGTCGGGCAGCGGGGTGCCCTCGTCGGCGCTGGCCCACCAGCGGCCGGCGGCGTAGCTCTCGAGCAGGGGTGCAGCGGTCATCGGTGCTCCTCGGGTCGCGCGGGTCAGGGCAGAAGGCGGAAGCCGGCGCACACGGCGTGCACCGCGGCGATCCGGCCCTCGTCGTCCAGGTCGTAGTAGGCGCGCTGCTCGACCAGGTGCCGGCCGTCGTCGTTGCGGACGACCAGCCGGTAGTCGACCCGGTGCCGGTCGGCGACGTCGGCGGTCTCCACCGACAGCACCTCCTCGACGACGTCGGCGGGCTCGAACCACACGTACAGGACCTCGTGCACCGTGGCCTCGGCGGTGCCGGCCTCCCAGAAGCGGCCCGGGGTCATCCCGCGGAACACCACCGTCGGGCTGAGGACGGCGAGCAGGCCGGCGGTGTCCTTGGCGGCCAGCGCCCGGACGAACTCGGCACCCGGGACGGTCACGACGCCCGCAACCCGGAGAACAGCGTGGTGACCAGGCCGTCGGCGAGGGCCTCGGCGGACAGCCCGCCGCCGGGTCGGTACCACTCGGTGAGGGAGTTGACCGTGCCGAACAGCAGCCGGCTGGTCAGCGCGGGGTCGACGTCCGGGCGGACGGACCCCTCGGCCACGCAGTCGCGCACCAGCTCGGTGACCGCTCGGTCGAACTCGCGCCGCCGGCCCAGTGCGTGCGCCTCGACGGGGGAGTTGCCGCGCACGCGCAGCAGCAGGGTGACGAACGGGAGCTCGGCGACGAGCACACCCACCGACCCGCGCACGACCTGCTCGAGGCGGTCGACCGCCGGTCCCTCGCCGGTCGAGGCCAGGACGGCGAACAACCCGTCCAGCGCCCGGTCCAGCGCCAGCTCCAGCAGCTCGACCTTGGACCGCACGTGGTGGTAGATCGCGGACTTGGTGACCCCGAGCCGGTCGGCCAGGACGTCCATCGAGGTGGCCTCGTAGCCGCGCTCGTTGAACACCGCGACGGCGACGTCCAGCAGCGAGTCCAGCGAGTGCCCGGGGCGGCCGCGCCGGACCTGCGCCGGGACCGGCGCGGTCACGGTCGGGCGCGCCGGTCGGTGAGCCGCTGCAGCTTGCCCATCGACCGCGGGAGGGTCTCCGGGTCGACGACGACCACCTCGACCGACGTCCCCACCGTCTCCTTGAGCAGCACCTGCACCTCGGCGGCGGCCGGCGAGCGGCGCTCGGGCGGGCAGTCGGGGCGGGCCTCGACCGAGACGACCAGGTGGTCCATCCGGCCGCGGGTGGACAGCTCCAGGGCGAAGTGCGGCGACAGCCCCGAGGTGCGCAGCACGACCTCTTCGATCTGGGTCGGGAACAGGTTCACCCCGCGCAGGATGATCATGTCGTCGGTGCGGCCGGTGACCTTCTGCATCCGGCGCATGCCCGGCCGCGCGGTGCCCGGCAGCAGACGGGTGAGGTCGCGGGTGCGGTACCGGATGATCGGCAGCGCCTCCTTGGTCAGCGAGGTGAACAGCAGCTCGCCCTCCTCGCCGTCGGCCAGCGGCTCCGCGGTCAGCGGGTCCACGACCTCGGGGTAGAAGTGGTCCTCCCAGACGTGCAGGCCGTCCTTGCTCTCCACGCACTCCTGGCTGACGCCGGGGCCCATGACCTCGCTCAGGCCGTAGATGTCCACGGCGTCGATGTCGAGGCGGTCCTCCATCTCCCGGCGCATCTGCTCGGTCCACGGCTCGGCGCCGAAGATGCCGATCTGCAGGCTGGAGGAGCGGGGGTCCACGCCCTGGCGCTCGAACTCGTCGACCAGCGCGAGCATGTAGGACGGCGTCACCATGATGATCCGGGGCCCGAAGTCCCCGATCAGCTGCACCTGGCGCGGGGTCATCCCCCCGGAGATCGGGACGACGGTGCAGCCCAGCGCCTCGGCGCCGTAGTGCGCTCCCAGCCCGCCGGTGAACAGCCCGTACCCGTAGGCGTTGTGCAGCACGTCGCCGCTGCGGCCACCGGCGGCCCGGATGGAGCGGGCCATGACGGTGGCCCAGGTGTCGATGTCGCGCCGGGTGTAGCCCACGACGGTCGGCTTGCCGGTGGTCCCCGAGGACGCGTGCACCCGGGAGACCTGCTCCTTGGGCACGGCGAACATGCCGAAGGGGTAGTTGTCCCGCAGGTCGGCCTTGGAGGTGGTCGGGAACCTCGCCAGGTCGGCGAGGGAGCGGCAGTCGTCGGGGTGCACGCCGTGGGCGTCGAAGGCCCGCCGGTAGTGCGGCACGTTCTCGTAGGCGTGCCGCAGGGTCCACTGCAGGCGCTCGAGCTGGAGTGCGCGCAGCTCGTCGGTGCCCATCCGCTCGGCCGGGTCCAGCAGGGCCGGGTCGGGGGCCTCGCCGAGGCGCTGCGGTGCGGACGTCGTCGTCACGGGGACTCCCGGAGCTGCAGGATTACTGACCGTTCGGTCAGTCATGCAAGACCTCCGGGGTGGCCGCTGTCAACCCGCGGTCATGTCCCCGGTGGCCGGGGCGCCCCCGACCAGGCCGTAGCGCAGCAGGACGCTGCCGGTGGGCGCGGCGGCCGGTGGCGCGAGCAGCCGCAGGGTGGAGGGCACGGTGCCCTCGGCGAACACCTTCTTGCCCTGCCCGAGCGTGATCGGGTGCAGCCACAGGTGCAGCTCGTCGAAGAGCTCCTCGCGCAGCAGGGTCTGCACCAGGTCCAGGCTGCCGACCACCTTGGTGACCGCGTGCCGGTCGCGGACCTCGCGGACCGCGGTCGCCAGGTCCGGACCGAGCTGGGTGGACCCCGCCCAGGACAGGTCCGGGGTGCCGCGCGAGGCCACGTACTTCGGGACGGCGTTGAACAGGTCGGCGAACGCGTCGGTCTGCTGCGGCCAGTACGCGGCGAAGATGTCGTAGGTCCGCCGGCCCAGCAGCAGCGCCTCGGTGCCCTCGTAGGAAGCCTGGACCTGGGCACCGGCGACGTCGTCCACGAGCGGCGCCTGCCAGCCGCCGAAGCCGAACCCGCCGGAGGGGTCCTCGTCCGGTCCGCCGGGCGCCTGGCCGACGAGGTCGAGGGTGGCGAACAGCTCGAGGTGGATCTGGCCCATGGCGTGCTCCTCGGTGGTGGGCGGGTCGTCGAGGAGGGGACCGCCGCGCGCGCCAGGACTCATCGCACTCGGCGGGACGTCAGACGGGGACGACCTCGAGGAGGTCCTCGACGCCGCGCAGGTCCGATGCGTTGCGGGTGTAGAGGCGGGCGCCGTGGGCGTGCGCGGTGGCGGCGATGAGCAGATCCATCGTGCGGGCACGTGGCTGCCGACCGACGGCCACCACGGCGGCGGCGAGCCGGCCGTAGCTGGCGGCCACCGCGTCGTCCACCGGCAGGGCGTCGAACCGGCGCTGCAGGACGGAGAGCCTGCGGAGGCGCTCGGCGCGGGCGGCGGGGTCGGCGGCCACCAGGACCCCGAAGTGCAGCTCCGACAGGGTGGCTGCACTGATCGCCAGCTCGCCGTCCAGGGGAGGCACGTCGTGGGCGACGACCACGCTGGTGTCCAGCACCGCTCTCATCGGGCGTCCTCCCACGGATCGCGCAGGCCGTCGTCGACGAGGTCCCGGTCCGCGGCCCAGGTCGGGTCGCCCGGGCCGTCGAAGAGCTCGGCGATGTCGCTCCAGGGTCGCCAGGTCCTCGTCCCGGCCGGGACGAGGCGTGCGCTGGGGCGGCCGGCGACGGTGATGAGGACCTGCTCGCCGTCCTCCACCCGGCGCAGCAGCTCCGATGCCTGCTGCCGGAGTTCGCGGAGCCCGACGGTCGTCACGACCAGCAGTGTTGCACATGTGCTACACGATGGCCACGACGCGCCCGACGCAGGGGTTGTGCGCCGGCGGGATCCCGGGCACACTCATTACCGACCGGATGGTCAGTAAATGACCGCAGGAGGTTCGCAGATGTCCGCACCGACCGTCGCCCGCCCCACCGAGGACGAGCTGCAGGCCCACTTCGACGCCACCATCGCAGCCGACCGCCGGGTCGAGCCGCGCGACTGGATGCCCGAGGCCTACCGCAAGGGCCTGGTGCGGCAGATCGCCCAGCACGCGCACTCCGAGATCATCGGCATGCAGCCCGAGGGCGACTGGCTGCTGGCCGCGCCGTCGCTGCGCCGCAAGGCCGTGCTGCTGGCCAAGGTGCAGGACGAGGCCGGCCACGGCATGTACCTGTACTCCGCGGCCGAGACCCTCGGCGCCGACCGGGCGGACCTGACCGACAAGCTCATCGAGGGCCGGCAGAAGTACTCCTCGATCTTCAACTACCCCACGCTGACCTACGCCGACTGCGGCGTCATCGGCTGGCTGGTCGACGGCGCGGCGATCTGCAACCAGGTCCCGCTGTGCCGCAGCTCCTACGGCCCGTACGCCCGCGCCATGATCCGGGTCTGCAAGGAGGAGTCCTTCCACCAGCGGCAGGGCTACGAGCTGCTGATGACGATGATGCGCGGCACCCCCGAGCAGCGCGCCATGGTGCAGGACGCCGTGGACCGCTGGTGGTGGCCCTCGCTGATGATGTTCGGCCCGCCGGACGACGACAGCCCGAACTCGGCGCAGTCGATGGCCTGGGGCGTCAAGCGGCACAGCAACGACGAGCTGCGCCAGCGCTACGTCGACATGTCGGTCCCGCAGGCCGAGGCCCTCGGCGTCACGCTGCCCGACCCCGAGCTGGCGCTGGACCCCGAGACCGGCCGCTACCGGTTCGGCCAGATCGACTGGACCGAGTTCAAGCAGGTCATCTCCGGCAACGGGCCGTGCAACGCCGAGCGGATCACCCGCCGCCGGGCCGCCCGCGACGACAACGCCTGGGTGACCGAGGCCGCGACCGCCTACGCCGACAAGCACTCGGCATGAGCGAGACCACCGCGGAGGGTGGGCACGGCGCCGTCCCCACCGGGCCGGAGATCCCCAGCGGCGCCGAGCCGACGCGGGCCAACACCCGCCGGGACTGGCCGCTGTACGAGGTGTTCGTCCGCGGCAAGCGCGGGCTGAACCACGTGCACGTCGGCTCGCTGCACGCCCCCGACGACGAGATGGCCGTGCACGCCGCCCGCGACGTGTTCACCCGCCGCAACGAGGGCGTGAGCATCTGGGTCGTCCAGGCCAAGGACATCACCGCGTCCAGCCCGGACGAGAAGGACCCGATGTTCGCCCCCGCCGGCGACAAGGTCTACCGCCACCCCACGTTCTACGAGATCCCCGAGAACGTCCCCCACATGTGAAGGACCCCCTCGTCCCCCCGCACTCCTCGTACCTCGGAGCGCGGGACCCCTACGAGGGGGCCGTACTGCGCCGCACCCCTCCGGGGCGCGTGGGCGGCCGGCCCGATCGACAAGGAGCACCGCAGTGGTTCACGAGGAGACCGTCTACGACGCGTTGGACCACGCCCACGGGGGCGAGGGCCAGTGGGCGTTCGGCACCGGGTTCGACGACCCGCTGGCCGGGGTGGACACCACCGTGCCCGAGGGCGTGGACCCCGCCGACCTGGGCGCGTACTGCCTGATGCTCGGCGACGACGCGCTCGTGCTGTGCCAGCGGCTCACCGAGTGGGCGACCCGCGCGCCGGAGCTCGAGGAGGAGGTCGCGATCGCCAACTGCGGCCTGGACCTGCTCGGCCAGGCCCGGCTGCTGCTGGCCCGCGCCGGCACGTGCGGCGTCCTCGGCCGCAGCCGCGAGCACGCCACCGGCTCGATCCCCGACGAGGACGCGCTGGCCTACTTCCGGGACGCCGACGAGTTCCGCAACCACCACCTGGCCGAGGCCGACGGCGGTGACTTCGCGCAGACGATGGTCCGGCTGCTGGTCGCCAGCACGCACCGGCTGGCGCTCTTCGCGCACCTGCGCACCACCCGGGACCCGGTGCTCTCGGCGATCGCGGCCAAGGGCGTGCCCGAGCTGACCTACCACCGCGACCACGCCGCACGCTGGGTGCTGCGGCTGGGCGACGGCACCCCCGAGTCGCACCGCCGGGCCCAGGCCGCCGTCGACGCCGTCTGGCCGCTGGTCGCCGACCTGTCCACCGCCACCGACGTCGAGCGCCGCCTGGTCGAGCAGGGCGTCGCGGTCGACCCCGCCGCCGTCCGCGACGAGGTGCGCGACGTGCTGACGATGGTGGTCGAGCGGGCCACGCTGACCGTCCCCGAGTGGCCGGCCGACCGGCCCAGCCCCGGCCGCGCCGGCGAGCACACCGACGAGCTCGCCCCGCTGCTGGCCACCCTGCAGGGCCTGGCCCGCGAGCACCCGGCGGCCACCTGGTGAGCGACACCCTCACCCGGGACCCCCGGGCGGTCGCCGAGACCGTCACCGACCCCGAGCTGCCGATGCTCACCCTCGCCGACCTGGGCGTGCTGCGCGACGTCGCCACCGCCGACGATGGCACCGTGGTCGTCACGATCACGCCGACCTACTCCGGCTGCCCGGCGATGGGCGTCATGCGCGCCGACCTGGTGCACGCCCTGCACCGGGCCGGGTTCGCCGACGTCGACGTCCGCACCGTGCTGTCCCCGCCGTGGTCGACCGACTGGATCAGCGAGGACGGCCGCCGCAAGCTCGCCGAGGGCGGCATCGCCCCGCCCGGGCACGCCCCGGTGCGCGCCGACGGTCCGGTCCCGCTGAACCTGGGCCCCACCCGCCGGACCGCGGCCTGCCCGCTGTGCGGGTCGCCGGACACCGAGGAGCTCAGCGAGTTCAGCGGCACCGCGTGCAAGGCGCTGCGCCGTTGCCGCAGCTGCCGGGAGCCCTTCGAGCACGTCAAGGAGATCTGAGTGAGCGCCCCCGCCCGCCGCCGTCCGCAGTTCCACCCGCTCACCGTCGCCCGGGTGGAGCAGCTCACCGACGACGCCGTCGCGGTCACCTTCGACGTGCCCGCCGAGCTGGCCGAGGACTACGCGTTCGCCCCCGGCCAGGCGCTGACCCTGCGCCGGGTGGACGGCGACCGGGACGAGCGCCGGTCCTACTCCATCTGCGCACCGATGGGTGCCGCCCCGCGGGTCGGCGTCCGCGAGGTGCCCGGCGGCTACTTCTCCGCCTGGCTGGTCAACGAGGTGCGCGCCGGCCAGACCATCGACGTGCTGCCGCCCTCGGGCACGTTCACCGCCGACCTCTCCACCCCGGCCGACCACGTGTTCGTCGTCGCCGGCTCCGGGGTCACCCCGGTGCTCAGCCTGGCCGGCACCGTGCTGCGGGACGGCGAGTCCACGGTGACCGTCTTCTACGGCAACCGCCGCACCAACACCGTCATGTTCGCCGACGAGCTGGCCGACCTGAAGGACCGCTTCGGCGAGCGGCTGCAGCTGGTGCACGTGCTCTCCCGCGAGCCGCGGGACGCCGAGGTCACCAGCGGCCGGCTGGACGGCGAGCGGCTGCGCACGCTGGTGCAGGCGCTGGTCGACGTCCCCGACGTGGAGCACTGGTGGCTGTGCGGACCGCACGGCATGGTCACCGAGGCCCAGGAGCTGCTGGCCGAGCTGGGCGTGCCCACCGACCGGGTGCACCAGGAGCTGTTCTTCGTCGACGACGCGCCGCCGGAGCCGGTCCGCGGTGACGACCAGACCGTCGACGGGCCGGCCAGCCAGGTCACCATCGTGCTGGACGGCCGGTCCACGACGCTGGCGCTGGAGCAGGGCGTGCCGGTGCTGGACAGCGCGCAGCGGGTCCGCTCGGACCTGCCCTTCGCCTGCAAGGGCGGCGTGTGCGGCACCTGTCGGGCCAAGGTCACCGCCGGCGAGGTCGAGATGCGCCGCAACTACGCGCTGGACGCCGACGAGGTGGCCAAGGGCTACGTGCTCACCTGCCAGACCGTCCCGGTGTCCGCCGAGGTGACCGTCGACTTCGACGCGTAGCTACCCTTCTCCCTGTGACGCGAAGAGTGGGGGCCGGAGGCTCCCGCGAGGAGCGGCAGGACGGGCTCGTCGCAGCTGGGGACGGCACCTGGCCGCCGTGTCGTCCGGAGGACGACGATGCCATCGCCATCGCCGAAGAGCTGATCGTGCTGCTGGACGACGACGGCCGGGAGATCGGCACGATGCCCAAGCGGCTGGTGCACCACGGGGAGACCCCGCTGCACCGCGCGTTCTCGGCCTACCTGTTCGACGCCGAGGGCCGGTTGCTGGTGACCCGGCGGGCGGCCACCAAGCAGACCTTCCCGGACATGTGGACCAACACGGTGTGCGGCCACCCCGGGCCGGGCGAGGCCGACGCCGACGCCATCGCCCGCCGGGCCTCCGACGAGCTCGGCCTGCAGGTGGCGCAGCTGCGCCCGGTGCTGCCGGACTACCGCTACCGGGCCGAGCTGGCCGGCATCGTGGAGAACGAGATCTGCCCGGTCTACCTGGGCGTGCTGGTGGGCGAGCCCGCCCCGGCGACCGACGAGGTGGGGGAGTGGGAGCTGCTGACCTGGGCGGCGTTCCGCGCCCGGCAGGCCGCCGAGGGCGACGCGTGGTCGCCGTGGTGCCGGGAGCAGGCCGACCTGATCGAGACCACCGGGCTGCTGCCCGCGGCCTGACCCGCCCGGGTCAGGCGGTGCGGGGGTCGATGACCAGCCGGACGACGCAGCCGTCGCCGTGCGCCAGCGGCGCGGTGGTCATCCGGTCCACCGCGCGCCGGGCCAGCCACAGACCCATGCCGCCGACGGAGAGGTCCCGGCCGTGCGCCGGGCCGTATCCGGCCAGCGGCTCGTCGAAGCCCTGCCCGCGGTCGGCCACCACGCACAGCACGCGCTGCTCGGTGACCCACAGCCGGACGTCGACCGGGGGCACGCCGTGCTCGGCGGCGTTGGAGACCACCTCGTCGATGGCGAGCACCAGGTCACCGGCCTCGTCGGGGTCCAGCGGCCCGTCGGCGAGGCTGGCGGTCAGCGCCCGGCGCAGGTCGCGCAGGCTGACGACGTCCTCGACCTCGAGCGTCGGTCGGGTGGTCTCCAGCGGGTCCGGGCCCGGGGCGGCCCACAGCGAGCGGAGCACCTCGGCGGGGTCCCGCCGGTCCGGGTTGTCCAGCACGCCGTCGCCCCCGAGCAGGCCGGGGTGGCAGGCCAGCGCGCGGGCGACCTCCGGGCCCAGGTCGGCCTCGTCGAGCATGCAGAAGTGGTCGACCGTGCGGTCGGCGAGCACGTGGTTCAGCAGGGCCTCGGTCTGCAGCCAGGCCGCCATCCCGGGGCCCAGCAGGCCCACGCTGTCGGTGACCAGCTGCACGCGGGACCGCGTCCCGCCGAACCGGTCCAGCAGCGCGGAGTAGCCGGCCAGCGCGTCGGGCGCCCGGCCCTGCAGCGGCGCGGGGTCCACGGTGTGCACACCCGGCCCGGGCAGCTGGTCCTGGAGTGCGGCAGCGAGCGGCGCGGAGCAGGCCAGCACGACGGAGCCGCCGGCGCCGAGCCCGGCCCGGAGCACCGGGGCCAGCGCCGCGGCGGTGTCGGGTCCGGCGGCGCCCAGCCGAGCGGCGTGCACGTACCCCACCGGAGCCGTCCCGCTCACGTGTCCACCCCCGCCGTCGACCTGCACTTCTCATGCATGCCCGCGATCCGGGGTTGCACACATCACCCGGCCCCCTCTCGTCGTCCCGGGGTGTGATGTTCGCCGGAGGGGTTGACACCCCCCCGGCGGCGGGCAGCGGTCCGGGGGTGACGACGACGCTGCCCGCACCCGCCCGGGTCGGCTGTCCCAAGCGGATGGTCTTCGGCCCGTGCGGCGGCGTGCGCGCGGACGGCGGCTGCGAGGTGGCCGACCACCCGTGCACCTTCCTCGCCGACCCGGCGCCGCCGTGGGACCAGCCGGTGCCCGTGCCCGCCCCCCGGCCCGGCAGCCTGCTGGCCCGGGCGGCGGCGGGGCCGGTCGTCCTCACCGACCTCACCGTGGCGCCCTTCGACCCCGCGTCGGTCCGGGCGGTCGTCGCCGAGCTGGCCGCGGGGTCGGACGGCCTGCTGCTGGGGGAGCACCAGAACCGGCCCGACCTGCCGCCGACCCTGCTGGCCGCCGAGGTGCTCGCCGCCGGTGGCCGGCCCTGGGTCACCCTCGCCTGCCGGGACCGCAACCGGCTGGTGCTGGAGCAGGAGCTGGCCGGGCTGGCGCTGGTCGGGGTGGACGGCGTGCTGTGCGTGACCGGCGACGGCCGGGGGCCGGGGGTGCGGCCGGGGGTCACCCAGGTGTTCGACCTGGACGGACCCCGGCTGGCCGAGCTGGCTGCCCGGGTCGGGTTGAGCGCCGCCGTCCCGGAGTCCCCGGAGGCGCCCCCGACCGCCGCCCGGCCGGCGCGGGTGGCGCTCAAGCAGCGGGCCGGCGCCGCGCTCTGCGTGCTCAACCACGTCTCCGGCCCGGCCCGGGTCGCCGCCTTCGTGCAGGCGTGCCGCAGCGAGGGCGCGACGCTGCCGTTCCTGGCGTCGGTCGCGGTCTACACCGACGAGCGGTCGGCCCGGGTGCTGCAGGCCTTCCCCGGCCTGCACCTGGACGCCGCCGTAGTGAAGCGAGTGCTGGCCGCACCCGACCCGGTCGAGGCCGGGATCGCCGCCGCCGTGGCCGAGGCGCGGGCGCTGCTGGCGGTGCCCGGCGTGGTCGGGGTCAACCTGTCCGGGCTCGCCTCGGACCGCGGCGTGCTGGCCGGCGCGCGCACCAAGGCCGAGGTGGCCCGACGGATCCGGGAGGGACAGGCATGAGCGAGCTGGACAGCGCGGCGATGGAGGACGAGTTCGGGGTCGCGGCGGCGTGGACGGAGGAGGCCGTGCGGGCGCTCGGCCCGGGGTACGGCCTGCCCGCCGGGTGCCGGGGCTCGGGCAGCGTGGGGTCCCTGCGCTGGCTGGCCGACCGGCTGGCGCTGGCGCCCGGCGACCTGCTGGTCGACGCCGGGTCCGGGGTCGGTGGCCCGGCCGCCTGGGTGGCCGGCGACCGCCAGGTGCGCCCGGTCTGCTGCGAGCCCATGGTCGGGGCGGTGCACGCCTCCCGGTACCTGTTCGGGCTGCCGTCCGCGGCGGCGATGGGCCAGGCGCTGCCGCTGGCCGACGGCGTCGCGGGCGCCGCCTGGAGCCTGGGCGTGCTGTGCACGACCAGCGACAAGGCCGGTGCGCTGGCCGAGCTGCGGCGGGTGCTGCGTCCCGGTGGCCGACTGGGCCTGCTGGTCTTCGTGCAGGTGGTGGACGAGCTGCCGTCGCCGCCCCCGGAGGGCAACGAGTTCCCCACCGACGACGAGCTGGACCGGCTGCTGGACGCGGCCGGGTTCGACGTGGTCGAGCGGGCGCCGGCCGACCTGCACGACAACCCGCCCGGCTGGGACGACGCCGCCGACGCGGTGGACGCCGAGGTCGCCCGCCGGCACGGCGACGACCCGCGGCACGGCCGTTCGGCCCGGCAGGCCGGCCGGATGGGGGACCTGCTGGCCGCCGAGGCCCTCCGCCCGACCCTGGTGGTGGCCACCCGCCGGGCATGACGGCGGCACCCCGGGCGTTGGCGCGGGCGTGCACGCAGAGGTGGTGGTCATGGGGGCCGGGCAGGCCGGGCTGTCGGCGGCCTACCACCTGCAGCGGGCGGGCGCGGACTTCGTGGTGCTGGACGCCGACGCCGCGCCCGGCGGCGCCTGGCAGCACCGGTGGGCCTCGCTGCGGCTGGACCGGGCCAACGGCATCGCCGACCTGCCCGGGCTGCCGCTGACCGGGGACCCCGCCGAGCGCGCCTCGACCGCGATGGCCCGGTACTTCGCGGAGTACGAGGTGCACTTCGCGCTGCCGGTGCGGCGGCCGGTCGCCGTCCGCCGGGTGACCCGGACCGTCGACGGCTTCGCGCTGCGGACCAGCGAGGGCGACTGGACCGCGCGCGGCCTGGTCAACGCCACCGGCACGTGGTCCCGGCCGTTCTGGCCCGCCTACCCCGGCCGGGAGACCTTCCGCGGCCGGCAGCTGCACGCCGCGCAGTTCCCCGAGGCCGCCGACTTCGCCGGCCAGCACGTGCTGGTGGTGGGCGGCGGCATCTCGGCGCTGCAGCTGCTCATCGAGGTCGCCGAGGTGACCCGCACCACCTGGGTCACCCGGCGGCCGCCGGTGTGGCGGGAGACCGACTTCGACCCCGACGCCGGCCGGGCGGCCGTGGCCCTGGTGGAGCAGCGGGTCCGGGCCGGCCTGCCGCCGGGCAGCGTGGTGTCGGTGACCGGGCTGCCGGTCACCGGGGAGGTCCGCCGGGCCCGCGAGCGCGGGGTGCTGGACCGGCTGCCGGTCCCCGACCGGATGACCCCGACCGGGGTGGCCTGGGACGACCCGGCCCGCACCCTGGACGTCGACGTGGTGCTGTGGGCCACCGGTTTCCGGGCCGCGCTGGACCACCTCGCCCCGCTGCACCTGCGCGGGCCCGGGGGCGGCATCGCCGTGGAGGGCACCCGGGTGGTGGCCGAGCCCCGCCTGCACCTGGTCGGCTACGGCCCGTCGGCCAGCACGATCGGGGCCAACCGGGCCGGCCGCACCGCCGTCCGGGAGCTGCTGGCCACCCTGGGCGGCTGAGCGGGCCTACCGGTCGGGGCGGGGCCGGTCCTGGCGGTGCAGCCGGACGGCGACCAGGGCGATGTCGTCCTCGGCCCGGTCGGGGACGAGGTCGGCCAGCAGGATGTCCGACAGCTCCTCGAGCGGGGTGTCGGCCAGCGTGGTGAGCCGGTCCCGGAGCGCGGCGATGCCGTCGTCGAAGACCTGGTCGCGGCGCTCGACCAGCCCGTCGGTGTACAGCAGCACCGTGGAGCCGCGGGCCAGCGTCGCCTCGTGCTCGCGCCGCGGGGCACCGGCGTGCACGCCCAGCAGCAGGTCCGCCCGGGGCCCGGTCAGCAGCTCGGTGCGGCCGTCCTCGGTCAGGACGACGGGCGGCGGGTGCCCCGCGTTGGACCAGACCAGCCGGGTGACGCCCTGCTCGACCTCCTCGGGCGTCTGCTCGAGCCGGGCCACCAGCACCGAGGCGACGGCCTCCAGCCGGAGCCCCTCCACGGCCCGGTCGAGCCGGCGCAGCACCTCGGCCGGCCCGTGGCCGCTGTCGAAGGCGATGCCGCGCAGCAGGCCGCGCAGCTGGCCCATGACCGCGGCGGCCTCGGTGTCGTGGCCGACCACGTCGCCGATCACCAGGATCGTGGCGCCGTCGGGCTGGGTGAACGCGTCGTACCAGTCGCCGCCGACCTGGGCCTCGCGCGCGGCCGGCACGTAGCGGACGGCCATCTGCACGTGGTCGGGCTGCGGGGGCTCGGACAGCATGCTGCGCTGCAGGGTCTCCGCGGCCCGGGCCACCCGTCGGGTCCGGGCGTAGAGCGCCTCGAGCAGGTTGGTCCGCAGCTCGGTGGCCTCCCCGACCTCGGCCGCCGTCCACGGCTCGGCGCGGCCGTGGACCGTCTCCTGCCAGCGGTCGAAGGACTGCCGCGGGGAGATGCGGACCTCGCCGTCGTCCTCGACGACCCGGACCTTGTGGTGCGGGTCCCCGCCCCAGTCGACCGAGCGGATCTTCTCCTGCCGCAGCCAGACCACCCACTGGCCCTCGGGCAGCGGGACGGCGAGGGCGCCGCAGGCCACCTCGACCGGGACGCCGAGCGCGGGGGCGTCGGCGGTCAGCGACTCGGTGGCGACCACGTCGCGGCGCAGCCCCTCGGCCCAGGCGGCGACGCGGGCGGCCACCGTCTCGTCCACCGGGACGCCGCGGACGGCGGTGTGGCCCTCCAGGTGCACCACGACGCTGTCGGCCGGGACCAGGTCGAGCAGATCGGGGGTCCCCAGCAGGGAGTCCGCCAGCGGGCGCTCCTCGTCCAGGGTGGCCGCGGTCAGCCAGGCCAGCGTGGAGCGCGCCCGCAGCGCCCGGCGGACCTCCTCCTCGGCCGCCCGGTCGACCAGCCGCAGCGACAGGGTGGAGGCCAGGAACTCCGCGGCCGCGCGGGTGGCGTAGGGCGGGGCGTGCGGACCGGCGTAGTGGTGGCAGGCGATGAGGCCCCACAGCTTGTCCTCGCGCAGCAGCGAGATCGACATCGACGAGGCCACGCCCATGTTGACCAGGTACTCGACGTGGATCGGGGAGACGCTGCGCAGCGTGGAGTAGGTCAGGTCCAGCGGCCGCCCGGTGGCGGGGTGGTCGACCGGGTGGATGACCGCCGGGGTGTAGGGCACCTCGGAGATCAGCCGGATCCAGTTCTTCTCGTACAGCGCCCGGGCCTGGGCCGGGATGTCCGAGGCCGGGTAGTGCAGGCCGAGGAAGGAGGTCAGGCCACCGTGCTGGGCCTCGGCGACCACCTCGCCGTTGAAGTCGGTGTCGTAGCGGTAGAGCATCACCCGGTCGAACCCGGTCAGGCTGCGGACGGCCTGGACGGTGATGTCGTAGAGGGACTGCAGGTCGCTCGCCCGGTTCAGCTCGGCGATGGTCCCGCGCACGGCCTGGTAGGTGTTGGGGAAGCTGAACGGGCGCGGGCCGAAGGCCGGCTCGAGCTCGATCACCAGGCTGCTGGCCAGCGGCCGGCCGGCCGCGTCGACCGGGCCGGTCGCGTCCTTGAGCGATTGCTGGCCGGGGGAGCCGTGCAGCGCCCGGTGCAGGATCGCGTCGACCGGGACCGGGGTGCCGTCGCGGTCGAGGGTGAGCTCGACGGGGTTGCGCTCGCGCAGGTCGCCGAAGGCGGCGGCGCTGCGGGCCACGGCCTGGGCGGGCACCGTGCCCAGGACGTCGGCCAGCGGTCGGCCGAGGGCGGCCTGCCAGGTCACGCCGACGACGTCGGCCAGGTTGGCCGACGCCTGCTCGACGACCAGGTCCGGCTCGCTGACCGCGAGGAGCACGCCGCGGGGCTGGATGCTGCCGGGGACGTGGATCGGCTCGCGCTCGCAGTTGGTCAGGTCCACCGGCGTGCCGGGGGCCAGCCACGGCGTCGGCTGGGTCTCGGTCACGCGGGGACACCTCCGCGGGTCGTGGTCGGTCCGGAGGCGGGACCGGACGCGCCCTGCTGGACGTCGGCGCACCACGAGGCCATCAACCGGAAGGTACGTCGTGCGGCTGCGACCAGCGCGTCGGGATCACCGCCGCGCGCGACGTGGTCGCGCACCGCCCGGCGGAACGCCGCCCAGCGGGCGCCGGTCTGCTCGCCGTAGGGGCTGAACGCCGTGAGCGGACCGGCCTGCGCCAGCCCCGGGAGGGTCGCCAGGTGCCGGTCGATGAACACCCCGCCCAGCGTGGAGCCCTCCAGCACGTACATCGCGCCCAGCGCCTCGTCGGTGGAGGCCGGCGCGGGCACCTCGACGGGCGCCGGCGCGGTGGGGTCACCGCCGAGGGCGGCGAGGTCCGCGGCGAACAGGCCGGCCCGCCGGCGCGCGGCCCAGTCGACCGCGGCGGCGTCGCCCGGGTGCGTCCGCGCCCAGGTGTCCAGGCCGTCCTCGGCCCGCACCCAGAAGGCGTGCATCCGGGCCAGCACCGCGGCCAGCCGGACGGCGTCCAGCGCCGGGTCGAGCAGGTCGAGGGTGTCCTCGAGCTCCTGGTGCTCGCCCGCGGTGCCGGTGCGCAGCGCCAGCATCACGTCGGGTGGTGCGGCGTCCGGCCCGGTCGGCTGCCTGGTCATCAGACCGACGACCCTAGATCAGGCCACCCGGTCCGGGCCGCGGACCGCCCCTCGCGGCGAGCCGCGCCGCGCGCACGGCCAGGTGCAGCGCGAGCCGGTCCCCGCCGTCGGCCAGGTCCAGACCGGTCACCTCGGCGATCCGGCCCAGGCGGTAGTACAGCGTCTGCCGGTGCACGACGAGCTCGGCCGCGGCGCGCTGCGGGGAGCCCGCCTGGTCCAGCCACACCTCGGCCGTGCGGGTCAGCACCGGGTCGCCCAGCAGGGCGGCGAACGCCGGGTCCGGTCCGTCCAGGCGCACCACCTGGCGCCAGGCGCCCAGCTCGGCCCAGGAGGCCACGGGGGCCAGGGCCGGCACCGCACCGGCCACCCGGGCGGCGTCGACGGCCTCCCGCCACTGGTCGGGCAGCGCCCCGCACCCCGACCGTGGGCTGCTGACCCCGGCGGTGCTGCCGGTCGGCAGGCGGTGCAGCGCCGCGGCCGACAGCGCGACGGCCGGGCGGTCGTCGGCCAGGTGCGGCAGCGGCAGCAGGACGGCGACCTGCCGGCCCACCACGGTGCTCACCGCGCCCGCGCCCGGCGCCGCCCACCCGGCGGGCAGCCCGTCGCCGGCCGGGCGGAGGGCCACCACCGCGACCGGGGTGTCCGCGCCGAGCCGGGCACCCAGGCGGTCGGCGGCGGGCCGGTCGGCGGCCAGCGCGGCGCGCAGGTCACCGCCGACGTCGACGGGGACCGGCCGGGCGGCCAGCAGCTCGCCGGCGCGGTCGGCCAGGGCCAGGGCGGCGGCCAGCCCCGGTGGGTCGGGGTCGGCGAGGTCGGTGCGGCCCTCGTCGAGCAGCCACAGCCACCCGTGCAGCCGGCCGCGGTGCCGGACCGGCAGGCAGAGCCGGGTCAGGATGCCGGCGACGGGGTCGGCCGGGGTGCGCAGCGGTCCGGTTGCCCGGTCGATGCCGAAGTCGCGGAACCACTGCCGGGTGGCCGCCGTCGACCCCCGGGTGAGGATCGAGCGGGTGCGGACCGCGTCCAGGCCGGTGAGCACCTCGTCGCCCTGGGCGCAGAAGGCCAGCAGGGTGAACCCGGTGTCCTCCAGCGTGGCCGGGGCGCCCAGCAGCCGGGACACCTCGTCCACGAGGTCCTGGAGGTCGTCCCGCATCAGACGATCGTACGAAGGAGTCCGGACAGCTGTCGCTGGTGACCGCGGACACCTCACTCCTAGGTTCGAGCCAGTCCCCACCGCCCGGAGGTCCTCGTGCTCGGTCAGGCTCTGCTCGTCGCGTCCCGCCGTCCCGGGTTGCGCAAGGTCGTCGTCGGCACCCCGGTCACCCGGCGGGTCGTCGACCGGTTCGTCGCGGGGGAGACGCTGCCCGACGCGCTGGCCGCGGTGGACGCGCTGCGCCGCGACGGCATCGCCGTGACCCTCGACCACCTCGGCGAGGACATCACCAGCCGCGCCGAGGCGGTGGCCTCCCGGGACGCCTACCTCGCCCTGCTCGACGGCCTGGCGCCGCTGCAGCTGGGCCGGGCGGCCGAGGTGTCGGTGAAGCTGTCGGCGTTCGGCCAGGCGCTGCCCGGTGGCCACGACCTCGCCCTGGAGCTGGTCCGGCCGGTGGCCGAGGCGGCGACGGCGGTCGGCACCACGGTCACCCTGGACATGGAGGACCACCGCACCGTGGACTCCACGCTCGCGGTGCTGGCCGAGCTGCGGCGGGACCACCCGGGCACCGGCGCCGTCCTGCAGGCCGCGCTGCACCGGAGCGAGGCCGACGCCCGGGACCTCGCCGTCGCCGGCTCCCGGGTCCGCCTGGTCAAGGGCGCCTACGCCGAGCCGCGGACCGTGGCGCACACCGAGAAGGCCGAGGTCGACGCCGCCTACCGGCGCTGCCTGGAGATCCTGTTCACCGGCGACGGGTACCCGATGGCCGGCACGCACGACCCGGCGATGATCGCCCTGGCCCTGGAGCTGGTGGGCCGCACCGGCCGGTCGGCCGACAGCTACGAGTTCCAGCTGCTCTACGGCATCCGGACCGGCGAGCAGCAGCGGCTGGCCGCCGACGGGCACACCGTCCGGGCCTACGTGCCCTACGGCGCCGACTGGTACGGCTACTTCATGCGGCGGCTGGCCGAGCGCCCCGCGAACGTGCAGTTCTTCCTCCGCTCCCTCGTGACGAAAGGCTGAGGAAGGACCACCCTTCCCCCTCGACTCGCACGCTCGCCGCGGGCCCCTGAAGGGCAGCCGCACCACCTACTCGATCCAAGGAGCTCCTTCTGTGGACGGCATCACCCAGGTCCCCGCCCCGCGCAACGAGCCGGTGCTCGACTACGCCCCCGGCTCGCCCGAGCGCACCGAGCTGCAGGCCGAGCTGGTCCGCCTGGCCGCGGCCCCGGAGGAGCTGACCGCGACGATCGGCGGCCGGCAGCGGATGGCCGGCGGCGCGGCGTTCGACGTCGTCGCCCCGCACGCCCACGCCCAGGTGCTGGGGACGTCGGCGCACGCGACGGCCGCCGACGCCGCCGACGCGATGACCGCGGCCAAGGCCGCCGCCCCCGGCTGGGCCGAGCTGTCCCAGGACGACCGGGCCGCGGTCTTCCTCAAGGCCGCCGACCTGCTGGCCGGGCCGTGGCGGCAGACGCTGAACGCGGCCACCATGCTCGGGCAGTCCAAGACCGCCCAGCAGGCCGAGATCGACAGCGCCTGCGAGCTGGCCGACTTCTGGCGCTACAACGTGCACTTCGCCCGGCAGATCCACGCCGAGCAGCCGGTGTCCTCGCCCGGGGTCTGGAACCGGGTCGACCACCGCCCGCTGGAGGGCGTGGTCTACGCCGTCACCCCGTTCAACTTCACCGCCATCGCCGGCAACCTGCCCACCGCGCCGGCCCTGATGGGCAACACGGTGGTCTGGAAGCCCGCGCCCACCCAGCAGTTCGCCGCCCACCAGCTGATGCGCCTGCTCGAGGCCGCCGGCCTGCCCGACGGGGTCATCAACATGCTGCCCGGCGACGGCGTCGCGGTCTCCGACGTGGTGCTCGCCGACCGCGACCTGGCCGGTATCCACTTCACCGGCTCGACGCCGGTCTTCCAGCACCTGTGGCGCACCGTCGGCGCGAACATCGCCGACTACCGCACCTACCCGCGGGTCGTCGGGGAGACCGGCGGCAAGGACTTCGTCGTCGCCCACCCCTCCGCCGACCTCGAGGTGCTGCGCACTGCGATGGTCCGCGGCGCCTTCGAGTACCAGGGCCAGAAGTGCTCGGCCGCCTCGCGGGCCTACGTGCCGCGCTCGCTGTGGACGCGGCTGCGCGACGACCTCGCCGGGCTGGTCGACTCGCTGCCGATGGGGCCGGTCACCGACTTCTCGAACTTCCTGGGCGCGGTCATCGACGCCAAGTCCTTCTCGAAGCTGTCCGGCGTGCTGGACCGGGCGCGCGGCGACTCCGCGCTCTCGGTCGTCGCCGGCGGCACCTGCGACGACGCCGAGGGCTGGTTCGTCCGGCCGACCGTGCTGGAGGGCACCGACCCGACGCACGACGTGTTCCGCACCGAGTTCTTCGGGCCCGTCCTCGCCGTCCACGTGTTCGACGACGCCGACTACGACGCCGTCCTCGCCCAGATGGAGTCCGTCGCCCCCTACGCCCTCACCGGTGCGGTCATCGCCCAGGACCGGACGGCGATCGCGCACGCCGCCCGGGTGCTGCGCAACGCCGCGGGCAACTTCTACGTCAACGACAAGCCCACCGGCGCCGTCGTCGGCCAGCAGCCCTTCGGTGGCGCCCGCGCCTCGGGCACCAACGACAAGGCCGGCGCCGCGCAGAACCTGCAGCGCTGGACGTCGACCCGGGTGGTCAAGGAGACCTTCGCCCCGCCCCGGTCGCACGCCTACCCCTACATGGGCTGATCAGCGGGGCCGCTCGTCGGCGAGCTCGGCCAGCAGTCCGTCCACGGTCTGCTGCGCCGAGCCCTGCCCGGTGTAGGCGTGGCCGGGCTCGTCGTCGGCGAGGGGCTCCAGGGTGGCCAGCTGGCTGTCCAGCAGCGACCCGGGCATGTAGTGGCCCTTCCGCTCCCGCAGCCGCTGCTCCAGCACCTCGCGCGGGGTGTCGATGTGGGCGAACCACACCGAGGGGTGCCCGTCGCGCAGCAGGTCGCGGTACTCCCGCCGCAGCGCCGAGCAGGTGATGACCAGGTCGGTGCCTGCGGCCTCGTGCTCGCCGACCCGGCCGGCCACCGCCCGCAACCAGGGCCAGCGGTCCTCGTCGGTGAGCGGGGTGCCCGAGCGCATCTTCTCGACGTTGGCCGCCGGGTGCAGGTCGTCGCCCTCGACGAAGTCGCACCCCAGTGCCTCGGCGATGCCGACGCCGACGGTGGTCTTGCCGGTGCCCGACACCCCCATGACGACGACGGAGACGGGCGCGGGTCGGGGGGAGGCGGCCATCCCACGACCGTAGGGGACGGGAGCCCGGGGGCTCCTGGCCCCGGGGCGGCAGGCATGATCGCGGAGCTGATGACCGGGGGAGACGTGCAGGAGACGGGTGCGGTGTGGCGGGTGCCCGCCGTCCGGGCGCTGCTGGCGGCCTCGGTGCTGGGGTTCACCAGCTACGCCGCGACGCTGTCGGCGCTGCCCTCCTACGCGGTGCGCTCGGGTGCCGGCGTCGCCGCGGCCGGGTTGGTGACGACGGTGTTCCTCGCCGCCACCGTGCTCACCCAGGTCGCGGTGCCACGGCTGGTCGCCCGCCGCGGGCTGGGCCCGGTGTTCGCCGCCGGCCTGCTCGCCCTCGGCGCACCCGCCCCGCTGTACCTGCTGGGCGACTCGTTGGCCTGGTTGTCGGCGGTCTCGACGGTGCGCGGGGCAGGGTTCGGCGTGCTCACCGTGCTGGGCTCGACCATCGCCGCGCGGGCGGTGCCGGAGTCCCGGCGCGGCGAGGCGCTCGGCGTCTACGGACTGGCGCTGGCGGTGCCGACGCTGGCCGCGGTGCCCGGCGGGGTGGCGCTCACCCTGGGCGGGCACTTCCCGGTCGTCGCGTGGCTGGCCGCCGTCCCGGTGCTGGGGCTGGCGGCGGTCCCGGCGCTGGTCCGGGCCGTGCCGGGGGCGGTCACCCAGGCGTCCGGCCAGCCGTCCGGACCGGCCGTGCGGGCCTCGCTCGGGCCCTCCGCGGTGCTGCTCGTGGTCACCCTGGCCGGTGCCGGCCTGGTCACCTTCCTGCCGATCGCCCGCCCGGACGGGCTCGTGGCCACGGCGGCGCTGCTGGTCTTCGGCGTCGTCGGCGCGGTGGCCCGCTGGGGCGGCGGCGTGCTGGCCGACCGGGTGGGCAGCCGGGTGGTGCTCCCGCCGGCGCTGCTCGTGGGTGCCGCCGGTCTGGCCGCGCTGTCCCTGGGCCTGGGCAGCGACGTGGCCGTGCTGCTCGGTGCCGCCGCCTTCGGCGCGGCGTTCGGCGGGGTGCAGAACACGACCATCGTGGTCGCCATGGCCCGCGCCGGGGAACACGGGACGACGACGGCCAGCGCCGTGTGGAACGCCGCCTTCGACGCCGGCACCGGCATCGGCGCGCTCGCGGTGGGCGTGCTGGCCGCCGCGCTCGGGCTGGACCTGGCCTACGCGGTGCTGGCCGCGGCGCTGGTGCTGGCCGTGCCGCTCGCGCTGCGGGTCACCCGGCCCCGCTGACCGGCCCGTCCTGGGCGGCGCGCGCGGCGGCGACGTCGAGCATGCCGCGCACGAAGACCGCCTCGCCGGCCAGGGCGGCCAGCCAGGTGCGCAGCGCCGCCGGGTCGCGCTTCGCGCTGTCGCGCAGCGCGGTGAGCCGCATGTGCCGGCCGGTGGCCTGAGCGCGGTGGGCGGGAGACAGGGTGCGGGCCCCGCTGCGGGAGATCGCGGTGAACGCCGCGCCCAGGTAGGTCAGCTCCGCCAGGTCGGTGACCCCGGCGAGCAGCTCGTCGGCCGCGGACTGCTCCCCGGCGGCCACCAGGCGCAGGTACTGCTCGGCGCGTCGTCGTCCGTCCTCGGCCGTGCTCATCTGGTCCTCCCGGGGGTCCCGACAGCAGAACGGCCCCGTCCGGTGGGGACGGGGCCGATCTGGGGTGGGTGCGCCATCAGGGACTTGAACCCCGAACCCGCTGATTAAGAGTCAGCTGCTCTGCCAATTGAGCTAATGGCGCGGCGCCGCTGATCACCAGCGACTCGGAGAAAGATACACGTCCCGGGGACCCGGTGGCGAGCCGGGGTGGCGTGTCCTCGGTGACAGCGGATTGTCAGTCCCGGGGTGGACACTGGGGCGACCGCCGGTCGCGATCCGCTGCGACCGGCAGTGGGGTGAGGGGAATCTTCGTGTCGTTGCAGTTCAACCGACGTGCCGTGCTGGCGCTGGGGACCGCCGGGGTGCTCGTCGCACTCGTCGGGTGCGGTCCCGAGGCCTCGAGCGGTGGCGGTGGTGCCGCCGGCACCAGCGCCGCCCCGGCCGACCCCGCCGTGGTGTCGCTGTCGGTCGCCGACGGCGCCACCGACGTCTCCCCGGCCACCCCGCTGCAGGCCACGGTCGTCGGCGGCTCGGTCACCGAGGTGACCGTGACCGACGGCGCCGGTGCGCCGGTCGCCGGCACGCTGAGCGAGGTGCCGGCCCCGGCCGCCGACGCCGCCGGGGTCACCAGCCTCTGGACGCCGTCGGCGCCGCTGGCCTACGGCACCATCTACACGGTCACCGCGACCGCCGAGAACGTCGACGGCGCCAGCAGCGACGCCTCCGGCTCGTTCACCACGGTGACCCCGGGCTCGGTCTCCACGCCCTCGATCGGCCCGCTGGACGGCACCACCGTCGGGGTCGGCATGCCGATCCGGGTCTACTTCGACGAGGCCGTCACCAACAAGGCCGAGGTCGAGCGGAACCTTGTGGTCACCAGCTCCACGCCCACCGACGGCCGGTGGAGCTGGATCAGCGACTCCGAGGTGCACTTCCGGCCCTCGACCTACTGGCCGGCCAACACCCAGGTCACCATCGACGCGAACCTCTACGGCGTCGACATGGGCGACGGCATCTGGGGCGAGAAGGACCGATCGGTGTCCTTCTCCGTCGGCGAGAAGCACGTGTCGGTGGCCGACGCCGCGACGCACACCCTCACCGTGTCCTCCGGTGACCAGGTCGTGCAGACCTACCCGATGAGCGCCGGCAGCAACGCCAACCCGACCCGCAACGGCGCGCACGTGGTGCTGGAGAAGTTCGCCGACATCACGATGGACTCCTCGACCTTCGGCCTGGCCGTCGACGCCCCCGGTGGCTACCGGACCGACGTGCAGTACGCCACGCGGATCTCCAACAACGGCGAGTTCGTGCACGCCGCGCCGTGGTCGGTGGGCCAGCAGGGCTCCAGCAACGTCTCGCACGGCTGCATCAACCTGTCCACCGACCGGGCGCAGTGGTTCTACGACTTCAGCCAGCCCGGCGACGTCGTGGAGATCGTCAACTCCGTCGGCCCGACGCTGTCCCGCGCCGACGGCGACATCTACGACTGGGCCATCCCGTGGGACCAGTGGGTGGCCGGCAGCGCGCTGGGCTGACCCGCACCACCACGACGGCCCCCGATCCACCCGGCGGATCGGGAGCCCGTCGTGCGTCCGGGCACCCGGCCGGTCAGAGGTCCTTGCGGGAGTAGGCGAGGGCCGCCAGGCCCCAGACCATCGCCACCCACAGCGCCGCATAGCCCAGGTAGACCGGGGTGAGCGGGGAGACGCTGAGGAACGGGAACGCGCCGGCCCCCTGGTCCGCGCCGCCGAACGCGGCCAGCGCGCCGGGGTCCTGGAAGGCGTTCATCGCGCCCCGCCACAGCCCGTCGGTGGGCAGCAGGATGCGCGAGATGCTGCCCACCCGCTCGACCGCGTCGTTGCCCAGCGACCCGCCGATCGCCCCGACGACGCCGGCCACCCAGGTGGTGCAGAACAGGCCCACCGCGATGACCCCGGACGCCATCGGCGACACCACGGTCGACAGCAGCACGGTGAGGGTGAGCAGCACCGCGGTCTGCGCGCCCAGCAGCAGCAGGGCGGTCACCGGCGACGGCGGCCAGTAGTCCACCGTCGTCCCGACCACCAGGATCTCGGCCAGCCCGGCGAGGACGACGAACCCGCTGCCGAAGGCGACCAGGCCCAGCGTCTTGCCCAGCAGGAACGCCGAGCGCCGGACCGGCCTGGCCAGCATCGACAGGGCGGTGCCCGACTCGGTCTCCCCGGCCAGCGTCGGGCCGGCCAGGAACGCGGTGCCCAGCGCGGCGACCAGGCTCAAGCCGAACATCACCAGGTTCAGCAGGATCGAGGCGACCAGCCGGGCCTCGCCGCTGGTCAGCGACTCCCCGGCCAGCCGGGTGAACCCCAGCGCGCTCAGGCCCACCAGCGCCGCGGTGAGCACGCCCAGGGCGAGCACCACCCGCCGCCGGGAGGCCTCGCGCACGGTCAGCGCGGCCACCGTCAGCACGACGGTCACGGCTGGGCCGCCCGGTCCGCGGCGCCCTCGCGCAGGATGCCGAGCAGCCGGTCCTCCAGGCTGATCCGCACCGGCTCGACCGCGTGCACCGACACCCCCAGGCCGACCAGGTCGCGCACCAGTGCGGGGGCCACGGTCTCGTCGTCGGCGGGGACGGCGACGGTCAGCCAGTCGCCCTCCCGGTGCACGCCGCCGGTCCGCGCCAGCCGGGCCTCGGCCTCGGCGGTGAGCCCGGTCAGGTGCAGCCGCAGCTCGCGCTGGCCCAGCAGCTCGGCCAGCGTGCCGGCGGCCGCGACCCGACCCCGGTCGAGCACGACCACCCGGTCGCAGACCCGCTCGACCTCCCCGATCAGGTGGGAGTTGAGCAGCACCGCGACGCCGCGGGACCGCAGGTCCAGCACGATGTCGCGCACGTCGGCGCGGCCCAGCGGGTCCAGCGCGCTGGTCGGCTCGTCCAGGACGACGAACTCCGGCCGGGCGACCAGCGCGACGGCCAGACCGAGCCGCTGCTGCATGCCCTTGGAGAAGCCGCCGACCCGGTCGTCGCCCCGCCCGGCCAGGCCCACGGTCGCCAGGCACTCCCGCCGCTCGGCGTCGCTGACCGCGGCCCCGGCCAGCCGCACGTGCAGGGCCAGCACCTCGGCCGGGGTGAGCCACGGCTGGTACCGGAAGAGCTCGGGCAGGTAGCCCACGCCCGCGCGGGCCGCCGGCTCGGCGGCCGGGCGGCCGAGCAGCAGCGCCTCGCCGCCGTCGGGCCGCACCAGGCCGAGCAGCATCTTGATCACCGTGGTCTTGCCGGCCCCGTTGGGGCCCAGCAGCCCGACCACCTCGCCCCGGCCCACCTGGAGGGAGACGTCGTGCACCGCGGTCTGCTTCCGGTACCGCTTGCGCAGCCCGGTGCACCAGGCCGCGGGCGCGGGCGGCAGCCCGGCGACCAGCTCGGCGGCGGCGCGCAGGGCTGCGTCGCCCGGCGTGGTGGTCAGCGCAGCCCCCGCGCGACCTCGAGCACCTCGTCGGCGCCCAGGGAGCCGGCCACGGCGGTGACGACGCCGTCCTCGACCCAGACCACGGCGGCCATCGACCGGTCGCGGCTCTCCAGCACAGTCGCGGTGACGCCGTCCACGTCGGCCGAGGAGCTGTCCACCAGGTCGGCGGGCACCGGCAGGGGCAGGGTCGAGCCGTCGGCGGTGAAGGTGCGCAGCTGGGCGGCCAGGTCGTCGGGCAGGCCGGGCAGCGACAGCAGGTAGTCCCGCAGCGTCTGGAAGGGCACCCCGGAGGAGTCCGCCGACGGCGCGACGGCGGTGGCCACTACCAGCGCCGGGACGCCCGACGCCGAGGACCAGATCTGGGCCACGCCCGGGCCGGCGACCAGCCGGACCTGGCTGCCGTCCAGCCCCGCCGGCGGCGCCTGGCCACCGGCCTGCGCGGCGAGGTCGTTGGAGAACGTGAACACGGCGGAGGCCTGGCCACCCACCTGCACGCTCGGGTCGCCGACGACGCCACCGGGCAGCTCGGCGACCTCGGGCACGTCCAGGGCGGTCTCGGCGGCGGCGGCCGCCGGGTCGGCGACGGTGTGCAGGTCGCCGTCGCCGGTGACCTCGACGGTGCCGTAGGCGCTCAGGTCGGGCAGCGCGACCAGGTCGGCGCTGTCGAAGGCCACCGGGGCGACCTGCTCGGTGCGGAAGACCGGCAGCCAGTCGTTGGCGGCAGCCACCCCGGCCACCGACAGCACCGCCGCGAAGGCGACGGCCGCGGCCAGCGGGCGGCGCACGCCGGCGGCCCGCGGCGCCCGGCCGCGTCGCCGGGCGGTGCGGGCCGGCGACGCCGCGGCGGGGAGCGCGGCCGACAGCCGGTCCCAGGCCGCGGGCACGTCGACGTCGTCGGCCCGGGTGCGCAGGGCCGCGCCGGCGGCGGTGGCGTCGGCGGTGGCGTCGGCCAGCCCGGTCAGGCAGTCGGCGCAGCCGGCGACGTGGGCGCGGTCGGCGTCGGTGACCCCGGCCGGCTCGTCGACCAGGCGGCGCAGCACGCCGGGGTTCGGGTGACGGTTCACTGGTGCAGCTCCTTGCGCAGGGCGGCCTCGGCACGACGGAGGGTCGTGCCGACGGATCCGGGGGACAGGTCGAGGGCGGTGGCGACGTCGGCGTAGCTGAGCCCGCTGTGCCGCAGCACGAGGGCCCCGGCCTGGGTGCGGGGGAGCGCGGCCAGGGCGGCGCGCACCTGCCCGTGGGCCTCGCGGGCGAGGACGTCGTCGACGACGTCCGGGACGGTGGTGGGCTCGCCGCTGACGACCGCGACCTCGCGGTCGCTGCGCCGGCGTCCCGACCGCAGGTGGTTCAGCGCGGTGTGCGCGGCGGCCACCGACAACCAGCCGCCCGCCTCGCCGGCCGGCACCGTGGAGCGCCCGAAGGACAGGAACACCTCCTGGGCGACGTCCTCGGCCTCGGCGCGCCCGCCGAGCACGCGGGCGGCGACGGCGACGACGGCGGGGTAGTGCCGGCGGAACACCTGCTCGAGGTCACCGCGCACGGCGTGCAGCTGGCGGTCGGCCACGGCCGGGGAGTCCCTTCTCCTGGCACCGGCCGACGCGACGGCGACCAGCCGGCCGGCCGGTCCCGTCGAGGCTCCGGTCGCGACGAGGTCCACACCCTGTCAGCACCGCCCACCCCCGGGATGTGACACCGATGCCCGGAGACGACGATCCCCCGGCCAGCGGTGGCTGACCGGGGGACCGGGTGGGGTGAGTGACGGGACTTGAACCCGCGACATCCAGGATCACAACCTGGCGCTCTACCAGCTGAGCTACACCCACCGTCGCACCCGCGGAACGGGGCGTTGGAAGAGTACCGGAGTGCTCAGGGAGCCTGCGGAGGGGCCAGCAGCGACGCGTAGGTGTCGGTCGCCGCGGCCGCGGCGACCTGGGCCTGCTCGGTGGACGGTCCCGGCGCGGGCACGAACACCGCACCGCGGTAGTACGCCAGCTCCCGGATGGACTCCAGGATGTCGGCCAGCGCGCGGTGCGCCAGGCCCTTGGCCGGCTGGTTGAAGTACACCCGGGGGAACCAGCGGCGGGCCAGCTCCTTGATCGAGGAGACGTCGACCATCCGGTAGTGCAGGTGGTCGTCCAGGGTCGGCATGTCCCGGGCCAGGAATCCCCGGTCGGTGCCGATCGAGTTCCCGCACAGCGGGGCGCTGCGGCGCTCGGGGACGAACCGCTTGACGTAGGCGAGCACCAGCTCCTCGGCCTCGGCCAGGGTCACCGTCGACGCGCGCACCGCCTCGGTGAGCCCGGACTTGGCGTGCATGGCCACCACCACGTCGTCCATGCCGGCGAGGGCGTCCTCGTCGGCGTGGATGATCACGTCCAGGCCCTCGTCGAGGACGTTGAGCTCCGAGTCGGTGACCACGACGGCGATCTCGACGAGCTTGTCCGACGCCAGGTCCAGCCCGGTCATCTCGCAGTCGATCCAGACCAGGTTGTGCGCTCCGTTGCCTGCCACGGAACCGGACAGTACGCACCACCGACCCCCGAGGTCCCACCCGCCGCACGGCGCGGCGCGCGGAGGGCCGACCTGAGGGCCCGGCGCCGGTGCGCTGCGGTCTCGCCTGCCGCAGGAGCGCTCCCCATGACGCTGGACACCCACCTGGCCGACGTCGGCCGGACGGCGCCCGCCTCCGTGCGCGCCGTCGCCCGGCACCCGCTGGCCGCGCTGCGCTGGCTCTGCGGCGGTTGGCTGCTGGCCTTCGCGCTGACGATGCTTTGCTCCTCGTGGGACGTCTCCTGGCACTTCACGTAGCTGCGCGACGACCTCGCCCCGCCGCACCTGCTCAACTCCGCGGGCACCGTGCTCGTGGTCGCCCTGGTCGTGGTGCACAGCCGCAGCGGTCGGGGGGTGGACCGCCGGGCGCTGCGCTGGATGCAGGTGGGGACGGCGACGTTCCTGGTCGCCGTGCCGGTGGACATCATCAACCACCGGGTCAACGGCCTGGACATCACCAGCTGGAGCCCCAGCCACGTCCTGCTCTACGTCGGCACCGGCATCATGCTGGCCGGCGCGATCCGCGGCTGGTGGCTGTACGCCGCACCGGGCCGGGTCCGGACGGCCGTGCACCTGGGGCTGTGGCTGTTCTTCCTGGAGAACGTGCTGTTCCCCAACCAGCACCAGGAGTACGGCGTGCTGTCCCTGGCCGCCTACCGCGACGGGCACACCACCGCCGAGCAGCAGCTGCTGGACTTCGCCGCCGGCCAGGGGTCCTCGCCGACCAGCTTCATGCTGCCGGTGCCGCCGTGGGTGCACCCGGCCTGGCTGGTCTGCGTCGGCCTGCTGACCCTCGTGGTCGCCCGCAAGGTCGTCGGCCTGCGGTGGACGGCGACCCTGCTGACCGCCACCTACCTGGGCTACCGGGCCGTCGTGTGGGGCCTGCTGGCCGCCACCGGCTTCCCGCCCTCGGTCCTGCCGGTGATGCTGCTGGCCGGGGCCGTGCTGGTCGACTGCGCGGTCACCTGGCGGGTGCCGGGCTGGGCGGCCGGTGTCCCCGTCGCCGCCGCGGTGTTCGCCGCCGCCTTCGTGCAGGAGTTCGTCGCGGTGATCCCGCCGTGGCAGTGGTCGGTCGCCCCGGTGGTGTGGATCGGTTTCGCCGTCCTGTGGGGGGTGGTCGACCGGGTCGGGCGCACCGGGCGGTGGGCCAGGTGGCGGGCCCCGCTGGCCCTGGACCACCGCGCCGCAGCGGTCGCAGGCGGCGCGCCAGCACCGTGAGTCCCGGTCGGGTCGCGGAGATGTCGTACCGTCGGACCCGATGACCCAGGAGGCCCGGTGCTGATCCTTCCGCCCTCGGGGCTCGAGACGGCCGCCGAGCGCGCCTTCTTCACCGAGCTCGGCAGCTGGGACACCGGCGGCTCGGTCCGCGGCGCGCTGGTGGCCTCCCTGGCGCTGTCCGACGGTCCGATGGACCGCCGGATCTGCGACGCCGTCGTGCTGGTGCCCGAGGGCATCGCCGTCGTCCGGGTGGTCGAGGTGGTCCGCCAGTCCGGCGTGGTCACCGTCCTGCCCGAGGGCTCCTGGACGATCGGGCCCGGCGCCGGACCCGGTGACGTGCTGCGGCTGGCCGGCGGCGGCTCCACGCCGCTGGACGGGCTGATGCGGGCCGGCATGGAGGCCGCCGTCCGGCTGCGCCGGGCCGGGCTGGAGCCCGGCCGGATCGCCCGCCTGACCGTGCTGCACGGGGAGCTCACCGGGCTCGTCCCCGCCGACGGCGACCTCGGCGAGGGCGACCAGGTCGCGCTGCTGGAGTCCCGCTCCCTGCTGCTGGGCATCGCCCGGGCCGGGCGCTACGCCGGCACCGACAACCCCCGCCTCTGGACGACGGCCGACGTCCGGGCCGCCCTGGAGGCGCTCGGCGTCCGCGGCCGCAGCCCCGCCGTCGAGGAGCTCAACGGCGAGGGCTTCCCCTACTCGCCCTACGTGCTGCGCCGCCGGGAGCTGCTGGCCCCGGCCACCCTGGCCAGCCAGCCGGCTGTGCGGACCGCCGCACCCACCGCGACGCCCACCGGCGTGCAGCCGGCCGTCACCCCGCTGGTGCCCGACTGGCCGGCGACCGGTCCCGGGTCCTCCGGGGCGCCGGTCGGCGGGCCGAACGGCCCGCTCGTCGACCCCGCCGCCGCGGCGGCGCTGGCCGCGGCCGCGGTCGCCGCCGAGCAGGCGCCGGCCCCGCGCCCCGCGCACGACACGGTGTCGCTCACCGGGGGCCCGTCCACCGGTGCGGCCCCGACCCAGCGGGAGCAGGAGCCCGAGCCGGCCTGGCACGAGACCCAGGCGATCGTGCCGCGCAGCGCGCCGCCCGCCGAGGTCGACCAGACCGACGGCATCGGCGGCATCTTCGCCGACGACCCCCACCCACCCCGGCAGGAGGAGCACCGCCCGCCCGCCTGGGCCACCGCCGCCCCGCCGCAGGCGCCCGAGCGCGAGCGACCCCGCCGGTCCCGGCGCGGCCTGCTGGTCGTGCTGGGCGCGCTGGTGCTGGTCCTGCTGCTCGGCGTCGGCGGGTTCCTGCTCACCCGCAGCGGGTCCGACGACGACGCCGCGGCACCCACGGTCACCCCCACCTCCTCGGCGGCCCCGACCACGACCGGCCCGGCGACGCCGGCCGGCCTGCCGGTCGGCACCACGCAGGTGGTCGGCGACACCGAGTACACCCTCGAGGTGGTCTCCTACGACATCAGCTGCCGGAGCCACTCCTACGGTGCGGTCACCAGCTTCTTCGGCACCACCGACTGCCTCGGGCTGTCCCGGTCGCTGTGGTCGGCCGAGGTCGACGGCGTGCCCGCGGTCGTGTCGGTGGCCCGGGTGACCATGCCCGACGCCACCCGGGCGCAGGCGCTGCTGTCGCTGACCGACGTGTCGGGCACCGGCAACGTCAGCGACCTGCTGCGGGAGGGGTCCCGGTACACCGGCGGCCCGGAGGCGCTGTCGGACGCGGACTACGCCAGCCTGCTGGCCGACGACGTCGCGGTCATCGTGGAGACCTCGTGGGTCGACGCCGCCGGGGACGCCGGGGCGCTGCAGCAGCTGGCCGACGACGGCGTGGAGCTGGTCCCCACCCGCTGACCCGGCTCAGGCTGCGGCTCAGGCGGTCGCGGCCGCCAGCGCCATCGCGGTCAGCCGGGCCTGCATCGCCGGGCGGGACAGCCGTCCGCCGCTGTGCGGGGTGGAGTTGATCAGCCCGAACAGGGCGTGCGCGCGGGCGCGGCACTCCGCGGTCGAGGCCTCGGGCGCGAGCGCGGCCAGCACCCCCACCCAGTGCTCCACGTAGCGCCGCTGCAGCCGGCGGACCTGCCGGGCGTCGGCCTCCGCCAGCGCACCCAGGTCGCGGTCCTGCACGGTGATCAGCGCGGGGTTGTCCAGGGCGAAGTCGACCTGGAAGGCGATCAGGCCGGCCAGCTGGTCGGCCGGGTCGTCGCCGGCGTCGGTGAGCACCTGCTCCGCCCCGGCCAGCAGGCGCTCGCTGATCCGCAGCAGCATCTCGGCCAGCATCGCGTCCTTGCTGGCGAAGTGCCGGTAGATCGCCGGGCCGGTCACCCCCACCGCCGCCCCGACGTCGTCGACCCCGACGCTGCGCGACCCGCGCTCGGCGAACAGCTGGGCGGCGGCCTGCAGGATCTGCTCGCGGCGCGACGGGCGCGCGGCATCGGCGTGCAGCGCGCTGTCCGGCTCCGCGGTCATGCCCGAGATGTTAACCGGAGTTCACCTCCTGCTGGACCGGCGACGTGAACCGTGGTTAACCTGTGCCCGTGGATGCGCCGGTGCTCAGCAGTACCCCGCCCGCCGACCCCGAGGTCGCCCGGGGGTGGGCCCAGCGGCACCGCGCGCTGGCCGACGACCTGGCCGAGCAGCTGCGCGCGGTGGCCGGCGGTGGCGGGGAGCGGGCCCGCATCCGGCACACCGACCGCGGCAAGCTGCTCCCCCGCGACCGGGTCGACACCCTGCTGGACCCGGGCAGTCCGTTCCTGGAGCTGTCCCCGCTGGCCGCGCACGGCCTCTACGACGGCGACGCCCCGGCCGCCGGGATCATCACCGGCGTGGGCCGGGTCGCCGGCCGCGAGGTGGTCGTGGTCGCCAACGACGCCACCGTCAAGGGCGGCACCTACTACCCGATGACGGTCAAGAAGCACCTGCGGGCCCAGGAGGTGGCGCTGCAGAACGAGCTGCCGTGCCTGTACCTGGTCGACTCCGGCGGGGCCTTCCTGCCCCGGCAGGACGAGGTGTTCCCCGACCGCGACCACTTCGGCCGGATCTTCTACAACCAGGCGCAGCTGTCCCGCCGCGGCATCCCGCAGCTGGCCGCGGTCCTGGGCTCCTGCACCGCCGGCGGTGCCTACGTGCCGGCGATGAGCGACGAGGCCGTGATCGTCCGCGAGCAGGGCACGATCTTCCTGGGCGGTCCGCCACTGGTGAAGGCCGCGACCGGTGAGGTGGTGACCGCCGAGGAGCTGGGCGGGGGAGACCTGCACAGCCGGGTCAGCGGGGTCACCGACCACCTGGCCGAGGACGACGAGCACGCGCTGCAGATCCTCCGCCAGATCGTCGGCACCCTGGGACCGGTGGCGCCCGCGCCCTGGGACGTCGTCCCCACCGAGGAGCCGGCGTACCCCGTCGAGAGCCTGTACGACGTCGTCCCCCCGGACAGCAAGACGCCCTACGACGTCCGCGAGGTCATCGCCCGGCTGGTCGACGGCAGCCGGTTCCACGAGTTCAAGGCGCTGTACGGGCAGACCCTGGTCACCGGGTTCGCCCGCATCCACGGGCACCCAGTGGGCATCGTGGCCAACAACGGCATCCTGTTCGGCGAGTCCGCGGTCAAGGGCGCGCACTTCGTGGAGCTGTGCGACAAGCGCAAGGTGCCGCTGCTGTTCCTGCAGAACATCAGCGGGTTCATGGTCGGCCGCGACTACGAGGCCGGCGGCATCGCCAAGCACGGCGCCAAGATGGTCACCGCCGTCGCCTGCGCCCGGGTGCCCAAGCTGACCGTGGTCATCGGCGGCTCGTTCGGCGCCGGCAACTACTCGATGTGCGGCCGCGCCTACTCGCCCCGCTTCCTCTGGACCTGGCCCAACGCTCGCATCTCGGTGATGGGCGGCGAGCAGGCCGCCGGCGTGCTGGCCACCGTCCGCCGCGACGGGCTCGAGGCCCGCGGGGAGACCTGGTCGGCCGAGGACGAGGAGGCCTTCAAGGCCCCGGTCCGCGCGCAGTACGAGGAGCAGGGCCACCCCTACTACGCGACCGCCCGGCTCTGGGACGACGGGGTCATCGACCCCGCCGACACCAGGACCGTGCTCGGTCTCGCGCTCACCGCGTGCTCGCACGCCCCCCTGGAGGAGGTCGGCTATGGCGTCTTCCGGATGTGAGTCAGACGCCCGCGATGCGCGGCGCGGTGGGGTCGGCACCCTCGCCGGCGGCGGCCTCGCGCTGGACGTAGTCCTCGATCTGCTCGACGTCGTGCGCGCTGCGCTTGGCCACGGCCAGCAGGTCGCTCATCTTGCTGACCTCCTCGACCTGCTCCTTGATGAACCACTGCATGAACTGGTCGGAGGCGAAGTCGTTCTCGCGGCGGGCGACCGCGGTGAGCTCGTTGATCTGCTCGGTGACGCGCTTCTCCTGCTCCAGGGCCAGCGCGATCGGCGCGACCACGTCGGAGAAGTCGTTGATCGGGGCCGGCAGGGCCGGGATGCGCACCTCGGCGTCGGCGTCGAGCAGGTAGCGCACCATCATCATCGCGTGGGTCCGCTCCTCGGCGGCCTGGTCGAAGAACAGCTGCGCGGTCTGCTGCATCGTCTGCTGGTCGTAGTAGACGGCGCACGCGACGTACTGCTGGTGCGCGGCGAACTCGTTGCCGATCTGCACGTTGAGCTGGTTCACGAAGGCTTCGGCGGCCACGGTGTCTCCTCTTCGGTGGCGGACGTCGACCGAACGGTACCGGGCACCCCCTCCCACCCCTTCCGCAGCGAGGCAGGCATGGCTAACCTCACCCCGTGGCCAAGCAGCAGCGCATGCCGAAGAAGAAGTGCTGCGTCGACAAGCCGCGCTGCGGCCGCTGCCCGCTCCGGGCGCTCGCCGAGGGCACGCTGCCGCCCGGCTACACCGTCAAGAAGCGCCGGCTGGTCAAGGTCGGCAAGGCCGACAAGGTCCTGGGGCGCGCAGCCTGACCTGAGCACGGCGGTGGACGCCTGATGTTCACCACCGTCCTGGTCGCCAACCGCGGCGAGATCGCGGTGCGGGTGATCCGCACCCTGCGCTCGATGGGCATCCGCTCCGTCGCGGTCTACAGCGAGGCCGACGCCGGCGCGCTGCACACCCGGGTCGCCGACCTCGCCGTCCCGATCGGCCCGGCCCCGGCCGCGCAGAGCTACCTGTCCATCGAGCGGGTGCTGCAGGCCTGCCGGGCCACCGGTGCCCAGGCCGTGCACCCCGGCTACGGCTTCCTGTCCGAGAACGTCGAGTTCGCCCGGGCCCTGGAGGCCGCGGGCATCACCTTCATCGGGCCGCCGGTCGCCGCCATCGAGGCCATGGGCGACAAGATCCGGGCCAAGGCCACGGTGCGCGCCGCCGGCGTCCCCGTCGTCCCCGGGTCCTCCGAGCCCGGGATGGACGACGACGCGGTGGCCGCGGCCGCCGTCGAGGCCGGGTTCCCGGTGCTGCTCAAGCCCTCGGCCGGTGGCGGCGGCAAGGGCATGCGGGTGGTCCGGTCGGCCGACGAGCTGCCCGAGCAGATCGCCGGCGCCCGCCGCGAGGCCCGGTCCTCCTTCGGCGACGACACGTTGCTGGTCGAGCGGTACGTGGGCAACAGCCGGCACATCGAGGTGCAGGTGATGGCCGACGCGCACGGCTCGGTCGTCCACCTCGGTGAGCGGGAGTGCTCGCTGCAGCGCCGGCACCAGAAGGTGATCGAGGAGGCGCCGTCGCCGCTGCTGTCGGCGCGGATGCGGGCCACCATGGGCCAGGCCGCGGTCGACGCGGCGGCCGCAGTGGGCTACACCGGGGCCGGCACGGTCGAGTTCATCGTCGACGCCGACAACCCGCGGGACTTCTTCTTCCTGGAGATGAACACCCGGCTGCAGGTCGAGCACCCGGTCACCGAGGCGATCACCGGGCTGGACCTGGTCGAGCTGCAGGTCCGGGTCGCCGCGGGGGAGCAGCTGCCCTTCGAGCAGGCCGACGTCGAGCTGGGCGGGCACGCCATCGAGGCCCGGGTCTACGCCGAGGACCCCTCCCGCGGGTTCCTGCCGCAGGCCGGCACCGTCGTCGCGCTGACCGAGGCGGTCGGCGAGGGCATCCGGGTCGACAGCTCGTTGGTCGAGGGCGGGGTCGTCGGCTCGGACTACGACCCGATGCTGGCCAAGGTGATCGCCTGGGGCCCCACCCGGGAGACCGCGCGGGGCCGGCTGGTCGCCGCGCTCGGCCGCACCGCCATCCTGGGCGTGACCACCAACGTGCCGTTCCTGCGCGCGCTGCTCAGCGACCCGGCCGTGGTGGCCGGCGACCTGGACACCGGGCTGATCGAGCGGCGCGGCGAGGAGCTCACCCGCGCCGAGGACCCGCCGGCCGGCATCTACGCGGCGGTGGCGATGTCGTTGCTGGTGGACGACGAGACGGGCGGCACGGGTGGGATCCGGGGGCAGGGCGGGGCAGTGGTGGTGGATCCGTGGACGGTGCCCGGTGGCTGGCGGGTCGGGGAGCACGCGTGGACCCCGCGCCGGCTGGTCGTCCCCGGCGGCGAGCCGGTCGTGGTGCGCACCCGGGGTCGGGCCGGCGACGGCGAGGTCCGGGTGGGCGAGGGCGAGCCGATGCGCGCCCGCGCCTGGCGGCAGGACGGCCGGCTGGCCGTCTCGCTGGACGACGTGACCACCTGGTACGCCCTGGCCCGGGACGGCTCGACCGTCTGGCTGGGCGCCGAGGGCTTCGCGCTGCCGTTCCGGCTGGTCGAGCGGACGGCGGGCGCGGGGACGGCGGCGCTGGCCGGTGGCGTGGTGACCGCCCCGATGCCGGGGACGGTGACCCTGGTGCGGGCCGCGGTCGGCGACGAGGTGACGGCGGGGACCCCGCTGCTCGTCGTCGAGGCGATGAAGATGGAGCACGTGCTGGTCGCGCCGATCGACGGCGTGGTCGACGAGCTCCCCGTGACGGCGGGCCAACAGGTCCGGCTGGACGAGCAGGTGGCCGTGGTGATCCCGCGGACCCCCGAGGAGGACTGAGCGATGCTGGACTATCGGCTCGACACCGAGACCGAGGCGCTGCGGACGATGGTCCGCGAGTTCGCCAACGAGGTCGTGCGCCCGCAGATCGGCGCCTTCTACGAGGCCGACGAGTTCCCCACGGCGATCGTGCGCCAGATGGGCGAGCTCGGGCTGTTCGGCCTGCCCTTCCCGGAGGAGTACGGCGGCTCCGGCGGTGACTACTTCACCCTCTGCGTGGCGCTGGAGGAGCTGGCCCGGGTCGACTCCTCGGTGGCCATCACGCTGGAGGCCGGCGTCTCCCTCGGCGCGATGCCGATCTTCCGGTTCGGCACCGAGGAGCAGAAGAAGGAGTGGCTGCCCCGCTTGTGCGCGGGTGAGGCGCTCGGCGCCTTCGGGCTGACCGAGGCCGGCGGGGGCTCCGACGCCGGCTCCACCCGGACGACGGCGAAGCTCGAGGACGGCCAGTGGGTGATCAACGGGTCCAAGGCGTTCATCACCAACTCCGGCACCGACCTGACCGAGCTGGTCACCGTCACCGCCGTCACCGGCACCAAGCCCGACGGCGGCAAGGAGATCTCCGCGATCATCGTGCCCTCGGGCACGCCGGGCTTCGTGGTCGGCCAGCGGTACTCCAAGGTCGGCTGGAACGCCTCGGACACCCGCGAGCTGTCCTTCACCGACGTCCGGGTGCCCGAGGAGAACCTGGTCGGCGAGCGCGGCCGCGGCTACGCCCAGTTCCTGTCCATCCTCGACGAGGGCCGGATCGCGATCGCCGCGCTGGCCGTCGGGCTGTGCCAGGGCTGCGTGGACGAGAGCGTGAAGTACGCCGCCGAGCGCGAGGCGTTCGGCCAGGCCATCGGCCGCAACCAGGCGATCTCGTTCATGATCGCCGACATGGAGGTCCGGGCCTCCACCGCGCGGCTGGCCTACTACCGGGCCGCGGAGAAGATGCTGCGCGGCGAGCCGTTCAAGCGCGAGGCCGCGATCGCCAAGCTGTACAGCTCGGAGATGGCGATGGAGAACGCCCGCTACGCCACCCAGGTGCACGGCGGGTACGGCTTCATGAACGAGTTCCCGGTCGGCCGGTTCTACCGGGACGCCAAGATCCTGGAGATCGGCGAGGGCACCAGCGAGGTGCAGCGGATGCTCATCGCCCGCTCCCTCGGCGTCGGCGCCTGACCCCTCCGTACTCCCCAGCGTCGATCAGGGGGGTGCGCCGGAGTCCGTCCTCCTGCACCAGAGCTGGTGCAGGAGGACGGACTCCCGCGCAGGTGGACGCCCACCACCCGTCGAGGCGGTACAGTTTCCGGTACCACTCGTCGATGGAGGTCCCGTGTCCGTCACCGCCAGCGAAGCGCGCCAGCGGCTCTTCCCGTTGATCCAGGAGGTCAACGAGGACCAGACAGCCGTCGAGATCGTCTCGAAGAACGGCACGGCCTTCCTGGTCTCCGAGGACGAGTACCGATCGCTGAAGGAGACCGTGTTCCTCCTGCAGTCCCCGGCGAACGCTGCACACCTGCGGGAGAGCCTGGCGCAGGCGCGAGCCGGTGAGGTCCAGGAGCACGAGCTGCTCCCGTGAGGGTGGTCTTCACGCCGAACGGCTGGCGTGACTACACCTCGTGGGTGGGGGATCGGAAGACGCTCACCAGGGTCAACCGGCTCATCGTCGAGGCTGCCCGCGACCCGGGGGTGGGCACGGGGAAGCCCGAGCGGTTGAGCGGAGACCTGTCCGGTTGCTGGTCGCGACGCATCGACCAGGAGCACCGGCTGGTCTACCTCGTGGACGGCGACGACCTGGTCGTGCTGCAGGCGCGCCGCCACTACTGACCTCGGCGCGCCGCTCCCCGCGGGCTCAGGCGGTGACGTCGACCAGCACCTTGCCGACGACGGCGTCCTGCACGGCCTGGTGCGCCGCGGCGGTGTCGGCGAGCGGGTAGGTGTGCAGCGGCAGCCCGGCGTCCTCGCCGACCCGGATCGCCCCGGCGGCCAGCGCAGCCGTGATGTCGTCGACCGCGTGGCCCTTGGCCGTGGCCGGCGCGGTGTAGACCAGCACGAACTGGAAGCGGGCGTTGGGGCCCATCAGTGCGCGGACCGGCAGGGTGAACTCGGTGCCGCCGTCGTCGGCGTAGATCGCCACCGACGCGTGCGGCGCCAGCACGTCCACGTCCTTCGCGGCGTTGGCCACGATCGACACCTCGACGACGGCGTCCACGCCGCGCGGGCTGATCTTCTTGATCTCGGCGACCACGTCCTGGGTCGTGTAGTCCACGACGTGGTCGGCGCCGGCCGCGGCGGCCAGCTGCGCCTTGCGGGGCGAGCTGATCGTGGCGATCACCGTCGCGCCGGCCCAGTGCGCCAGCTGGATCGCCGCGTTGCCGACCGCGCCGGCGCCGCCCTGCACCAGCACGACCCGGCCCTCCAGGGTGCCGGGGCCGATCCGGTCGGGCAGCTCCTCGGCCACGGTGAGGCAACGGTGCGCGGTCATGAACGGGATGCCCAGCGCGGCGCCGAGGTCGAAGCCGTGCTCGCCCAGCGGCACCGCCTGGTGCGTGGGGACGACGGTGTACTCGGCCGCGGTCCCGGTGGCGCGCTGCCAGGCGGCCTCCCAGACCCACACCCGCTCGCCGACCCGGCCGGCGTCCACGCCGGGGCCGACGGCGTCGACCGTGCCGCTGCCGTCCTGGTCCGGGGTCTTGCCGCTGTCGCCGGGGTCGGCGGTGCTGCGGGACTTCCAGTCGGTCGGGTTGACCCCGGAGTACGCCAGCCGCACCCGGACCTCACCCGGCCCCGGTTCGGGGGTGGGCAGCTCGGTCAGCTGCAGGACGTCGGGGCCACCGGCTTGGGTGTAGGTGATCGCTCGCACGCCCCCTGCCTACCCCTCCCGGCCCCCGCCCGCAGCACCGGGGCTCCGGACGGCTAAAGGCGGGCGAGCTCCTCGGCCAGCGGACCCAGGCCCAGCGGACCGAGGTCCAGGACCTGGCGGTGCCACTCGACCAGGTCGAAGGCCTCGCCGTGCCGGGCCCGGGCCTCCTCACGGCAGGTGAGGAAGACCCGCTCGCCGACCTTGTAGACCGGCGCCTGGCCGGGCCAGCCCAGGTAGCGGTGCAGCTCGTCGACCAGCATCTGGTCGTCCATCGACACGTGGTCGCGGAGGAACTGCAGCGCCACGTCGTAGCTCCAGCGGTCGGCGTCGATGCCGTGCCCGGGCGGGATCGGCAGGTCCAGGTGCACCCCGATGTCCAGCACCACCCGGGCGGCCCGCAGCTCCTGGGCGTCGAGCATGCCCAGCCGGTCGCCGGCGTCGTCCAGGAAGCCCAGCTCGCCCATCAACCGCTCGGAGTACAGCGCCCAGCCCTCGGCGTGCGCGGAGCAGAAGTTCAGCATCCGCTGCCACCGGTTCAGCGAGGCCGAGTTGTGCACCGTCTGGCCGATCTGCAGGTGGTGGCCGGGCACGCCCTCGTGGAAGACCGTGGTTGTCTCCCGCCAAGTGGTCATCTCGTCCACGCCGTCGGGCAGCGACCACCACATCCGGCCCGGGCGGCTGAAGTCCTCGGTCGGGCTGGAGTAGTAGACGCCGGCGCCCGAGGTCGGGGTCAGCCGGCCCTCGATCCGGCGCACCGGCTCGGGGATGTCGAAGTGGACGCTGTGCAGCGCCGCGATCGCCCGGTCTGCGGTGTCCTGCAGCCAGCGCTGCAGCGCGTCGCGCCCGCGGACCAGCCGCGCCGGGTCGGCGTCCAGCACGGCCATGGCCCCGGCGACGCCCTGCCCGGGCGCGATGGTCTCGGCCACGGCGGCCTTCTCCGCCACGATGCGGGCCAGCTCCGCCCAGCCCCAGGCGTACGTCTCCTCGAGGTCCAGGTCGGCGCCGGTGAAGAACCGGGACTCCAGGGCGTACCGCTCGCGGCCGACGCCGTCGGCCTCCGGGGCGCGGGGCAGCAGGCTGCGCTCGACGTGGTCGGCGAACCGGAGCAGCGCGTCGTGCGCGCCCTCGACGGCCCGGTCCAGCTCGGCGCGCAGCGACGCCGGGGCCGGCTCGGTGAACGTGGTGAAGAAGCCGGGGACGTGCGGTGTACCGGCCCACTTCCGGGCCAGGGCCGCGGTGAGCCGGACCTGCCGGACGGCGGAGACCCGGCCGGCGTCGGCCGCGGCGTCCAGGCCGGCGAGGTACCCCTCGACCGCGGCCGGGAGGGCGGCCAGCCGGGCGGCGATCGTGGCCCAGTCGGCCTCGGTGTCCACCGGCATGAAGTCGAAGGTCTGCCGGAACGCCTGCAGCGGGGACTCGGTGCTGTTCAGGTCGGCGGCGGCCCAGCCGGAGTCCAGCCGGGCGAGCTCGGACTCCAGCCGCTCGACCATGGCGGCCCGGGCGACCTCCTCGCGGTGGTCGGCCGCGGGGCAGCCCCGGACGTCGGCCACCGTGCGGCGGAGCAGGTCGGCCCGGGCGGCGAGGCCGGCGGGGGAGAGGTCCGGCCACGCGTCGTCGTACCCGGGGACCCCCAGGTAGGTGGCGATGGTCGGGTCGATCGCGGCGTAGGAGTCGACGAACCGGTCGGCGAGCTGCTCCAACGGGGTCATCGGCCCACCGTAGGGGGGTGGGCCGATGACCGGGTCGTCAGGAGAGCGGGATCAGACCTGGAAGCCGCGCTGGCGGCGGACCAGCTTCTTCACCATGAACAGCGTCTGCAGCACGGTCAGCAGGTAGAGCACCGGCCAGCCGATCGACAGGATCGCCGACTGCAGCCCCACGCTCTGCTGGCTCCAGGCGAAGATCAGCACCGCGAAGGTGGCCGCCGCGCAGACCAGCGGCATCACGTAGGCCGAGCCACGACCACGCTCGGCGGCGGCCTGGGCAGCCCAGTTGTCCTTGTCCGAGCGGGCGAAGAACTGGGTCCACGCGGTGAGGAAGTGCCCCATCCGCAGCCACATGTAGAGCTCGGCGGGCACGGCCAGCAGGGCGTAGAAGATGTCCGAGGCGCTCTTGTCGTGCATGGACGCCGCGATCCGCAGGTTCAGCATCGTCGCCACCGCCGGCGGGATCAGCCAGACCGGGTTGAACACGAAGGCGTCGATGCTCAGCGCGGCGGCCAGCAGCAGCAGGAACGCCATGCGGCTGAAGATGTTGAGCACCATCGCGATGTTCTCGTACCAGCGCAGCCGCAGGTTGGGGTGCAGCGGCTGGCCCTTGGTGTCCCCGCGCTGGCCGGGCCACAGCAGGTCGATGCCGCCGTAGTTCCACTTCACCTGCTGGCCGTGCAGGGAGCGCAGGGTCTCCATCGGCCCCACGTTGGCCCGGGCACGGGCGCTGATCTTGGTGCTGAACCCGGCGTCCTTGATCTGCAGGGAGAGCTTGGAGTCCTCGACCTCGGAGTCGCGCACCCACGGTGCGGCCTGGTGGTTGAGGTACATGACCTGCTCCAGCGCACGCACGCTGAACAGCGAGCACTGGCCGCCGAGCACGGCCATGTTCCGGCCGCGGACCAGGTTGTCCATGTTGAACCCGGCGAACTGGGCGCGCTGCCCGGCCACCAGGAACTTGGCCATCGGACCCTTCACGGTGGACTTGTCGAAGGAGTAGATCGCCGAGAGGCCGCCGATGCGCTGGTCGGTGACCATCTCCTTCTCCATCCACTCGACGCAGAAGCGGTCGAGGGTGGTGTCGCCGTCCACGCCGAGGATGTAGTCGTGGCCGCGGCTGACGTAGTAGCCGTAGTTCAGCGCGCCGACCTTCTTGTCCGGGTTCACCCCGATGTCGTGCACGTGCACGACGGTCGAGTACGTCTCGCCCTTGACGGTGCGCTCGTGCTCGCCGACGAACTCCCCGGCGATCTCGCCGGTGTCGTCGTCGGTGTTGTTGATGACGACGTGGATGGTGTCCGGCGGGCGGGTCTGGGACAGGATCGAGGCGAGGACGGCGCGGATCGTGCCCTCCTCGTTGTAGGCCGGGATGACGCAGGCGATCGTGGCGTGCCGACGGCTGGACGTGCTGCGCCCGTCGGAGAACTCGGCCGGCACCAGGGTGCTGACGTCGGGGATCTCGCCCCCGCTGCGGGCGAGGAGGGTGACCCGGTCGGTGGACCGGCGCATGCCTCGCGTGGTCAGGTCGGGGACGGCGAGCTCGGTCACGGGGTCTCCTGCAGGGCGGTGAGGGGCAGCACGAGGCTGTCGAGGACGGTCTGGCGGAAGTAGCGCTGCGACCCGGGCTCGGTCTCGACCAGCAGGTCGAACTGGAGGTCGACGGTCACCGACGTGGCGCCCTCGGCCGACGCGGGCAGGGACAGCGCCGTCCCGTAGGTGTACGGGGCCTGCAGGGCGAATTCGCCCTGGTCGTCGGCCAGCGACGTGCGGGTGGTGCCGTCGTCGAGCACGGCGGCGAACCGGGTGACGAGGACCTCGAGGTCGGCGTCGTCGCCGCCCTCGAGGTGGGCCGACAGCTGCAGCGACTTCTCGTCGGCGGCGGTCCAGGTCGTCGGCGACCCGGAGGTCCACCAGTCCACGACCAGCTGGCGCTCGCCGGCGGCGACCACGTGGGTCACCGAGCCGGGGTCGAGCTCGCCGGCCGGGCGGGGTGCGACGGTGGGCTCGGCGACCTGGACGGCCTCGACGGCGGCCGTCGGGGTCGGCTCGGCGGTCGGCGACGCCGACGTCGTCCGGGCCGCGGTGGTCGAGCGGTCGGCCAGCGACGGGCTCATGCTCACGTCGGGGAACTGGCATGCGCTGAGCGCGGCGGTGCCGGCGAGCACGGCCCCGACGAGGAGGGTGCGGGACCTCGCGGTCCGGCGGGTGCGGGCGGGTGGCCTCACGGGAGAGCTCCTGGCTGGCGGCGCAGGGCCGCGGTCTGGGGGAGGGTGAGCACCCCGGATCGCCGTCGTCCCGGGCTGTTGGTGATGACCCTGTTACCGCCCGTCACAGGGGTCAAGGACCGCCGGGGATGACCAAACCCGAAGGGGTCAGGCCGGACCGCTTTCCACCCGCCGGGGTGACCGACCCCCGGCGTCCCTACTCCGCGTCACCGGCTCAGACGGGGCTGATCCGCAGCGTGAGCGCCGCGCGGCCGGCGTCGGTGCGGGCGGTGGCCAGCCGCTCGGCCGACGGCGTCCCGTAGTCGGTGGTGCGCTGGCGGGCCGGCCGGCCGATCCCGGCGGCCATCGACTCCAGCTGCGCGACGGTCTTCAGCGAGCCGTTCTCGCTGCCGGCCATCCGGCTGATCGTCTCCTCCATCAGCGTGCCGCCCAGGTCGTTGGCGCCGCCGGTCAGCACCACCTGGGTGCCGGCGTCGCCGAGCTTCACCCAGGAGGTCTGGATGTTGTCGATGCGGCCGTGCAGCAGCAGCCGGGCGACGGCGTGCACGGCCCGGTTCTCCCGCATCGTCGGCCCCGGGCGGGCGACGCCGGCCAGGTAGACGGGGGAGTTGTGGTGCACGAAGGGCAGCAGGACGAACTCCCGGAACCCGCCGGTGCGGTCCTGCAGCGCGGCCAGGGTGCGCAGGTGGCCGACCCAGTGGTGCGGGGCGTCGACGTGGCCGTACATCATCGTGGAGGTCGACGGGATGCCCACCGAGTGCGCGGTCTCCACGATCTCCAGCCAGGTCGCGGTCGGCAGCTTGCCCTTGGTGAGCACCCAGCGGACGTCGTCGTCCAGGATCTCGGCCGCGGTGCCGGGGATGGAGTCCAGCCCGGCCTCCTTGGCGGCGAGCAGGAAGTCGCGGAAGGACAGCCCGGTGCGGGCCGCGCCGTTGACGATCTCCATCGGGGAGAAGGCGTGCAGGTGGATGTCGGGCTGCCGGCGCTTCACCTCGCGGGCCAGGTCCAGGTAGGCGGTGCCGGGCAGGTCGGGGTGGATGCCGCCCTGCATGCAGATCTCGGTCGCCCCGCCGGCCCAGGCCTCGTCGACCCGGTCGCCGACCTGCTCCAGGGACAGCGTGTAGGCGTCGGCGTCGGTGCGCCGCTGGGCGAAGGCGCAGAACCGGCAGCCGGTGTAGCAGACGTTGGTGAAGTTGATGTTCCGGTTCACCACGTAGGTGACGTCGTCGCCGACCACGTCGCGGCGGACCGCGTCGGCCAGGGCGGCCAGCGCCTCGAGGTCGTCGCCGTCGGCGCCGAGCAGGGCCAGGTACTGCGCGTCGGTCAGCCCGGCCGGGTCGGCCTCGGCGTGGGCCAGGGCGGCGTGCACCTCGGGGTCGCCGGCGGCGATCGCGGTGGACAGCCCGCTGCGGGCGCCGGTGGTGCGCTCCCGCAGCTCGGCCCAGTCGCCGTAGACGGCGTCGAAGTCGCTGCGCCGGTCGTCGGTGCGGCCCTCCGTGTCGATCGAGGTGTGCAGGTCGACCCGCCCGGAGGCGCCCCAGGTCTCGTCGGGCTCCTGCCACGGCAGCCCGACCGGGCTGCGGCCCTCGACGGCCAGCCCGTCCGGGCCGGCCAGGGCGGTGACGTGCGGGCGCACCCGGGGGTCCAGCCACGGCTCGGGCTGCTGCACGTAGCCGGGCTGGGCGGCCAGCCGCTCGCGGAGGGTGTACCCGGCCTGCGCGGTCAGCTCGGTGAGGGTGTCGATGTGCGGCCAGGGCCGCTCGGGGTTGACGTGGTCGGGCGTGAGCGGGGAGACCCCGCCCCAGTCGTCGACGCCGGCCCGCAGCAGCAGGCCCAGCTCGGTCGGGTCGGTGAGGTTCGGCGGGGCCTGCACCCGGTGCTTGGGGCCCAGCAGCAACCGGGTGACGGCGACCGCGGCCAGGTACTCCTGCAGCCCCAGGTCGTCGGCGGCGGCCATCGCCGTCCGCCGCTTGGCCCGGAAGTTCTGCACGATCGTCTCCTGCACGTGCCCGTGCCGCTGCGCCGCGGCCCGGATCTGCAGCACGGCGTCCACCCGCTCGGCCGGGGTCTCGCCGATGCCCAGCAGCACGCCGGTGGTGAACGGGACGGCGGACCGGCCGGCGTCCTCGAGCACCCGCAGCCGGACGGCGGGGTCCTTGTCCGGGGAGCCGAAGTGCGGGCCGCCGGGCTCGGTGAACAGCCGGGTGGCGGTGGTCTCCAGCATCATGCCCATCGACGCCGAGACCGGCTTGAGCCGCTGGATCTCCTCCCAGGTGAGCACGCCGGGGTTCAGGTGCGGGAGCAGCCCGGTCTCCTCGAGCACCCGGATCGCCATGGCCCGCAGGTAGCCCAGGGTGGAGTCGTAGCCGTGCGCCTCCAGCCACTCGGCCGCGACCGGCCAGCGGTCCTCCGGCCGGTCGCCCAGGGTGAACAGGGCCTCCTTGCAGCCCAGCGCGGCGCCGTCCCGGGCGATCTGCACGACCTCGTCGGGGGACAGGAACGGGGCCTTGCCCTCGGCGCGCAGCTGGCCGGGCGTGGTGACGAACGTGCAGTAGTGGCAGCGGTCCCGGCACAGGTGGGTCAGCGGGATGAACACCTTGCGGCTGTAGGTGACCACCCCGGGGCGGCCGGCGGAGGCCAGGCCGGCGTCGCGCACCCGGGTGGCCGCGGTGAGCAGCCGGTCCAGCGGGTCGCCGGCGGCCAGGCCGCGGGCCGACAGCAGCGTCTCGGCCTCGAGGGCGTCCAGCGCCACCCCCCGCTCGGCCCGGACCAGGGCGCGGCGGACGGCGGACTCGGAGAAGGGTGCGTCGGACATCGATGCCCAGTGAACCCCTACGGACGGCGGAAGGCGCGGCCCGCCCCGTCGGTCCAGCGGCCGCGCAGCCGCAGCAGCGGGTCGCGGGACTCGTCCAGCACCGGGACGGCGAGCACCTCCAGCAGCACCACGGTGTGGTCGCCGGCCTCGACCAGCCGGTCCACCCGGCAGTCCAGCGCGGCGACCCCGCCGGTGAGCACGACGGCGCCGCTGTGCTCGGCCCGCTGCCAGGGCACGGTCTCCAGCAGGTGCCGTGCGCTGGGCCGCCCGGCGGAGGCGAACCGGCTGGCCACGATCTCGTGCTCGGCGGCCAGCAGGGTCAGCGCGCCGGACCCGACGGTCTCCAGCACCTCCAGCGGGTAGCCGCCGGTGGTCAGCGCCACGGCCACCAGGGGCGGGTCGGCCGAGACGCTCATGACCGAGCTGACCGTCGTCCCGACGTCGTCGATGTCGTCCTGGACGCACAGCAGCGCGACCCCGGCGGCGTACTGGCGGAGGGCCTGGGCGAAGTCCGCGGGGTCGACCGGCATGCGGCCAGTCGACCACACGGGCGAGACTGTGCCGGTGACTGCGGACCAGACCTTCGACGTGATCGTGATCGGAGCCGGCTCGACCGGCGAGAACGTGGCGGACGTCGTCGTGAAGGGCGGGCTGACCGCCGTCCTCGTGGAGAGCGAGCTGGTCGGCGGCGAGTGCTCCTACTGGGCCTGCATGCCCAGCAAGGCGCTGCTGCGCGGCACCGAGGTGCTCGAGGAGGCCCGCGCGGTCGGCGGCGCCGCGGCGGCCGTCACCGGTGAGCAGGACGTCGCGGCCACCCTGGCCCGCCGCAACTCCTTCACCAGCAACTGGGACGACTCGGGCCAGGTGACCTGGGTCGACGGCGCGGGGATCGCGCTGGTCCGCGGCGCCGGCCGGCTGGACGGCGAGAAGCGGGTCGTGGTGACCGCCGCCGACGGCAGCACCAGCACGCTCACCGCCCGGCACGCGGTCGTGGTCTGCACCGGGTCCGAGGCCGCCGTCCCGCCGCTGGAGGGCATCGACGACGTCGAGGTCTGGACCGCCCGCGAGGCCACCAGCGCGCAGCAGGTCCCCGGCCGGCTGGTGATCCTGGGCGGCGGCGTGGTGGGCGTGGAGATGGCCACCGCGTGGTCCGCATTGGGCTCGCAGGTGACGCTGCTGCAGCGCGGTGACCGGCTGCTGGCCGGCCAGGAGCCCGAGGCCGGTGACGCGGTGGCTGCGTCCCTGCGCGACCGCGGGGTCGACGTGCAGCTGAACACCTCGGTGACCGCCGTGCGCAAGGACGGCGACGGGGTGGTCGTGGTGACCGGCGCCGGCGAGGTGCGCGGCGACCAGTTCCTGGTCGCCGCCGGGCGCCGGGCGCGCACCGGCGACATCGGGCTGGACACCGTCGGCCTGGCGCCGGGGGAGTACCTGGACGTCGACGACACCCTCCGGGTCCGCGGCGTGGACTGGCTCTACGGCGTCGGCGACGCCAACGGCCGCCGGCTGCTCACCCACATGGGCAAGTACCAGGCCCGCCAGGCCGCCGCGGCGATCGTCGCCCGGGCCACCGGCGAGCAGGTCTCGATGGCCGACTGGTCACCGTTCGTCGCCACCGCCGACGCCGCGGCCACCCCGCAGGTGACGTTCTCCATCCCGCAGGTCGCCTCGGTGGGCATCACCGCCGCGCAGGCGGAGGAGCAGGGGATCGCGCACACCGTCGTCCGGTACGAGCTGGGCAACGTGGCCGGGTCGGCGCTGTTCGCCGACGGCTACGCCGGCAAGGCCGTGGCCGTGGTGGACACCGACCGGCAGGTGCTGGTCGGCCTGACCTTCGTCGGCCCGGGCGTCTCGGAGATGCTGCAGGCGGCGACCATCGCCGTCGTCGGCGAGGTGCCGATCAGCCGGCTCTGGCACGCCGTCCCGGCCTACCCGACGATGAACGAGGTCTGGCTGCGCCTCCTGGAGACCCTCCGGGATCAGTAGAAGGACCACACCGCCCCCCACCCCTCGCAGGCTCGGGCCGGGCCCCTGCGGCGCGGCCGGACGAGATCGTCCCTGCGGGGCTCTACGGGAGCGGGTAGGGCGCGGCGTCGGGGGCCGGGAGGTCGCCGTCGACGGTGGCGGTGACCGTCATCCGGCCCAGCGTCGCCCGGCCGCCGAACAGCGACAGGAACGCGGTGTCCGCGGCGTCGCGGCCGTGGCAGATCCGGACCAGGGACGACGTCGGCGCCAGCCGCGTCGGGTCCACGGTCTTCCACACCCCGTCGACGTCGGCCTCGACCACGGCGTGGAAGTCCATCGGCGACAGGCCGGGGGCGTAGACGGCGACCAGCCGGGCCGGCACCTCCAGCGCGCGCAGCAGCATCACGGTCAGGTGCGTGTAGTCCCGGCAGACGCCGGAGCCGGCCAGCAGCGTGTCGATGGCGGTGTCCACCGGCCGGCTGGCGCCGGCGACGTAGACCAGCCGGTCGGTGACCCACTGCGCGACCTGGCCGACCAGCGCGCCGCGCTCGACGTCCTGGTCGAACTCGCGGGCGGCGAACCCCTCGACCTGGTCCGACGGGCAGTAGCGGGAGGGCCGCAGGTACTCCGCCCAGTCGGCGGCGGTGACCTCGCGGGGCGCGCCGCCGGACTCGACCGACGCGCTGTAGGAGATGGTGGTCTCCCCGGCGGCCACCTCGAGCTTGTGCACCCGGGCGCCGTCCACCTGGGTCTCCACCGCGTGCCGCGGCTGGCCCGCCGACAGGATGGTCAGCTCCTCGGTGGTCGGCGCGGCGACCGCGACCTGCAGCAGCGCCGTCGCCGGCACGGGGGAGGAGATGGTCAGCGAGCAGGCGACGTCGGTGCGCATGGCCGCAGATGATCCCGGTCCGGCCGCCCCCGGGTCGAACCCGCGCGGTGTGTCGTCGGCCACCGGGTCAGGATGGTCCGGTGGCATGGCAGCGGTACGTGGCGATCGGGGACTCCTTCACCGAGGGCGTCGGTGATCCCGGCACCGGCCCGGACGAGCTCGTCGGCTGGGCCGACCGCCTCGCCGGGCACCTCGCCGCCGCCGGCGGTGGGGTGGAGTACGCCAACCTCGCCGTGCGCGGACGCCTGCTGCAGCAGGTGCTCGACGAGCAGCTGCCCGTCGCCCTGGAGCTCGCGCCGGACCTGGTGAGCCTGGTCGCCGGCGGCAACGACCTGCTGCGCCCGGGCGCCGACCCCGACGCGCTCGCCGTCGCGATGGAGGCCGCGGTGGTGCAGCTGCGGACCGCGGGCGCCGACGTCCTGCTGGCCACCGGCGTCGACCCGCGGCAGACCCCGCTGATCGGCCGGACCCGTGGCCGGTCGGCGGTCTACAACGCTCACCTGTGGTCGATCGCCGCCCGGCAGGGTGCGTACGTGCTGGACCAGTGGGGCGCCACCTGGGTGCAGGACGCCCGGATGTGGGACGTCGACCGCCTCCACCTGGGCAGCGAGGGCCACCGCCGGACCGCGCTGGCCGCGGCCGCCGTCCTCGGGGTGGACGTCGACCCGGGCTGGGCGGTGCCGCTGGACCCCGCACCGGTGCTGCCCCGCCGGGAGCGGATCGCCGGCGAGGTGGCGTGGGTGCGCTCGTTCGTCGTCCCGTGGGTGGGCCGTCGGGTGCGTGGCCGGTCGTCGGGGGACGGCCGGACGGCGAAGCGCCCGGTGCCGACCCCCGTCTGACGCCGGCTCCCCGCCTCAGGCCGGGGTGGCGACCTGCTCGACGGGCTCCCGGGGCGGCAGCGGGGCCGGCCGGCCGAACGCGTAGCCCTGGGCCATCGTGCAGCCGTGCTCGCGCAGCCAGGTGGCCTGCTCCTCGTCCTCGATGCCCTCGGCGATGACCTCCAGGCCCATGCCCTGACCCAGCTGCAGCAGGCCCTGGACCAGCGCGGCCGTGGAGGGCTCGGTGACCACGTCGGCGACGAAGGAGCGGTCGATCTTCACGGTGTGGATCGGCAGCCGGTGGAGCGCGGTGATGGCCGAGTAGCCGGTGCCGAAGTCGTCCAGGGCCAGGGTGACCCCGCTGGCGGTGACCTCGGAGACCGAGCGGAGCGTCGCCTCGGCGGCGAACAGCGCGGTGGACTCGGTGATCTCCAGCTCCAGGCGGCCGGACTCCAGACCGGACTCCTCCAGCGCGGTGGCCACCAGCTCGGAGAAGCCGGGCTCGGCCAGGTGCCGGGCGGAGATGTTGACGTGCACCCGCAGCTCCGGGTCCCAGTCGGCGGCGTCGGTGCAGGCCCGCCGGAGCACCCAGGCGCCCAGCTTGGAGGTCAGCCGGTTGTTCTCCGCGGCCTCGAGGAAGGCACCCGGGGGCAGCAGCCCGCGGGTGGGGTGCTGCCAGCGGATGAGCGCCTCGTAGCCCAGCAGCCGCTCGTCGGCCAGGGCGACGATGGGTTGGTAGAACAGCCGCAGCTCGCCGGCGTCCACGGCGTGCCGGAGGTCGCTCTCCAGCTGCAGCTGGTCGACGTCGCCGCCGCTGAGCGCCTCGTCGTGCACCTCGATCCGGCCCCGGCCGCCGTTGGCCTTGGCCCGGATGAGCGCCCCGTGCGCCTGCTTGAGCAGGGCATCGGGGGCGGCGTCCTGGCCCAGGGTGAGGGTCAGGCCCATGCTCGCCGACAGCACGATCTCGCGGTCGTTGACGTGGAAGGGGTCGTCGAGCACCCGCATGAGCCGGTCGGCCAGGGTCCGCAGGCCGTCGACGTCGACGACCTCCTCGGCCAGCACCAGGAACTCGTCGGCGCCCAGCCGGACGGCGGTGTCCTCGACCCGGGTCGACCAGCGCAGCCGGTCGGCCACCTGGCAGAGCAGCTGGTCGCCGGCCTCGTGGCCGAGGGAGTCGTTGACCGCCTTGAACCGGTCGAGGTCCAGGTAGACCAGGCCGACCGGACCGCCGCGGCGGCGGGAGATGTTCAGCGCGTGCTGCAGCCGGTCGGTGAGCGAGCGCCGGTTGGGCAGCCCGGTCAGCGGGTCGGTCAGCGCCCGGCGGACCAGGTCCTCCTCGGCGCGCCGGCGGTCGGTGACGTCGACCAGGGACAGCACGACGAAGTGCGGGTCGCCGTTGGTGCGGTGCACCAGCTCGCGGGCCTGCTGCACCCACAGGGTGCTGCCGTCGGCGCGCTGCAGCCGTCGCTCGCCCAGGACCTCCAGGTGCGGGTCCAGCGGTGTGCGGCCGGGCACCGGCATGCCGGGCTGGTCGGCGACCGGGGTGTCGTCGGGGTGGGCAAGCACGTCGAGGTGCTCGCCGACCAGCTCGTCGGCGGTGCGCCCGGTGAGCGTGCACAGCGCGGGGTTGACCACGAGCATGCGCCCGTCGACGGCGACGACGGCCTTGCCGATCGGCGCGGACAGGAACAGCGCCCGGAAGAGCTGGCCCCGGTCGGCGAGCAGGGTGTCGACCGCCCGCGGCCCGCTGGGGCCGCCGGGCGTCGGCGGGGTCGGCGGGACGGAGAGGCTCACCGGCACACTGTCGCCCATGGAACGGCCCGGACGGCGCAACTCCGGTGGTGCGTCGCAACTGAGGAGACATGTTCCGTCACAGGATGGGAGTTCTGCTGTCAGAAGTGGCCGGTGGGACGACGAGTCCCGGCGGAGGTGCTGTGGCGTGACTCGCACCGCACACCGGAATCCTGGGCGTCCCGGCACGGCTGGGCCGGACATGGACTTGTTCTCACCCGTGCAGCTCGGCGACCTCGAGCTCGCCAACCGCGTCGTCATGGCCCCGCTGACCCGGACCCGCTCCGGTGACGCCGGCATCCCCGGCGACCTCGTCGTCGAGCACTACGCCCAGCGCGCCGGCCTCGGCCTCATCGTCACCGAGGGCACCTACCCCAGCCACGAGTCCCGCTCCTACCCCGGCCAGCCCGGCATCGTCACCGACGAGCAGGCCGCCGGCTGGGCCCGGGTCGCCGACGCCGTGCACGCCCGCGGCGGCCGGCTGGTCATGCAGCTCATGAACGGCGGCCGGGTGTCGCACACCGCGATCACCGGCACCGACCGGATCGTGGCGCCGTCGGCCATCGCCGTCCCGGGGGAGGCGCACACCCCCGAGGGGAAGCTGCCCTACCCGGTGCCGCACGCGCTGACCACCGAGGAGGCCGTCGCGGTCAAGGCGGAGTTCGTCGCCGCCGCCCGCCGCGCGGTGGACGCCGGCCTGGACGGCGTCGAGGTGCACGGTGCCAACGGGCACCTGCTGCACGAGTTCCTCGCCGTCGACGCCAACACCCGCACCGACGTCTACGGCGGCAGCCCGGAGGCCCGGGCCCGCTTCGTGGTCGAGGTCGTCACCGAGGTCGCCGCGGAGATCGGCGCCGGCCGGGTCGGCCTGCGCATCTCCCCCCAGCACGGCGTGCAGGGCGTGGTCGAGCCCGACGCCGACGACGCCCGCGCCACCTACGGCGCCCTGGTGGACGCCCTGGCGCCGCTGGGCCTGGCCTACCTGTCCGTGCTGCACGCCGACCCGGCCGGTGAGCTGGTCCAGGACCTGCGGCGGCGATTCGGCGGCCCGCTGATGGCCAACACCGGCTTCGCCACGCCGACCGAGCGCGACGAGGCGATCGGCTACGTCGAGTCCGGCCACGCCGACGTCGTCGCCGTGGGTCGCGCGGTCATCGCCAACCCGGACCTGGTCGAGCGCTGGGTCGGCGGCCACCCGGAGAACGCCCCGGACGGCTCGACCTTCTACGGGGCCGGCGCGAAGGGCTACACCGACTACCCGACGCTGAGCACCGCCGGCGCCTGACCCGCGCGCAGCACCCTCCCCGGGCCCGATCGCACCCTGCGGTCGGGCCCGGCTGCTGTGCAGGAACACCGATGGGTGGTTGAGTGTTCAATCGAGCGACCGAGGAGGTCACGACATGGACAAGAAGATCGGTTTCCTGAGCTTCGGGAACTGGAACCCCGGCCGGGGGTCGCAGGTGCGCACCGGCCGCGAGGCCCTGGTGCAGAGCGTCGAGCTGGCCGTGGCCGCCGAGGAGCTCGGCCTGGACGGCGCCTACTTCCGGGTGCACCACTTCGCCCGGCAGCTCGCCGCGCCGTTCCCGCTGCTCGCCGCCGTCGCCGCCCGCACCTCGCGGATCGAGATCGGCACCGGCGTCATCGACATGCGCTATGAGAACCCGCTGTACATGGCCGAGGAGGCGGCGATCACCGACCTGCTCGCCGACGGCCGGCTGCAGCTGGGCATCAGCCGGGGATCACCGGAGACGGCGCTGCGCGGGGCCACGGCCTTCGGCTACGCCTTCGACGACGACGGCGGGGACCTGGCCCGCCAGCACACCGACCTGTTCCGCGCGGCGATCGCCGGCGCGGGCGTGGCCGACGCCGACCCGCGGATGACCGGCGGGGTGACCGGACGGCTGGGCATCCAGCCCCAGGCCGCCGGGCTGGGCGACCGGATCTGGTGGGGCTCGGGCACCCGCGGCACCGCGGAGTGGACCGGCCGCCAGGGCATGAACCTGATGAGCTCGACCCTGCTCACCGAGGACACCGGCATCCCGTTCGACGAGCTGCAGGCCGAGCAGATCGAGCGCTACCGCGCCGCGTTCGCCGACGCCGGCTTCGACCGCGAGCCGCGCGTCTCGGTCAGCCGCAGCGTGATGCCCGTGGTCACCGACGAGGACCGGATGTACTTCGGCGATCGGTCCGGCGAGGACCAGGTCGGCATCCTGGACGGCGCCCGCTCGCGGTTCGGCAAGAACTACGCCGGCCCGCCGGACCAGCTGGCCGAGGAGCTGGCCAAGGACGCCGCAGTGCGCGAGGCGGACACCCTGCTGCTCACGGTGCCCAACATGCTCGGCGTGGACTACAACGTCCGGCTGCTGGAGACCATCGTCCGGGACGTCGCCCCGGCGATCGGCTGGACCCGCAGCGCCTGACCCCGCACGGACGACGGCCCCGCACCCGGGGGCGGGTTCTAACGGTCGCTGCAACACCCGAGCACTTCGGGAGTTGCAGCGACCG
>NZ_JBAPLV010000022.1:0-81595 GCF_037083865.1 Klenkia terrae | reverse complement strand
GCGGGGCCCGCACCGCCGGGTGCTCAGCTCGCGCTGGTGCGCCAGCCCTGCTGGTAGGTCTCCCGCGCCATGGCGGCGTACGGGGTGGGGCTGACGATCGCCCGCACGGAGAACTGCTCGTGCGGCTGCACGGTGGTCTTGCGCGAGCCGCCGTCGGGCTCGCCCCAGACCACGGTGACCTCGGCGCCCAGCGGGACGTCGGGGGCCACGGTCGCCAGGGACAGCGCGGTGCGCTCGTTGGCGCTGTAGCCGGTGAACATCGACAGCCCGACGACGGTGCCGTCGGCGTCCAGGACCGAGTCGAAGTTCGACGAGCCGTAGTTGGCGTTGGGCAGGTCGAAGAACTGGTAGCCCGGGCCCGGACGCACCGGCGAGGCGAGCAGTTCGGCGACGTCGTCGGCGTTCCAGGCCAGGGTGACCTTGCGGCGCTGCGTCGTCGGGTCGATCGCCTCCAGCGCGCTGCGGCCGATGAAGTCGTGGTCGAACTTGACGAAGTTGCCGTACCCGAGCTCCCACGGATTCGTGTAGTAGTCGGTGATGTCGTCGGAGACGAAGCTGCCGGCCAGGGCGTTGGTGGCCTCGTAGCCCTGCGCGGGCAGCCACTCGCGGTAGGCCCGCAGCTCCTCGCCGGTGTAGATCGCCGGCAGCGGGGAGGGGATCCAGCCCGACTCCAGGGTGTTGCAGCTGTAGGCGCGGGCACCGGCGGGCTCCAGGCCGAACTCGGCCCCGGCCTCCAGGATGGCCTCGCGGACGACGTCGTAGCTGTCGTACGGGCCCCAGATCTCCAGCCCCGGGGCGCCGGCCATGCCGTGCCGCAGCGTGCGGATCTCCTGGCCGGCGATGGTCATGGTGCCCATCCGGAAGAACTTGACCTTGTCGACGGTGCCGCCGTTGACCTTCTCGATGACCTCCCAGGCGCGCGGGCCCTGGATCTGGAAGCGCCAGACGTCCCGGGTGACCTGCTTGCCGTAGGGCCGCGAGGGGGAGCGGGGGTCGTTGCGGACGTCGACGTCGTAGCCGCCGGTCTCGGCCTGGAACATCAGCCAGTTGGCCACCGGGGCGCGGCCGACGTAGACGAACTGGTCCTCGGCCAGGCGGAAGAGGATGCCGTCGCCGATGACGCCGCCGTCGGGGGAGACCGGGACGAACTGCTTGGCCGAGTCGACCGGGAAGACCGCGGTGCTGTTGATCCCGGTGTCGGTGAACAGCTTCAGCGCGTCGGCGCCCGAGACCCACAGGTTGGTCATGTGGTGGGACTGGTCGAACAGCACGGCGGTCTGCTGCCAGGCGGTGACCTCGCGGCGGAAGTTCGTGAACTCCGAGGGCACGACGGGGTAGATGTAGGTGCCCAGCTGGGAGTTGCGCAGCAACTCCACGGTGCCGCCCGACTGGTCCAACACGTCCTGCAGGTTCGTGGCTGTCATGTCCTACCCGTTCTGGTCGCTGCTGCCCCGGTGACCACGGTCGGGTCCCCTCCCTGACGCTAGGGACCCCGGGGACGCGGCGGACCCGAGGAATGGCGGGGGATCGGCGTCGGACGCGACGCGTCCGGGCAGGACAGATGTCGCGTGCGGCACCCCCGCTGCGGCGGGCACGGTCGGGACGTCCAGGCGGTGCACGGCCGCCCCCGTGGTCCTAGCGTCGACGGCACGCCGCACCACGGCGACCGCGCCACCGGCACCAGGGAGCCCGCATGACCAGCCCGAGCAGCCCCACCGCGGCGGAGACCTACCTGTTCGACGGCCCCAGCAGCCGGCGCGGGCGGGCGATGAACAAGCTGTTCATGTCCCTGCGCGACGAGCAGGCCCGGGCCACGTTCCTGGCCGACGAGACGGCGTACTGCGCCCGGTTCGCGCTGAGCCCGGAGCAGACGCGGGCCGTGCTGGACCGGGACTGGCAGGCGATGCTCGACCTGGGCGGCAGCATCTTCTACATCTACAAGCTGGCGCTGATGGACGGGCTGTCCATGCAGTACCTCGGTGGGGTCTTCACCGGGATGACCGAGGCGGACTTCAAGGCCGCCATGCTCGCGGGAGGACGCACCGATGTCTGAGGTCATCTGGGGTCTGGGGACCTCGCACGTGCCGTCGATCGGGGCGGCCATGGACCGCGGCATGACCGCCGAGCCGGTCTGGGCCCCCCTCTTCGAGGGCTACCGGCCGGCCCGGGAGTGGCTGGCCGACCACACGCCCGACGTCGCGGTGCTGATCTACAACGACCACGCCAACGGCGTCGACCTGGACATCGTGCCGACGTTCGGCATCGGCACCGCCGACCGGTACACCGTGGCCGACGAGGGGTTCGGCAAGCGCCCGGTGCCCGACGTGCTGGGTCATCCGGAGCTGTCGTTCCACCTGCTGCAGCAGCTGGTCGACGAGGGGTTCGACCTCACCGTCTTCGGCGAGCTGGACGTCGACCACGGCTTCACCGTGCCGCTGTCGGTGTGGACGCCGGACCCCGGGGACGCCTGGCCCTGCCCGGTCATCCCGATCATGGTCAACGTCATCCGCTACCCGCAGCCCACCGCGGCCCGCTGCTACGCCCTCGGCCAGGCCCTCGGCCGGGCGCTGGCCAGCTTCCCGGAGGACATCACGGTCGGCGTGCTGGGCACCGGCGGCATGTCGCACCAGCTCGCCGGCACCCGGGCGGGATTCATCAACCCGACCTTCGACCACATGTTCCTCGACGCCATCCAGCACGACCCGCAGAAGCTGGCCGCGATGACCCGCGAGGACTACATCCGCGAGGCCGGGTCCGAGGGCATCGAGCTGATCATGTGGCTGGTCATGCGCGGGGCGATGAACGCCGAGATCACCAAGGTGCACTCGGCCTACCACGTGCCGGCGTCCAACACCGCCGCCGGCCTGGCCCTGTTCGACAACCGCGCGCCGGTCGCCGCCGGCTAGACCAGGGTGGCCGGCTCCCAGCCGCGCAGCGCGTTCAGCACGGCGAGGCCCTCGGCCCGGACCAGGTCGTCCGGGACGAGGGCCCGCTCGCGCAGCCGGCCGGACGCCACGGCGGCGGCGCGGGCCACCCCGGGCAGGCAGCCGCCGCCCAGCGGCGGGGTCCACCAGACGCCGTCCAGCCGGACGGCGAGGGTGGCCCGGCAGGTCTCGGTGACCTCGCCGCGGGTGTTCACCAGCACCATGTCGTCGGCCCCGGGGTGCCGGGCCAGCCGGGTGTCGTAGGGCGCCCGCAGCGTCGTCTTGTGGTGTGGCCAGCAGACGGTCTCGTCGACCGGCTCGTCGTCCACGGCCAGCCGGACCAGGTCGCGCGGGGCGGGCAGGCCGGCCAGGTCCACGGCGACCTCGCCGTCGGGTCCGCAGCGCAGCCGGACCCGGGCGTCCCCGGCACCGGCCAGCGCCTGCTGCAGGGCGGCCTCCACCGCCGGGACGTCGAGGCGGAACCCGAAGTAGGCCGCCGAGTCGGTGAGCCGGGCGCGGTGGCCGGGCCAGGCGACCAGCCCGCGGCCGGCCTCGTGCCGCATCGTCTCCAGCAGCTCGAAGGCCGCCGGCGGGGCGGCCAGGATCCGGGCCTTGGTCTCCAGCTCGGCGTACTCCGCCTCTGCCTCGGAGCTCCAGGTGATGCCCCCGCCGACGCCGTAGACCGCCGTCCCGGCCGACCGGTCGACCACGGCGGTCCGGATGGCGACGGTGAACCGGGCGTGCGCCGCCGGCCCCACGTACCCGACGGCCCCGCAGTAGACGCCGCGCGGGCCGGGCTCGAGCTCGGTGATCAGCGCCGTCGTCGACGTCTTGGGCGCCCCGGTGATCGACCCGCACGGGAACAGCGCGGTGAACAGGTCGACCAGCCCGGTGCCCGGGCGGAGCTGCGCCCGGACCTCCGAGGTCAGCTGGTGCACCGTGGGGTAGCGCTCGGCCGACAGCAACCGGGTGACCTCGACCCCGCCGACGACGGCCACCTGGGCCAGGTCGTTGCGGACCAGGTCCACGATCATCACGTTCTCGGCGCGCTCCTTCGGGCTGGCCAGCAGCGCGGCCCGGGCCAGCTGGTCGGCCGCGGTGGTCGGGCCCCGCGCGGCGGTGCCCTTCATCGGCGCCATCACCACCTGGTCGCCGTCCCGGGTGAAGAACAGCTCCGGGCTGGCGCTGGCGACGGCGAACCGGCCGGTGTCCAGGTAGGCGTTGCCGCTCCCGCGCTGGGCCAGCGCCAGGTCGGCGTACAGGCTCAACGGGTCGCCGGCGGTGCGGGCGCGCAGCCGGGTGGTGAGGTTGACCTGGTAGGTGTCCCCGGCGGCGATCCGTTCGCGGACGGCGGCCACCGCGGCGGCGTGCGTGGCCCGGCCCGCGTCGGCGACCCACGGGCCGGTGCGGTGCCCGGTGCCGGCGTCGGCGGTGATCGGCGGGCCGGCCTCGGGGGCGTCGTCCACGACGCCGAACCAGACCAGCGGCAGCCCCTCCTCGGGCGGGTGCACCGGCAACCCGGCCCCGAGCCCCGCCGCCGCCTCGTAGGCGACGAACCCGGCCGCCCAGGAGCCCTGTGCGCACGCCTGCTCCACCGCGGCGAGCACGCCGGGGACCTCGGCCGGGGTCCAGGCGGCCAGCACCCGCGGCGGGGTGCTGAACAGCAGGGCCTGCCCGGCGACCAGGTCGTCGAACCGCGCCCAGCAGGGGTCGGGCGCAGCGGGGACGGACACCGGACCATCGTGGTCGACGGCCGTCGGCGGCGGATCGTCGCTCTGCGCGCCCGGGCTACGTCACATGCCCTACCCGGGGCACGACGGCCGCCCACCGAGGTCCGGTCATCCGCGCGATCCTCCGAGACCGGTGCCGTCCCTACCGTCGAACCAGGTCAGGTGCCGGGTCCCCGGCGCCGCCCCCGAGGGAAGGCCACCCGCAGATGACGTCCGAGTCCCTGGCAGCCGCCGTCGACCGCGCCGGCTCCCCGGTCGAGCTGCTGCGGCACTCGGCGGCCCGGGCCATGACGTTCCCGGTCGCGCCGGAGTTCACCAACTGGCGCTCGGAGCAGCGGGCCTGGGCGGAGACCTGCGCCCTGCTGGACCAGTCGCACCACATGACCGACCTGTTCCTGTCCGGGCCCGGCGCGCTGGACCTGCTGCGCGGGCTGGCGGTGAACTCCTTCGAGGGCTTCGGCGTGGACAAGGCCAAGCAGTTCGTGGCGGTCAACCCCGACGGGCAGCTGATCGGCGACGCGATCCTCTTCCACCTGGAGGACGAGCTGTTCGACCTGGTCGGCCACCCGATGGTCATCGACTGGGTGCTGTTCCACCTGCAGCGCGGCGACCACGACGTCACCGCCGAGCGCGACGACAACTCCGCCGTCCGCACCGACGGCCCGCCCCGCCTGTACCGCTACGAGCTGCAGGGGCCGACCGCGGCCGCCGTCCTCGAGCAGGCCACCGGCGCGCCGCTGCCGGACACGAAGTTCTTCCACATGGCCACCTTCACCGTCGACGGCGCCACCGTGCGGGCGCTGCGGCACGGCATGGCCGGCCAGCCCGGCTTCGAGCTGTTCGGGCCCTGGGCCGACGGCGAGCGGGTGCTGCAGGCGCTGCTGACCGCCGGCGCCGACCACGGCCTGGTCCGGGCCGGCGCCAAGGCCTACTCCACGGCCAACCTGGAGTCCGGGTGGGTGCCCGCCCCGATCCCGGCGGTCTTCGGCGACGACCCGCTGCTGCAGGAGTACCGGGAGTGGCTGCCGGCCTCGGCGATCGGCGCGATCGGCGGCAGCGTGGACTCCGCCGACATCGCCGACTACTACCTGACCCCCTACGACCTGGGCTACGACCGGAACGTGAAGTTCGACCACGACTTCGTCGGCCGGGCGGCACTGGAGGCGCTCGCGGTCGCCCCGCCCAGGCGAAAAGTCACCCTGGTGTGGCACCCCGAGGACGTCGCCGCGGCCATGGGATCGCTGGTCGAGGAGGGCCCGGGCGCGAAGTACCTGGACCTGCCCAAGATCCGCTACGCGCTGCACCAGGAGGACCAGGTGTTGCTCGACGGCCGGCCGGTCGGCGTCTCCCTGGACTGCGGCTACATCGCCAACGAGCGGGTGATGGTCTCCCTCGCCGCGGTGGACCTGGCCTGCGCCGAGCCCGGCACCGAGGTCGTCGTCCGCTGGGGCGAGGAGCCGAACTCGCGCAAGCCGCAGGTCGAGGAGCACCGGGTGGTCGACATCCGCGCCACGGTGGCCCAGGCCCCCTACGTCCAGTTCGCCCGCAGCAGCTACCGGGACCGGTGATGGCCGTGGTCTCCCGCCCGGACGCCGGGCTGCCGCGGGCCGGCCGGGCCCAGCTCGCCGCCGCCCTCCGCGACGCCACCTACGAGGTGCTGCCCTTCAAGACGGCCGAGGACAAGGTGCTGGCCGACGTCCCCACCGACGTCGCGCTCACCGTCACCACCACCGAGGCCAAGGGCCTGGGCCCGACCGTGGACCTCGCCGTCCGGCTGACCGCCGCCGGGTACCGGGCCGCGCCGCACCTGGCGGCCCGGCTGGTCCGGGACCGGGCGCACCTGGCCGACCTGGTGGCCCAGCTGCGCGAGGCCGGCGTCGACCGGGTCTTCGTGATCGGCGGGGACGCCGCCGAGCCGGCCGGTGACTTCACCGACGCCCTCGGCCTGCTGGAGGCCCTGGACGAGATGGGCCGCCCGTTCAGCACGGTCGGGATCGGCGGCTACCCGGAGGGGCACGGCAGCATCGCCGACGAGCTCGTCGAGCGCGCGCTGGAGGCCAAGGCCGAGCACGCCACCCAGGTCATCACCCAGCTGTGCTTCGACGCCGCGACCACCGTGCGGTGGGCCCGCACGGCCTACGAGCGCGGGGTCACCCTGCCGGTCCGGGTGGGCATCCCCGGGGCGATCAGCCGGCAGAAGCTGATCCGGGTGTCGGCCGGCCTCGGCCTGGGCCAGTCCGCCCGGTTCCTGAAGAAGCAGCAGAACATGTTCTGGCGGTTCTTCCTGCCCGGCGGCTACAGCCCGGACAAGCTGATCCAGCAGCTGACCCCGGCCTTCGGCGTCCCGGGCAGCGGGCTCGAGGGCCTGCACGTGTTCACCTTCAACGAGCTGGACACCACCGAGGCCTGGCGGCAGCGCTGGCTGGCCCGGCTCCCGTGACCGCCCAGCTCATCGACGGCCGCGCCTGCGCCCGCGCCCTGCGCGAGGAGCTGGCCGTCGACGTCGCCGCGCTGCGCCGGGACGGCGTGGGCATCGGCCTGGCCACCCTGGCGGTCGGCCAGGAGTACGGGGCCGGCGCCTACGAGCGACGGCTGCGCCGGTTGGCCGGCGAGCTGGACGTGCCCTACCGGCACCGCGCGCTGGACGGCGCGACCACCCTGCCCGAGGTCCTGGCCGAGGTGGCGCTGCTGAACGCCGACCCGGCCGTCTCCGGGATCCTGGTGCTGCGCCCGCTGCCGGCGCACCTGGACGAGTCCGTGGTGTTCCGGGCCATCGACCCGACCAAGGACATCGAGAGCGTGCACCCGGAGAACGCCGGCCTGCTGGCCCTGGGCGTGCCCCGCTTCGTGCCGTCCACCGCGGCGTCGGTGTTCCACCTGCTCGACACCTGGCTGGACTCGGTGGGGGAGGACCGCACGGACTTCTACCACCGGGCGAACATCGTCGTGGTCGGCCGCTCGAACAACGTGGGCAAGCCCGCGATCAGCCTGGGCTACGCCCGGCAGGCCACGGTGCAGTCGGTCGACGAGTGGGCCGACCGGACCACCGGCATCGGCCGGCACACCCGGTGGGCCGACGTGCTGGTGGTCGCCGCGGGCAAGGCCGGACTGATCAGGGCCGAGCACGTCAGCGAGGGCGCCGTCGTCATCGACGTCGGCATCAACGCCCGGACCGGCCCGGACGGCGTCGTCCACATGGTCGGCGACGTCGACTTCGCCTCGGTGGCCCCGCGGGTACGGGCGATCACCCCGGTCCCCGGCGGCGTCGGCCCGGTCACCGACGTCTGGCTGCTGCGCACCACCGTCACCGCGGCCCGGCTCGCCGCCGGGCAGCCCGCCCCGTCCCTGCTGGAGGTGCCATGACCCCGCCCCTGGGCGCGCAGCACGGCGTGCTGCTGCTGCACTGCCCCGACGCCCCCGGCATCGTGCACGCGGTCAGCGGCCTGCTGGTGGACCTGGACTGCACCATCGTGCAGAGCGGCCAGTTCGGCAGCCCCAGCACCGGTGAGTTCTTCCTGCGCGTGGAGTTCGCCCGGGTCGACGGCGCCCCGCTGGACCTGCCGGCCATCCGGGCGGCCGTCGAGCCGCTGGCGGAGCGGTTCGGGATGACCTGGACCCTGGCCGACCGGAACCACCGGCCGCGCGTGGTGATCATGGTGAGCAGGTTCGCCCACTGCCTGCACGACCTGCTCTTCCGCGCCTCCGTGGGTGAGCTGGGCATCGAGGTCGTCGCGGTGGTGTCCAACCACCCGGACCTGGGCCGGGTGGCCGACAGCTTCGGCGTGCGGTTCGTGCACATCCCGGTCACGCCGGACACCAAGGCCGACGCCGAGGCGCAGCTGCTCGAGCTGGTGGAGCGCGAGGAGGTCGAGCTGGTCGTGCTGGCCCGGTACATGCAGATCCTCAGCGACGGCCTGTGCCGCGCGCTGGCCGGCCGGGCGATCAACATCCACCACTCGATGCTGCCCAGCTTCAAGGGCGCCCGGCCCTACCACCAGGCCCACGCCCGCGGCGTGAAGTTCATCGGCGCCACCGCGCACTACGTCACCGCCGACCTCGACGAGGGTCCGATCATCGAGCAGGAGCTCATCCGGGTCGACCACTCCCACGGTCCCGACGACCTGGCCGCCCGCGGCCGGGAAGCCGAGAGCCGGGCGCTGGCCCGCGCGGTCCGCTGGCACACCGAGACCCGGGTCGCGGTGGTGGGCAACCGGACCGTCGTCTTCGGCTGAGCCTCAGCGCAGCAGACCGCCGCCGTCCACCACCACGCACTGGCCGGTGGTGAGCCGGCCGTCGGGGGAGAGCAGGTGCGCCACCGTGCCGGCGACGACGTCCCCGGTGACCGGGTCGGGGATGGCCTGCTGCGACCGGGTGCGGGCGAAGACCTCGGGACCCGAGTGCGCCTGGGTGCCCGGTGTCTCCACCTGGGCGGGGACGACGGCGTTGACGGTGACCCGGTGCTCGCCGAGCTCGCGGGCCATCACCCGGGTCATGCCGATCACCGCGCCCTTGCTGGCCACGTAGGCGAGCTGGCCGGGGCCGCCGGTGAAGAACGTGCGGCTGCCCAGGTTGACCACCCGGCCGCCGGCCTCGGCGTCGCGCAGGTGCGGGAAGCAGGCCTGCGTCATCAGCAGCACGCCGACGGCGTTGACGTCGAAGAAGCGGTGCATCTGCTCGGGCGTGGTCTCCAGGAAGCTGGCCCGCCCGGACAGCAGGCCCGCGTCGTTGACCAGCGCGTCCAGCCGGCCGTGCCGGGCCACCACGGCGGCCACGGTGTCGTGCACGGCGATCGGGTCGGTGACGTCGCAGTCCCACCAACCGACGGTGCCGCCCTCGACCGCCGCCCGCACGCCCTCGTCGGCCGGTGGTGCCACGTCCAGGGCGGCGACGGCGAACCCGTCGGCGACCAGCCGGCGCACGATGGCCGCCCCGATGCCGCCGGCCGCGCCGGTGACGACGGCGACCGGCGTCACCGGCGTTCCTGCGGGTGGGTGGCCAGGGCCTCCACCTGCACGTCCATGTACTTCCACATCGGCAGCGAGACCAGGGCGTCGTGCAGCTCGGCGGGGTCGGCCGCCGCGTAGAGCCCGACGGTGGCGTTGCGGCCGGGCACCCGCCACAGCCGCAGCAGGATGCCGGCGTCCCGCAGCTCCTGGGCCCGCGCGCGCTCCCCGGCGCGCAGGGACTCCCGGACGTCGTCCGGGGTGTCGAGGGGCATGCGGTTCTCGGTCCGGACGAGGAACTCCACGGTGGTCTCCAGTCTCAGCGGGCGAGTCGGTCCAGCAGGGCGGCCAGCTCGTCGGGAGCGGTCACCATGGCCTCGTGGCCGGTGGCGATCTCGTGCACGGGCCAGCCGCGGGCGCGGGCCCGGTCGGCCTGGCCGGCGAACACCCCCATCCAGTCGGTGCACTCGACGAAGGCGGCGGGGACGCCATCCCCGGCGCCGGTCAGCCGGAGCGGGTCGGTGTAGGTCTTCCACGGGTGCGGGGTGAGCTTGGGCAGCAGCCAGTCCACGTCGGCCTGCTCGGTGACGCCCAGCACCGACAGCTTGCGGACGGCGACCAGCCAGCCGAAGCCCTGCTCGGCGGCGGACTCGGCCCAGTGGTGGGCGACGGTCTCGGGCAGCAGCTCGCGGGCGGCCTCGCCGTCGTCCCCGACGAAGGCGTCCAGGTGCACCCGCAGCGCGACCCGGTCGGGACGGCGGTCGGTCACCGCGGTGACCACCTGGCCGGCGTAGCTGTGCCCGACCAGCACGACGTCGCGCAGGTCGAGGGTGTCGAGCAGGCGGACGACGTCCTCGACGTGGGTGTCCAGCCCGACCAGCGGCGAGAGCAGGTGCGCCCGCTCCGACAGCCCGGTCAGCGTGGGCGCGTGCACCTCGTGGCCGGCGGCGCGCAGCACCGGGGCGACCCGGTCCCAGCACCACCCGCCGTGCCACGCGCCGTGGACGAGCACGAACGTCGACACGGTCCCCACCTCCCGCGAGCTGCCGGCCCGATCGGGCCTCCCGAAATCCTAGGGAGGACACCGGGGGACGACGTGCTCCGCGTGACCCGGGTGCCGTGGCCGGTGCGGCACCGGTGCGGCGCGACATCTGACCCGCCCGGCCCGGGTCGCCCGGCCGGTGCGGGCGCGTCGTCGGACCGGCGCGGAGCGGTCGGCCGGTGCAGCAGGCTCCGGGCAGCACCTCCCCGCACCACCGCCCGGTGGCGCCCACTCCAGCGACGGAGCAGCAGACGATGACGCAGACCGACCCCACCCCGACCCTCGTGCTGGTGCACGGCGCCTGGCACGGTTCCTGGTGCTGGTCGACGGTGGTCGACGAGCTGGCCGCCCAGGGGCAGGCGACGGCGACGGTGGACCTGCCCAGCTCGGGGCAGGACGCCGCGGCGCTCGGGGGACTGGCCGACGACATCGCGGCCGTCGGTGCGGTGCTCGACGCGGTCGAGGGGCCCAAGGTGCTGGTCGGCCACTCCTACGGCGGGCTGCCGGTGAGCGCAGCCGCGGTCGGCCGGGACGACGTGGTGGGCGTGGTCTACGTGTGCGCCTTCGTCCTGGACGAGGGGGCGACCCTGCTGCAGGCCGGCGGCGGCACGCCGCCGCCGTTCTGGGACATCTCGGCCGACGGCACGCACATGGCCGCCGCCGACCCGGTCGCGGTCTTCTACGGCGACTGCGACCCGGCCGTGGCCGCGTCGGCCGCGGCGCAGCTGGGGTTCCAGTCGATGAGCTCGGTGACCACCCCACTGCCGGCGACCGCGCACCGGGCGGTGCCCACGACCTACGTGGTGGCCGACCTGGACACCGGCATCCCGCCGTTCGTGCAGGAGGCGATGGCCGAGGGCCGGGTGGACCACGTGGTGCACGTCGACTCCGCGCACTCGCCGTTCCTCAGCCGGCCGCGCGAGCTGAGCCGGCTGCTGCTGGACGCCGTCGCGAGCGCCTGAGTGCGGGGGCGGGGCCGGCGGCCCCGCCCCCGGTCAGGCGTCGTCCTCGTCCAGGTAGACCACGCCCAGCCGCTCCAGGGTGGGGCGCAGGTCGTAGAGGTCCAGGCCCAGGGTGCCGGCGGCGAACTGCGCCCGCTTCCCGGCCTCCGTGGCCTCCCGGGCGGCCGACGCGGCCACCACGGCGGGGACGTCGGCCAGCGGCACGCACATCACCCCGTCGTCGTCGGCGACCACGGCGTCCCCGGGGGTGATCAGCCGGCCGGCCACCACCACGGGCACGTTCACCGAGCCGGGGACCGCCTTGGCCGTGCCCTGCGCGTGCACCGCCCGGGACCAGACCGGGAAGTCCATGGCGGTCAGCTCGGCGACGTCCCGGACGCCGGCGTCGGTGACCAGGCCCAGCACGCCGCGGGCCCGCAGCTGGGTGGCGAACAGCTCGCCGAACATGCCGTCGGTGCTGCGTGAGGTGGTCGCCACGACCAGCACGTCACCGGCCCGGCACTGCTCGATGCAGGCGTGGATCATCAGGTTGTCGCCGGGGTGGGACAGCACGGTGACCGCCCGGCCGGCAATCCTGGAGCCGGGGTAGATTGGCCGCAGCTCGGGCCCGACCAGCCCGGTCCGGCCGGCCGCCTCGTGCGCGGTCGCGACGCCGAACCCGGCCAGTGCGGCCAGGTCGGCCGGCGCCGGGCCCTTCGTCGTCCGCACCACCACGTGCTGGGTCATCGCAGCTCCGTCCCGACGCTGGGGTAGGTCCGCCGGAAGGCCTCGGCGTGGGTGACGCCGGCGGGGGCGCCGTTGCGCCGGGCCTGCACGCCGCGCCGGACGCCGAGGTCGGTGTAGTAGTCGACGAGATGACCCTGGCCGCCGGCCATGCAGCGCATGGCCTCGAGCTTGCGCTCCCAGACCGGGGAGACGTCCAGCAGCAGGTCGGGCACGAAGCCGCAGACCTCGGGCTGGTGCGGCTCGAACTGGAACACCTGCGGGGCGCCCAGCGGGGCGGTGCTGCGGTCGTGGCCGTGCGCCTGGGCGACCATCCGGGTCCGCAGCGTGGTGGCGTGGGCCAGGTCGTGGTCGGTGTTGTACGGGTCGTGCGGTACGTGGGTGAGCAGCACGTCCGGGGCGTGCGCGCGCAGGATCGCGACGAGGGTGTCCTCGGCGCCGGCGTCCACCCGCAGCGGGTAGTCGCCGAGGTCCAGGAACTCGACCGTCGCGCCCAGGGCCTGCGCGGCGGCGGTGGACTCCGCGCGTCGGGCGGTCTTGACGCCGTCCAGGGTCATGCCCTCCTGCTTCCAGAGGCCCTGGGACTCGCCGCGCTCGCCGAAGCTCAGGCACACGACGTGCACCGCGGCGCCGCGGTCGGCGTAGAGCGCCAGGGCACCCCCGGCGCGCCAGACGAAGTCGGCGGCGTGCGCGCTGACGACCAGCACGGAGCCGGGTCCTGGGGCTGTCATGACGGGTGCACCCTCCGGTCGACCGGGGCGACCGGTGCCGGGGGCGGCACGGCGTCGTCCACGTGTGCCGAGGGTAGGCAGCCGGCCGGCCGGCGACCCACCGTGCGATGACCCCTCCGGGACCGGTGGCACGACGCGGCCGGGCTACGTCATCCGTCCCGGAGGGTCAGGGGGCGCTGACCACCGACAGCAGCTGCAGCTTCTCGTGGCTCTCGCTGCCGGGCACCGCGGTGTAGACCAGCAGCGAGTGGGACTGCTGCGGGTCGGACAGGGTCTGGCACTGCAGCTCCAGCAGGCCGACCTCCGGGTGCACGAAGCGCTTCACCGGCCGCGGCCGCACGCCGACCTCGTGGGTGGCCCAGACCTGCCGGAACTCCTCGCTGCGCGCCAGCAGGTCCTCGGCGAGCGCCGCGGCCCGGGACCGCGGACCCCGGAGCGCGATGACCTCCCGCAGCCCGGAGGCCCACACCCGGGACAGGTAGCCGTGGTCGTCGGGGTGGTAGAGCGACCGGGACCCGGGATCGGTGAACCAGCGGTGGCCCAGGCTGCGCCCGGGGCCGGTCCGCACCGAGGCGTCGCCCAGCAGGGCGATGCCCATCCGGGTCTGGCGCAGGGTCTCCCCGAGCTCGGTCACCACCTCGGCCGGGGTGTCGTCGAGCCGGTCGAGGATCCGCAGGATGCCCGGCCCGACGTGCTGGCTCTCCGCGCCCCGGGCGGGCGGGTGGTGGCCGGCGAGGCGGGACAGGTGGTCGCGCTGGTCGAGGGACAGGTGCAGGCCCTGCGCGATCGCCGCGACCATGCCCTCCGACGGCTGCGGCCCCCGCCGGCGCTCGAGGCGGGCGTAGTAGTCGGCGGACATGTGGGACAGCGCGGCCACCTCCTCGCGGCGGAGTCCGCTGGTGCGACGCCGCTGGCCGCGGGGCAACCCGACGTCCTCGGGCTGCAGCGCCTCCCGGCAGGTGCGCAGGAAGTCCGCCAGACCCGTGCGGTCGATGTCCACGCGCTCTCCTGCCCTCGTCGGTGCCGGTCTCCTCCCGCACCGGTCTCCTTCGTACCGGTCGGCGCCGTCGCGTGGCAGGACCTGGTGATCCCCCTCTGCGCGGCAGGCCCGGCCCGGCCAGCCACGGATCGACAGGCCGTGGCTGCCCCGGCCGGCGGCGCGCACTGTCGGCGGCGACCCGCTCGACACCGACCGTTCGACACCGACCCCGGAGGTCCCCGTGGCCCGCACAGCCCTCGACATCACCGTCCCCGACCTGACCGGCACCCGTGCCCTCGTCACCGGCGCCAGCGACGGCATGGGCCGGCTCATCGCCGCCCGGCTGGCCGCCGCCGGCGCCGAGGTGGTGCTGCCCGTCCGCAACCCCGCCAAGGGCCAGGCCGCACTCGACGGCATCCGGGCGGAGGTGCCCGGCGCTCAGGTGTCGCTGCGCACGATGGACCTGTCCTCGTTGGACTCCGTGGCCGCGCTGGGCGACGAGCTGCGGGCCGAGGGCGCCCCGATCGGCATCCTGGTGCTCAACGCCGGCGTGATGACCCCGCCCACCCGGCAGACCACCGTCGACGGGCACGAGCTGCAGTTCGGCACCAACCACCTGGGCCACGTGGCCCTGGTCGCCCACCTGCACCCGCTGCTGGTCGCCGGTCGCGCCCGGGTGGTGTCCCAGCTCAGCATCGCGGCCGACCGCGGCGTGCTGCACCTGGCGGACCTGGACTGGGAGCGCAGCTACGACGGGATGAAGGCCTACCGCTCGTCCAAGGTCGCGCTGGGGCTCTTCGGCCTGGAGCTGGACCGGCGCAGCAAGGCCGCCGGCTGGGGGATCACCAGCAACCTGGCGCACCCCGGCATCGCGCCGACCGCCCTGCTGGCCGCCCGTCCCGAGGTCGGTCGCAGCCGGGACACCGCCGGCCGCCGCGTGATCCGGCTGCTGTCCGTCCGCGGGTGGGTGGTCGGCACGGTGGAGAGCGCCGGCCTCCCGGCCCTGCTCGCGGCCACCGACCCGGCGGCCGACGGGGGCCGGTTCTTCGGTCCCCGCGGCCCCCTGGGCCTGGGCGGGGCGCCCGCGCAGCGGCCGCCCTACGCCAGCCTCACCGACGCCGACCTCGCCGCCCGGACCTTCGACCTCTCCCTGCGGCTGTGCGGGTTGACCGCCCTCGGTGCGCCGGCCGCCCCGGAGGACGCCGGCGCCCGGTGACCGCAGCGCCGGTCGGTCAGGGCCGGGTCAGGGGACGGTGACCACGACCTTGCCCGTGCCGCCCTCGGCCAGCGCGTGGGCCTCGGCGACGGACGCCAGCGGGAGGACGTGCGCGACCCGGGGGGTGTACGCCCCGCGCCGGCCCAGCTGGGCGAGCTGCTCGAGCAGGGCGGAGTCGTTGCGGGCGTTGACCGAGCGCGCGCCCAGGCGGGCCGCGCCTGCGGTGTCCACGACGGTGACGACCCGGGTGGCGTCGCCGACGATCGCCACCAGGTCGGGCAGCGAGGCCGAGGGGGCGGCGTGGACGGCGACGTCCACGCCGTCCGGGGCGAGGGCGGCGACCCGGTCGGCCAGGCCCTCGCCGTAGGTCGTCACCCGGATGCCCAGGGCGGTGAGGGCGTCGTGGTGCGCCTGGCTCGCGGTGCCGACGACCGTGGCCCCGGCGGCCAGCGCGAGCGCCGCGACCGCGCTGCCGACGCCGCCGGAGACACCCTCGACCAGCACCGTCCGACCGGCCAGGTCGCCCAGGTCCTCCAGCGCGGCGGCCGCGGTGGCCGACGCCAGGCCGGCAGCGGCCGCCTGCTCGGTGGACCAGCCACCGGGGACGCCGCTCCACGCGGTCAGCACCGCGAACTCCGCCGTGGTGTCGCTGACCCCGCCCAGGCCGAAGACAAGGTCGCCCACCCGGGTGCCCTCGACCCCGGCGCCGACCTCGTCGACCACCCCGACGGCGTCCCGGCCGGGGATCGCCGGCAGCTCCAGGGGCAGCACGGACTCCAGCCGGCCGGCGCGCAGCAGCACGTCGATGGGGTTGACGCTCACGGCCCGGACGGCGATGCGGACGGCGCCGGGACCGGCGTGCGGCTCGGGGGCCTCCTCCACGACGAGGACGTCGGGCGCGCCGTAGCGGTGGTAGCGGGCAGCATGCACGGGGGATCTCCTGTCGACGCGCGGCATCTCTTGCCGCGGAAAGCAACGTACGCCAGGTCCTTTCCGCGGCAAGCAACGGTAGGGTGCGGGCATGGAGCGCCTGTCCGACCAGCAGGACCGCACCTGGTCGCTGCTGGTCGGGGTGATGATGTGGCTCCCCGCCGAGCTCGACACCTACCTCGAGGCCGCCGCCGGCCTGAGCCACGCGGAGTACGGGGTGCTCCGGTGCCTGTCGGCCGGCGAGGACCGCGAGGTGCACATGGGCCGGCTGGCCTCCACCGCCGCCGTCACCCCGTCGCACCTGTCGCGGATCGTCGCCCGGCTGGAGAAGCGCGGGCGGATCACCCGGACCACCGACCCGGCCGACGCCCGGCGCACGCTGGCCCGGCTGACCGAGGCCGGTGCGGAGCTGGTGGCGCAGGTCGAACCGGGCTACGCCCAGGAGGTCCGGCGGCACGTGTTCGAGCCGCTGGGCACCTGGGGGGCCCGGCAGCTGGAGGACCTCGCCGAGGCCCTGCTGACCCCCCTGCGGCCCGACTGCGTGGCCGCGCTGCCGGCGCACGGCGCCCGCTGACCACCGACGCCGGCCACCAGGAGCAGCCATGCGCGCCACCCATGTCCGGCAGGCGTTCTACGGGGTCGCCGCCGTGGTCGGGCTGGTCGGCACCTGGTGGTTTACCCTCCGGTACACCGGCTCGGTCCCGTACCTCGAGGCCTGGTTCGCCAACGCTGCGTCGTCCTCGGCGGCCGTCGACCTGCTGGTCGTGTTCGTCGCGGGCGCGGTGTTCATGACCGTCGAGGGCCGGCGGGTGGGCATGCGGCTGCCCTGGCTCTACGGCCTGCTGTCGCTCCCGACGGCGTTCGCGCTGATGTTCCCGCTGTTCCTGCTCGTGCGGGAACGCGCGCTGGACCGTCAGGTCGCGGCCCCCGCTGTGCCGGCCTGACCCCGGCCGGCGGGTCCGCCCGGGGGTGGAGACCGCCGGCGCGGATCTCCACCCCGGGGGCGATCCGCGACGGGGGACGGCGGGCGACAGTGGTCGCGTGACCACCGCCCTGTCCTCGAGCGCTGCAGCCCCGACCGCTGCGCCCCCGACCGCCCCCGTCCGGTGGCTGCTCGCCCTCGGCGTCGGCGTGGCCGTCGGGGCGCTGACGTCCCCGGCGCAGACGCTGCTCGGGTCGACCGTCCTGTCGGGTCTGACGAACGCGGTCGGGCCGTGGCTGCTGGCGCCGTTCCTGGTCGCCGCGTGGGCCCGCTCGACCCGGTCCGCCGTCCTGGTCGGCGTGCTCGCCTGCACCGCGCAGGTGGCGGGCTACTACATCGTCTCCGCCGCGCGCGGGTTCGGTGTGGCCCCCGTGCCGGTCGCGGTGTGGCTCGTCGCCGGGGTGGTCGGCGGTGCCGTGCTGGGCCTGGCGGGCCGGGCCTGGCGCACCGGGGAGGGGCGGGAGCGCGGCCTCGGGATCGCCGTGCTGGTGGCGGCCTGGCTGGCCGAGGCGGTCGTGCTGTTCGGCGTCGTGCTGGGCCACCCCGGGCAGGCTGCCGTCGCCGGGGGCGTGGGGGTGCTGCTCCTCCTGGTGCTCGGGTCCCACCGTCGGCAGCACCTGGCCGCCGCGCGCTGGCTGCTGCCGGCCGTGGCGGCCGGGGCGCTGGGGTTCGGCGTCCTGCTGGCGCTGCTGTGATGCGGAGGGCGGCGGTGCTGGTGGCCGCGGTCCTGCTGGCCGGCTGCGGAGGGAGCGGCGGGACGGCGTCGACGTCCAGCCCCTCGTCCGCACCGTCGTCCGCGGCGGCGTCCACGACGACCCCCGACGTCGCCGCCCTCGCCGGTGTCGACGCGCTCGAGCAGGCCTACGGCGCCCGGGTGGGCGCCTGGGTGCTGGACACCGGCACCGGGCAGGTGCTCGGCCACCGGGTCGACGAGCGGTTCGCGCACGCCTCGACCATCAAGCTCGTGCTGGTCGGCCTCCTGCTGCAGCGGGTCGACGACGCCCAGCTGGACGCCGTGGTGCCGATCGAGGCCGCCGACGTGCTGGAGTACGCGCCGGTGACGTCGCAGTACGTGGGGGTCGGTCTGCCGCTGCGCGAGGTGATGCGGGCGGCGATCACGGTCAGCGACAACACCGCGGCCAACCTGCTGGTCGAGCAGCTGGGCGGTCCGGCCCAGGTGCAGGCCGCACTGCGGGACGCCGGCAACACCACGACGAACGTCGACCGCACCGAGCCCGCGCTCAACGAGGCCACCCCGGGCGACCCGCGGGACACCTCCACCCCGGCCGGCCTGGGCCGCACCGTCGAGCAGCTCGTGCTCGGCGACGCGCTGACCCCGCCGCGGCGTGCGCTGCTGCTGCAGTGGCTGCAGGAGAACACCACCGGCGACGCGGCCGTCCGGGCCGGCGTCCCGACGGGGTGGACGGTGGGGGACAAGACCGGGAGCGGCGGGTACGGCACCCGCAACGACGTCGCGGTCGTGCAGCCGGACGACGGCGGCGCACCGCTCGTCGTCGTCCTGCTCACCGACCGCGGGACGGCCGAGGCCGACAGCGACGACGGGCTGCTGGCCGATGCCACCCGGGCGGTCGTCGAGCAGCTCGGCCGGTAGGTCCGCCCTCGTCGAGCGTGGGAGGGTCGCCCCCGTGGAGGAGCCGGGTCCCGACGGGATCGTGCTGACCACCGAGCGGCTCCGGCTGCGGCCCTGGCGGGTGGCCGAGGCGCCGGTCCTCCGGCAGCTGTGGGAGGAGCGGGACCCGCGGGTCCCGCCGCACCGCCGGCCCGGCCGCGACGGTCGGCCCACGGTCGAGGAGCTCGGGCGGTGGATCCGGGAGCAGCGGCCGAGCACGCTCGGCTGGCTCGCCGTCGAGCGCCGCGGACAGGGCGACGTCGTCGGGCACTGCGGTCTGCTCGCCGGCGAGCGCGTGCCCGCGGGGGAGCCGGAGATCGCGTTCGAGCTGCTGCGGCACGCCTGGCACCGGGGCCTGGCCACCGAGGCCGCCGCAGCGGTGGTGGGCTGGGCCGACAGCTCGGGGCACCGGCGACTGTGGGCCACGGTCCGGCGGCGGAACGGCGCCTCCCTCCGGGTCCTCGCGCGCGTCGGTTTCGAGCCGACCGACCGGGTGGAGCCCGACGACGCCCACGGCGACACGCTGTTCCTGACCCGGCCGATGAGTCCGCCGGTCGGCTGAGGTCTGCACGGCATGACCACCACCAGCGTCGAGCAGTACCTCGACACCCTGCAGCACCCGCGCCGGGACGACGTCCTGCGGGTGCGCGCCGCCGTGCTGGCCCTGCGCCCGGGCATCGAGGAGCGGGTGAAGTGGAACGCGCCGTCCTTCGCCGTCGACGGCGTCGACCGGGTCACCTTCCGCCTCGCACCGGGGGACGTCTTCCAGCTGGTGCTGCACCGCGGAGCCGCCCGCCGGGCGGACACCGGCACCTTCCGGTTCGACGACGGGTCCGGCCTGGTCCGGTGGCCGGCCCCCGACCGCGGCGTCGTGGACCTGACCGCGCCGGGCGCCACCGACGAGCACCTGGACGCCGTGCTGGAGCTGCTCGGCCGTTGGCTGGACGTGGACGTGGACGTGGCCCCGCCGCGCTGACCGGGCTGGTGCCGGTCGCCCCGCCAGCCGACGACGAGGACACCCCTTCGTCGAACTCGTCCTGCGTACCGTCCCCTCCACGGCCGTCGGACAGGAGTGACCAACGTGTACCGCTTGGCACCCAACATCGAGCTGCTCTTCACCGAGGCGGGTCCCGACCACGCGGACCGCGTCCGCGCGGCGGCCGCCGCCGGCTTCGACGCAGTCGAGATGTGGGGGACCGCGAGCAAGGACCTGCCCTCGATCGCCGGTGCGCTGGCCGACACGGGCGTGTCGATGACGTCGATCGTCGTCGAGCCTCGCACCGACTTCGCGCTGCCCTGGGAGACGGCGGACGCCTTCTCCGCGGGCCTCGACCGCGCGGTCGAGGCTGCTCACCTCCTCGGTTGCCCGCGGGTAGTCACCGGCTCGGGCGTCGGGTACGGCGGGGCGACGCGCACTGCGAACCACGAACGCCTGGCCGGCATCTTCCGCCGGGCCGTGGACAGGATCGAGGGTTCGGGTGTGGCTCTACTGCTGGAGGCCGTGAACACCCGGGTGGACCACCCGGGCGCACTCCTCGACCACACGGCCGATGCGGCCGACGTGGTCCGGAGGGTGGGCTCCGACTCGTTCCGGTTGCTCTACGACCTCTACCACTCGGTTACCCAGGGCGAGGACCCGACGGTGGAACTCGCCGCCTTCGCCGACCTCGTGGAGTACGTGCAGATCGCCGACTCCGCGGGACGCGGGGAACCCGGCACCGGCGGCATCGACTGGCCGGCTCGGCTGTCCGACCTGCGGACCGCGGGCTACGCCGGCCCGATCGGTCTGGAGTACGCACCGACCACGACGACGGAGGCGTCCGCCGAGTACATCCGCAGGCTGGCCCGATCAGCCTGAGGACCCGCGACCGGACAGCCGCCGCCCCGGCGACCACCTACCTGAAGGAGACACCGTGCGCATCGTCCTGAGCACCACCGCCGACCCCGAGGTCACCGGCGCCGACGACCTCAAGAGCCTCGACGTGCTGGCCCCGGCGGAGATCCCCGCCGACCAGCTGACCGACCGGCTGGCCCCGCTGGGCACCGTCGAGGGTGACCACGCCTGGCTCGACGTGGCCCGGCTGCGGGCAGCGGGCCGACCCGACGACGAGCAGTGGGTCGCCGGCTTCGAGGGGATGGTCGGCTACGCGGCGAGCAAGGGCTGGCTCGACCCGGCCGGGACCGCCGTCCGGGCGCACCTCACCGGGCGGGAGTGAGGGCCGCGCTCAGGACGTGAGCAGCGGCAGCCGCTTGGTGAGCGCGGCGATCCGGTTGCGCGGGCCGACCAGGCCCACCGCGCGGCAGGCCAGGTCGGCCGGTGCGGTGGTCGCCAGCTCGGCCAGGTAGCCGTCGTACACCCGGTGGGTCTGCGCCGACCGGGGCATGTCGACGACCAGCACGCCCACCGAGGCCACCGCCTTCGCCCGGACGGCGGCCAGCTCCTCGGCGGTCGCGGTCAGCACCGAGCAGCCGGCCCACGGCAGGCCCGGGTGGTCGACGCCGTCGGCGTCCGGGCCGCCCGGGCCGAGCAGGTTGTCCACCGCAGCGCCGGTGGCCGCGGCGATGCAGGCCACCGCGTTCACCATCTCGCCCGCGGGGACGGCGGGGTCGACCAGGACCACCCACTTCAACCGGGCGTTGCGGGTCGGCTCGTCCGTGATGACCTCGGTCGGCAGGAGACCCGGGACGTCGTTCGCTGTCATGCCGTCACGCTAGGCACAGGAGGGGTCGATCCGGACCGCTGCCGAACATCGTTCGGCAGCGGCGGGCAGGATGGACCCGTGGACGAACTCGATGCGGCGATCCTGCGGGAACTGCAGTCCGATGCCCGGCGGAGCAACCGCGACGTGGCCGCCGCGGTGGGCGTGGCGCCCTCCACCGCGCTGGAGCGCACCCGGCTGCTGCGCGACCGCGGGGTCATCCGCGGCGCGACCCTGGACGTCGACCTGGCCGCCGTCGGCCGCCCGGTGCAGGCGCTGATCGCCGTCCGGGTGCGGCCGCCGTCCCGCCGGGCGATCGAGGCCTTCCGGGACTGGGCGCAGGCGCTGCCCGAGACGATCGGGCTCTTCGTGGTGTCCGGCGCCGAGGACTTCCTGCTGCACGTCGCGGTGGCCGACAACGAGGCGCTCTACGCCTTCGTCATCGACCGGCTGACCGAGCGGGCCGAGGTCGCCGACGTCCGGACCAGCGTGGTCTACGAGCACCTGCGCCGGCCGCCCCGGATCGACCCGGTCCGCCCCTGACCGCGGTCAGCCCAGCGTCGCGAGCACGTCGGGCAGGGCCAGCAGGTCGGGCACCACGAGCCCGGGCACCGGCCCGGCGGGGTCCAGCCGGTGCCCGGGCCGGACCACCCGGACGACGGCCATCCCGGCCTCCAGCGCGCCCCGGACGTCCCGTGCCGAGGCGGGCACGTGCACCTCCACGCCGGCGGCCACCGCCCGGCGGTAGATCTCCGGGCCCGGCTTGTAGGCCCGCAGCCGCTCGCTGGTCAGCAGGTCGTCGGGGTCCAGCAGCCCGGCGACCCGGGTCCGGGCCAGCAGCGCGTCGTCGACGTTGGACAGCACGCCCACCCGGTGCCGCTCGCGCAGCCGGGGGAGGGCCGCCGGGACGTCGGGCCAGGTCGGCCAGCTCGGCAGCGAGTCCAGCAGCTCCTCGGTGGCGGCCCCGACGTCCCCGGACCACCCCCGCGCCGCCCAGGTGCCGGCCAGGGCCAGCCGGCAGTGCTCGGCGAACGGGATCCACCCGACCGTGTCCCGCTGCGAGGCCTTGCATCGGGCGTCCCAGTCGTCGAAGAGCGCCCCGCCGTCCACGTCGTGCCCGGCCGCACCGGCGATCCGGGCCAGCGCCGCACCGCCGCCGGCTCGGCTGTCGATCAGCGCGCTGAACAGGTCGATGGTGACGAACACCGGCCGAGCCTGGCACGGGCCGCCGTCCGCCACCTGGCGGACGACGGCACCCGAAGTGCGCGCCGCTGACGGTTACCCAGGTCACACGGATCGACCAGGGTCGTCGGTGCACCGGGAACGGACCCGGCGCACACGACGGAGGTCACCGATGGGCGCACGGATCGACGGCAGCAGGATCGACGCGGTGCTCGCGGCGGCGGTCGGCAGCGGCGAGGTGCCGCACATCGCGGCGATCGTGGCCGACCGGGACGGCGTGCTCTACGAGGGCGGCGCCGGGGTGCGGGTGGCCGGGGAGAGCGACGACCCGGTCACCACCGCGACCCAGTTCCGGATCATGTCGATGACCAAGATGGTCGCCACCACCGTGGCGCTGCAGCAGGTCGAGCGCGGCGAGCTGGACCTGTCGGCGCCGGTCGCGGACTACCTGCCCGAGTTCGCCGACCTGCAGGTGCTCACCGGCTTCGACGGCGACACCCCGCAGTACCGGGCACCGGCCAGCCAGGCGACGGTGCACCAGCTGGTCACCCACACCACCGGCCTGGGCTACTGGTTCTGGAACGCCGACCTGGTCCGCTGGGAGGCCGCCACCGGCACGCCGAACGTCGTCCCCGGCACGATGGCGGCCTTCCGGGCCCCGCTCACCGCCGACCCCGGCACGTCCTTCGTCTACGGCATCAACACCGACTGGCTCGGCCGGGTCGTCGAGACCGTCGCCGGGACGACCCTGGACCGGGTGGTCGCCGAGGGCGTCACCGGTCCGCTGGGCATGGCCGACACGATGTTCCTGCTCGACGAGGAGCGGAAGAAGGACCTGGTCACGGTGCACGTGCCCGGCGAGGGCGGCGGCTGGACCTCGGCGGGGGAGATCCTCAACCAGTCGCCGGAGTGGTTCGCCGGCGGGCACGGCCTGTACTCCACGCCCCGGGACTACGTCCGCTTCCAGCGCGCCCTGCTGCGCGGCGGCGAGCTCGACGGCGTCCGCATCCTGCGGGAGGACACCGTGGACGCCGCGTTCAGCAGCCAGCTCGGGGACATCCCGTTCCCCGAGGAGATCGCCACCGCCGACCCGGCCACGACCGACAGCTTCGTCACCGGCCCCGGCTGGACCTGGGGCCACGGGCTGCTGATCAACACCGTCGACGTCCCCGGTGGTCGGCGGGCGGGCACGGGTGCCTGGGCGGGGCTGTTCAACACGCACTTCTTCGTCGACCGGACGACGGGCATCTGCGCGTCGGTCTACACCAACAGCCTGCCCTTCATCGCCCGCGACGGGGCCTGGAAGACCTACGTCGACGTGGAGCAGGCGGTCTACGCGTCGCTCTGACCGCCTCGCACGACCCCCGGACGTGCCCCGGCCCCCTCGAGCCCGTCGGGGGGCCGGGTGCACCCGGGAGCACGATCAGCACCGACCACCCCGGCGCGCAGGCAGGAGACCCCCGTGCGGACACCCGTGGACGCCCCGCCCCGCCCGCCGTTCGACCCCGAGCTCAAGGCCGGCCTGGCCGTCGTCGGCGGCATGTTCCCCCCGACGATCACCCCGGACCTGATCGGCTTCATGCGGACCTCCTACGCGTCCGCCCCGATCGAGGACACGCTGCGCGAGCGCCGGATCTCCCGGGCCGACCGGGAGATCGCCGGCCACCGCGGCGACCCGGTCACCGTCTCGGTGCTGACCCCGGACGGCGCCGACGGCTCCCGGCCCGGCGTGCTCTTCGTGCACTCGGGCGGGCTCATGTTCGGCGACCGGTTCAGCGGCATCGACCTGGTCCTGGACTGGGTGCAGCACCTGGGGGCGGTGCTGGTGACCGTCGAGTACCGGCGGGCCCCCGAGCACCCCGACCCGTTCCCGCGGGAGGACGTCTACGCCGCGCTGGAGTGGACCGCCGCGCACGCCGGCGAGCTCGGCATCCGGCCCGACCGGCTGCTGGTCTGCGGCGCCAGCTGCGGGGGAGGCCTGGCCGCCGGGCTCGCGCTGGCCGCCCGCGACCGCGGCGGCCCGGCCCTGTGCGGCCAGGTGCTGGACTACCCGATGCTCGACGACCGGGGGACGACGCCGTCCACCGGCCAGTTCGACGGCATCGGCGTCTGGGACCGGATCAGCAACGAGACCGGCTGGACGGCGCTGCTGGGCGACGCCCGCGGCGGACCCGACGTCTCGCCCTACGCCGCGCCCGCCCGGGCCACCGACCTGGGCCGGCTGCCGCCGGCCTTCATCGACGTCGGGTCGGCCGAGATCTTCCGGGACGAGGCCATCGAGTACGCGAACGGCCTCTGGCGGGCCGGGTCCGCCGCCCAGCTGCACGTGTGGAGCGGGGCCTTCCACGCCTGCGACGTGTTCGCCCCGCACACCGCCGTCGCCCGCCAGATGATCCGGGCCCGGGACGCCTGGGTGGAGACCGTGCTGGGGGACTGACCGGGACCCCCCGCCGGGGCTACTGTCTCGGCACCCGCGCGAGACGAGGACGTGACGTGCAGGAACTGCTCGGCCGGATCACCCGCCTGGACCCCGAGGCCAGCCTCGCCCTGCGCGTCATCGCCTGCTTCGACGAGCTGTCCGTCGGCGGGGTCAACACCCGCGGGCTGCTCGCGGCGGCCGCCTCGCTGGCCGGCTGCGTGGCCGGGTTCGGCCAGCAGCGGCCCGCCCGCACGGTCCGGGTCACCCCGCGCGGCGAGCTCGCCGACGGACCGCCCCCGGACGGTCCGCCCGCGGGGGCCACCCCGGCGGGACCGGGCACCTGCGTCTGGCTGGAGCGGACCGGCCCGGCCGAGGCCAACGACGCCATCGTCCTGGAGCGGCTGGCCCTGGCCGTCCGCCTGCGGCACGACCGGGACGCCGGCGCCCCCGACGCCCGCCGGCACCTGGCCGTGCTGGTGGACGGTGACCTGCCCGCCGACCGGCGGCGCACCGCGGCCGCGGCGCTCGGGCTGTCCACGACCGCCTCCTACCGGGTGGTGACCGCGCCGCTGTTCGCGGTGTGGGCCGAGCACCCCGGCGGCCCCGAGGACGTCGTCCCGACCGCGCACGGGCCGCTGCACACCCTGGTCGTGCCCGCGGCCACCGCGGTCGTGCAGGCCGGCCCCAGCGGGGTCGGCGTGGCCACCACGCCCGACCACCTGGACCACTCGTTCCGCACCTCCGTGGTCGCGCTGCGGCTGTGCGGGCGCGGCGCCACCCGCTCGGTGGGGGCCGACGCCTACGCCGGGCTGGTCAGCATGTTCGCCGAGGAGCCGGCCGGGGCGCACCACCCCGACGTCCAGCTGGTCGCCGCGGTGGACGAGCACCCCTGGGGTGCGGCGACGCTGGACGCGCTGACCACCAGCGGGTCCGCGCGGCAGGCAGCCCGCGCCCTGGGCATCCACCACAGCACGCTGCAGCACCGGCTGGAGATCATCACGACGACGCTGGGCTTCGACCCGCTCGACGGGCTCGGCCGCCTCCGCGCCGGCGTCGCCCACCTCGCCTGGCGGCTGCAGACCAGCCGCGTGCTCGACCTGCCGGCACCCACCGCACCCGGCCGGCCCGGGGAACCGGAACCTGTCGGACCCGGGCACTAGCCTGGGCAGCGCCCGACCACGGGCGCGGAGACGGGGGAGGACGGCGTGACGACGGCTGGTTCGCAGGGCACCGCCGCGGTCTCCCGCGACGACCTCGGTGACCGGGTGTGGACGGTGCCCAACGCGCTGTCGGTGCTCCGGCTGCTGGGTGTCCCGCTGTTCCTCTGGCTGCTGCTGGGGCCCGAGGCCGACGGCTGGGCCGTCGTGGTCCTCATGGTCTCCGGCGTCACCGACTGGGCCGACGGCAAGCTGGCGCGGGTGCTCGGCCAGTCCAGCAAGCTCGGCGCGCTGCTGGACCCCGCGGCCGACCGGCTCTACATCGTGGCCACGCTGGTGGCCTTCGTGCTGCGCGACGTCGTCCCGCTGTGGTTCGTGGCGGTCATCGTCGTCCGGGAGCTGGTCCTGGCCGTCGTCCTGCTGGTGCTGCGCCGGTACGGCTGGCCGCCGCTGCAGGTGCACTACCTCGGCAAGGCCGCCACCTTCATCCTGCTGTACGCCTTCCCCGGCCTGCTGATGGCCGACGGCACGGGCTGGCTGGCCACCGTCATCGCGCCGCCGGCCTACGCGCTGACCATCTGGGGCGGCGCGCTGTACCTGCTCTCCGGCGTCCTCTACGTCGTGCAGGCCGTCGGCCTGGTGCGGCAGAGCCGGGCGGAGCGGTGAGCACCCAGCAGGCCTCCCGCACCCGCTCGCTGGGCGCCTCCCTGCTCGACCAGGTGCTGGCCGAGACCCTGGACCCGGCCTACGCGCAGGCGGCCGCCGCCCGGGCCGCGGGCACCGCGCCGCCGCGCCGGGTCCGGCGCGGGTGGCAGGTCCTGGTCGCGGTGGTCATGGTGCTGGCCGGCTTCCTGGCCGCGCTCACCTACGACGAGGCCTCGGCGGCCGCGCCCGAGCGCGAGGAGCGCCGGGCGGCGCTGATCGCCGACATCGACCGCGAGTCGGCCGTGACCGACGACCTGGTCGCCACGCTCGCCCAGCTGCAGACCGACGTCGGCACCGCGCGCGACCAGGCGCTGTCGGCGTCCACCGTGGGCCAGCGGGCACTGGGCCGGCTCGCCGAGGCCGAGGCCGGTGCGGCCGCCGAACCGGTGACCGGGCCCGGGTTGACCGTGACCCTGGGCAACGCGCTGCCCTCCGCCGACGACGACCCGGTGGCCACCGGCGCCGCCGACGACCAGATCGCCCAGGTGCTCGACCGGGACCTGCAGCTGCTGGTCAACGCGCTGTGGGCGGCCGGGGCCGAGGCGATCAGCGTCGACGGCCAGCGACTGGGGCCGACCACCACGATCCGGCAGGCCGGCGGCGCGATCCTGGTCGACCTGCGCCCGGTCACCAGCCCGTACGTCGTCGAGGCGATCGGCGACCCGGTCGGCCTGAACAACGGCTTCCTCACCTCGCCCGAGGTCCGCAACCTCGGCCAGCTCGCGGTGACCTACGACTGGCAGTTCGACCTGGTCCGCAGCGACGGCCTCGAGCTGACCGGCGCCGGCAGCGTCGAGCTGCGCTCCGCGCGGCCGGTCGACCCGACCACCGACGCGGGCACCCCGGCCGACGGCGCCCCCACGGACGACGGAGACTGACCCGGTGATCCCCATCCTCGGCCTCGCGGTGGGCGTGGTGCTCGGCCTGCTGCTGGACCCCAGCGTCCCGGTGTGGCTGCAGCCCTACCTGCCGATCGCGGTCGTCGCGGCCCTGGACGCCGTCTTCGGCGGCATCCGCGCCCGGTTCGACGGGATCTTCGACGCCAAGGTGTTCGTGGTGTCCTTCGTGTCCAACGTGGTGGTGGCCGCGCTGATCGTGTTCCTGGGCGACCAGCTGGGCGTCGGCGCCCAGCTGTCGACCGCGGTCGTGGTCGTGCTGGGCATCCGCATCTTCGGCAACGCCGCCGCCATCCGCCGGCACCTCTTCCGGGCCTGAGCGGGAGGCAGCCATGACCGACCAGGACCCGGCCCGGCCCGAGCCCGAGGCTCCCGGGCCCGACGCCGTCGAGACCGAGCCCGAGACGGTGGGGGAGGCCCGGCCTCCGTCCGTCTGGCACCAGCTGCGGCACGGCCGGCGGGACCGGCTGGCCGCCGCGCTGATCGGCGCGCTCACCCTGCTGCTGGGCTTCGCCTTCGCCGTCCAGGTGCGCAGCCATGACGGCGGCGAGGACTACGACCGGGCCCGCGAGGAGGACCTGGTCAGCATCCTCGACGACGTCAACTCCCGCGAGGACCGGCTGCGCCAGCAGATCTCCGAGCAGCGGACCGCCCTCGACCAGCTCACCGACACCGACAGCCAGTCCGCGGCGGCCCTGGCCGAGGCGCAGCAGCGGGCCACCGAGCTGGGCATCCTCAACGGCAGCCTGGCCGCCCAGGGCCAGGGGCTGACCATGACGCTCACCGACCCGGCCGGGGAGATCACCCCGGCCATCCTGCTCAACGCCGTCCAGGAGCTGCGCGGCGCCGGTGCGGAGACCATGCAGGTCGACGACGTCCGGATCGGCGTGAGCAGCGCGGTGACCGGCACCGCCGGCGCGCTGAGCATCGACGGCCAGGCCGTCACCGCCCCCTACGTCTTCGTCGTGATCGGCGAGCCGCAGGTGCTGGCCACCGCCATGGACATCCCGGGCGGGGTGAGCGCCACGGTCCGCCGGGAGGGCGGCGACGTCCGGATCGTGCAGTCCGACCAGGTCGTCGTGGACGCGCTGCGCCCCCTCGACGAGCCCCAATACGCTGACCCCGACGGCAACTGAGAGAAGGACGACGCATGAGCACCCCTGAGGACCGCCGCTACACCGACCAGCACGAGTGGGCCCAGGTCCAGGGCACCTCCGGTGCGGCCACGGTGGTCCGCATCGGGATCACCGACCACGCGCAGGACGCCCTGGGCGACATCGTGTTCGTCCAGCTGCCCGCCGTCGGCGACGAGCTCACCGTGGGCAACCCGATCGGCGAGGTCGAGTCCACGAAGAGCGTGTCCGACGTCTACGCGCCGCTGGCCGGGACGGTGTCGGCGGTCAACGACGCGCTGGCCGAGACCCCCGAGACGGTCAACTCCGACCCCTACGGCGAGGGCTGGCTGCTGGAGATCGAGGTCACCGGCGACACCGAGGACCCGACCGCCGAGCTGATGGACGCGCAGGCCTACCAGACCCTGGTCGACCAGGGCTGACCCGACCCGCCCGGCAGCCGCCGGGGCCGACCCCCGGTCACCCGGGATGCGGCGATCACTATGCTCGCCGAGAGTGATCCGGGACGGCACCGCGACGGTGCCGCGACGGACCCACCCTCAGCCTCGACGTCCGGTTGACCCTCGGGTCGGCCGACTGGTTCCATGATCCCGGCCCGCCCGCTGACAGCGGCGGCCGACCCTCGACGGGCCGCCCGGCCCGTCGTCCGCCGGCCGGCCGCGGCCTGAGAAGACAGTCCGCGGCGGTGCCGCCTGCACATCCGGAGGAGACACCGTGCACTGCACTCGATGTGGACACCAGAACCCCGAGGGCAGTCGCTTCTGCGCGCAGTGCGGCTCGGCCCTGTCCCCGGAGCGGGTGGGCGAGTCCACCAGCGTCATCCCCAAGGTGGGCGGCGAGGACTCCGGCGAGGCCCCCCAGACCGGTGAGACCCCGCTCGACGCGCACGCCGGCGCCGTGGAGTCCCTCCCGGCCGGCTCCGCCCTGCTGGTGGTCAAGCGTGGCCCGAACGCGGGCAGCCGCTTCCTGCTCGACCAGGAGGTCACCACCGCCGGTCGGCACCCCGACAGCGACATCTTCCTCGACGACGTGACCGTCAGTCGCCGGCACGTGGAGTTCCACCGCGAGGGTGGCGGCTTCACCGTGCACGACGTGGGCAGCCTCAACGGCACCTACGTCAACCGCGAGCCGGTGGACGTCGCCTCCCTCGCCGGTGGCGACGAGGTGCAGATCGGCAAGTTCCGGTTGGTCTACCTGACCGGGCCGCGCACCGGCGAGCCCGCCTCGTCGTGACCGCGGCGGCCCGGGCCGGGGAGCCCGCGCCGGGTGCCGGCGCGACCGGGGCCGACAGCCGGCCCCGGTTCACCATCGGCGAGGTGCTCGCCGACCTGCGCGACGAGTTCCCCGACGTGACGATCTCCAAGATCCGCTACCTCGAGGGCGAGGACCTGGTCCACCCGCAGCGCACGCCGTCGGGATACCGGAAGTTCTCCACCGCCGACATCGACCGGCTGCGGTTCGTGCTGGCCGCCCAGCGCGACCAGTACCTCCCGCTGCGGGTGATCAAGGAGCAGCTGGACGCGCTGGACCGGGGCGAGTCGCCGGCCACGCTGCCGGCGCGCCCCGAGGTCACGGCTCCGGAGTCGCAGCCGGCACCGGCCCGGGAGCCCGAGCAGGGCGAGCCGCTGTCGGCCGCCGACTTCGCGGCCGCGGCGGACCTCGACGACGCCCAGCTGGCCGACTGCGTGCAGTACGGCCTGCTGACCCCGGGTGCCGACGGCCGGTTCCCGGCGTCGGCCCTGGCGGTGGCCCGGGCCGCCGGCGGTCTGGCCCGGCACGGCATCGAGCCCCGGCACCTGCGGGTGTACCGGACCAGCGCCGAGCGCGAGGCCGCCCTGGTCGAGCAGGTCGTCGCCCCGGTGCTGATGGCCCGCTCCGAGGACGCGCACACCCGCGCGGCCGAGCAGCTGCGGGAGCTGGGCACGCTGTCCACCCAGCTGCACACCGCGCTGCTGGAGGCCCGGCTCCGCGAGGTCCTCGGGGCCGACGCCGGGGCCTGACCCGCGGCGTACGTTGTGAACCGTCGTCCGGCCCTCGTGGTCGGTCCAGCACCGACCGGGGGAGGCCCATCGTGCAGGAGCTCAGAGTGGTCGGTGTCCGGGTCGAGCTGCCCGGCAACCAGCCGATCCTGCTGCTGAAGGAGACGCAGGGCGAGCGCTACCTGCCGATCTGGATCGGCGCGGTCGAGGCCGCGGCCATCGCGTTCGAGCAGCAGGGGGTCCGGCCGGCCCGGCCGATGACCCACGACCTGCTGCGCGAGGTGGTCACCGTGCTCGGGGCCAGCCTCGAGGCCGTGCACATCACCGAGATGAAGGACGGCATCTACCTCGCCGAGCTCGTCTTCGGCGACGAGCGGACGGTCAGCGCCCGCCCCTCGGACGCGGTCGCGCTCGCCGTCCGCACCGGTGCGCCGATCTACGGCGCGGAGGCACTGCTCGACGAGGTGGGGATCGAGATCCCCGACGAGCAGGAGGACGAGGTCGAGAAGTTCCGCGAGTTCCTCGACCAGGTCAGCCCGGACGACTTCTTCGGCCCGGATCCCACGTCGGACCCCAGCCCCTGACCCAGCGTGAGTGGGCCGTGACGGCGTGCCGATCGCAGGTCACAGCCAGGTCACCCTCTGGGGTGACCTGGTCGACACGCCGCCGACCGCGGTTGACCGCCCCACCGGGCGGGCCTACCTTCGACGAATCACCCCGGTGCAACTCCGAGCGCACAGCTCGGTGGTCGCGCGGGGCGCCGGCCGGGTCTCCGGATCGGGCCGCACGACGAGGAGGACGCTGACGTGGGCGACGGCAACCAGGGCCAGCTGTTCACCGACGCGGCAGTGGGTGCTCCCTCCTACGACGAGGCCGACTCCGACGCGTTCGGCTACCGGGGCCCCACCGCGTGTGCGGCCTCTGGCATCACCTATCGGCAGTTGGACTACTGGGCGAGAACAGGTCTGGTCGCCCCGTCGGTCCGCACCGCCACCGGCTCGGGCACCCAGCGCCTCTACAGCTTCCGCGACATCCTCGTGCTCAAGGTCGTCAAGCGACTGCTGGACACCGGGGTCTCGCTGCAGAACATCCGCAAGGCCGTGGACCACCTGCGCACCCGCGGGGTCAAGGACCTGGCCAACGTGACCCTGCTGTCCGACGGCGCGACGGTGTACGAGTGCACCTCGGCCGAGGAGGTCGTCGACCTGCTCGCCGGTGGCCAGGGCGTGTTCGGCATCGCGGTGTCCGGCGCGCTGCGCGAGCTGACCGGCGAGCTCGCCGAGCTGCCCGCCGAGCGCCTGGACGGCGGTCCGGTCGAGGCCGACGACGAGCTCTCCGCCCGTCGCCGCCGCCGCGCCTCCGCCTAGCCGCCAGCGGGTACGTTCGGGGTCGTGGTCGACCCCGCAGCTCCTCTCCCCGCCCTGGCCGATCTCCAGCCCCGCGGCGCGTTCGCCGCCCGGCACATCGGCCCCCGCACCGACGACACCGCGGCCATGCTCGCCGCGGTCGGTCAGCCGTCGCTGGCCGCGCTGGTCGACGCCGCCGTCCCCGAGGTCGTGCGCGACCGCAGCGCGCTGGATCTGCCCGCCGCCCAGGGCGAGGCCGAGGTGCTGGCCGCCCTGCGCGAGCGGGCCGCCCGGAACGAGGTGTTCACCTCGATGATCGGGCTGGGCTACAGCGGCACCACCACCCCGGCGGTCATCCAGCGCACGATCCTGGAGAACCCGGCCTGGTACACCGCCTACACGCCCTACCAGCCCGAGATCAGCCAGGGCCGGCTCGAGGCGCTGATCAACTTCCAGACCACGGTCGCCGACCTCACCGGGCTCCCGGTCGCGGGCGCCTCCATGCTCGACGAGTCCACCGCGGCCGCCGAGGCGATGACCCTGGTCCGGCGGGCCGGTAAGGCCAAGCCCGACGCGGTGTTCGTCGTGGACGCCGACACGTTGCCGCAGACCCTCGCGGTGCTGCAGACCCGGGCCGAGCCGCTGGGGATCACCCTGCACGTGGCCGACCTGACCGCCGGCTGGCCCACCGACCTGCCCGAGGCCGGGGCGTTCGGCGTCCTGCTGGCCTATCCGGGTGCCTCGGGCGCCGTCCGGGACCACCGCGCGCTGACCGCTGCCGCGCACGAGGCCGGTGCCGCGGTGGTCGTCGCCGCGGACCTGCTGGCGCTGACCCTGGTCGAGGCACCGGGGGAGTGGGGCGCCGACGTCGCCTGCGGCACCACCCAGCGCTTCGGCGTCCCGATGGGCTACGGCGGCCCGCACGCCGGTTACCTGTCGGTCCGCGAGGGCCTGGCCCGCCAGCTCCCCGGCCGGCTGGTCGGCGTCTCGGTGGACGCCGACGGCGACGTCGCCTACCGGCTGGCGCTGCAGACCCGCGAGCAGCACATCCGCCGGGAGAAGGCGACCAGCAACATCTGCACCGCGCAGGTGCTGCTCGCCGTCATCGCCGGCGCCTACGCCGTCTACCACGGGCCCGAGGGCCTGGCGGCGATCGCGGCCCGCACGCACCGGTCGGCCACCACGCTGGCCGGGTGGCTGCGCGCCGGTGGCGTGGACGTCGTCCACGAGCACTTCTTCGACACCGTGCTGGCCGCGGTGCCGGGCCGGGCGGTCGACGTCGTCGCGGCCGCTGCAGAGCGCCGGATCAACCTGCGGCTGGTGGACGCCGACACCGTCGCGGTGGCCTGCGACGAGACCACGTCGGTGGACACGCTGCGCGAGGTCGCCGCCGCGTTCGGCGTCGAGCCGGGCGGTCTGGACGACGTCACCGACGCCCTGCCCGCGGCCGTGCGGCGGAGCACGCCCTACCTGACCCACCCGGTCTTCTCCGCCCACCGCAGCGAGACCGCGATGCTGCGCTACCTCCGGTCGCTGAGCGACAAGGACCTGGCGCTGGACCGCACGATGATCCCGCTGGGCTCCTGCACGATGAAGCTGAACGCGGCGACCGAGATGGCCGCGATCACCTGGCCGGAGTTCGCCGGGTTGCACCCCTTCGCCCCGGTCGAGCAGGCCCGCGGCTACGCGCAGCTGATCGACGAGCTGTGCACCGGGCTGGCCGAGATCACCGGGTACGCCGCGGTCAGCGTGCAGCCCAACGCCGGCTCGCAGGGCGAGTTCGCCGGGCTGCTGGCCATCCGCGGCTACCACCACTCGCGCGGGGACGTGCAGCGCGACGTCTGCCTGATCCCGTCCTCGGCGCACGGCACGAACGCCGCGTCGGCGGTCATGGCCGGCATGCGGGTCGTGGTGGTGGCCTGCGACGACCAGGGCAACGTCGACGTCGCCGACCTGCGGGCCAAGGTCTCGCAGCACGCCGACCGGCTGGCCGCGCTGATGATCACCTACCCGTCCACGCACGGGGTGTTCGAGACCGCGGTGGGCGACATCTGCGCCGCGGTTCACGACGCCGGTGGTCAGGTGTACGTCGACGGCGCGAACCTCAACGCCCTGGTCGGCCTGGCCCGGCCGGGCCGGTTCGGCTCGGACGTCAGCCACCTCAACCTGCACAAGACGTTCTGCATCCCGCACGGCGGCGGTGGCCCCGGCGTCGGCCCGATCGGCGTCCGGGAGCACCTGGTGCCCTTCCTGCCCGGCCACCCGCTGGTCGAGACCGGCGGCACCGGACCGGCCGTGGCCGGCGCCCCGTTCGGCTCGGCGGGGATCCTGCCCATCTCCTGGGCCTACCTGCGGCTGATGGGCCCCGACGGGCTGACCCGGGCCACCGAGCACGCCATCCTGGCCGCCAACTACGTGGCCGCGCGGCTCCGCGAGCACTACCCGGTGCTCTACACCGGCGCGGAGGGCCTGGTGGCCCACGAGTGCATCCTGGACATCCGCGGCATCACCAAGGCCACCGGCGTCACCAACGACGACATCGCCAAGCGGCTGGTCGACTACGGCTTCCACGCCCCGACCATGAGCTTCCCGGTCAACGGCACGCTGATGGTGGAGCCGACCGAGAGCGAGGACCTGGGCGAGATCGACCGCTTCGTAGACGCGATGATCGCCATCCGCGGCGAGATCGCCCGGGTCGAGTCCGGGGAGTTCGACGCCACCGACAACCCGCTGCGCAACGCCCCACACACGCTGGCGATGCTGGCGCGGGACTGGGACAAGCCGTACAGCCGGGAGACCGCGGTGTACCCGGTGCGCGCGCTGGTGGGCCGGTCCTACCTGTCGCCGGTGCGCCGCATCGACGGTGCGTACGGGGACCGGAACTTGGTCTGTTCCTGCCCATCGCCGGAGGCCTTCGAGGAGGTCGCACCGGAGGCCGGCGCGGTCCCGGCCCCGCACGGCGACCCCGAAGGCGTCGGCGAGACCGAGACCGCGGGCGTCGAGCGCGAGGTCGTCGCCCAGGCCTGACCCACTGACGCGGTTCCCGCCCTCATCCGCTGTGCGGTGAGGGCGGGAACCCGGCGGTGCGTGGCCGCTACAGCTCGCGCGGCCGGGCCTGCACGTCGGCCATCCAGGCGACCAGCTCGTCGGCGTCGGTGGGCAGCGCGTCGGACAGCACCCGGGCGGCGCCGTCGGTGACCACGAGGTCGTCCTCGATGCGGACGGCGACCCCGCGCAGCTCGTCGGGGACGGTGCGGTCGTTGACCTGGAAGTACAGGCCGGGCTCGACGGTGAGGCAGTGCCCCGGCTGGAGCGTGGTGGCCAGGTACTCGGCGCCGTCCAGGGTGGCGCAGTCGTGCACGTCCAGGCCGAGCAGGTGGCTGGTGGAGTGCAGGGTGTAGCGCCGGTGGGCGCCGGCGCCGGGGCGGGCGAGGTCCTCGTGCAGGGCGTCGTCGGCCGACCAGGGGATCAGTCCCCAGCGGCAGAGGTGGTCGGCCAGGACCCACTGCGCGGCGCGGTGGGCGGCGAGGAAGTCGCGGCCGGGGCGGACCTCGGCGATGCCGGCGTCATGGGCCTCGCGGACGGCGTCGTGCACCCGGCGCTGGACCGGCGTCCAGGTGCCGGAGACGGGCAGGGTGCGGGTGACGTCGGCGGTGTAGAGGGAGGTGGTCTCCACGCCCATGTCGGCGAGCAGCAGCTGGCCGGGGCGGATGTCGCCGTCGACGGGGGCCCAGTGCAGCGAGGTGCCGTGCGTGCCGGCGGCGACGATGGAGGAGTAGCCGACGTCGTTGCCCTCGAGGCGGGCGCGGCGCCAGAAGGTGCCCTCGAGCCAGCGCTCGCCGCGCCGGCCGTCGCCGGCGAGGAGCTCCGGCAGTTCGCGGACGACGTCGGCGAACCCGCGGGCGGTGGCGGCGCAGGCGTCGGCGAGGCGGTCGATCTCCCAGTCGTCCTTGACCGCGCGGAGGCGGTCGACCGTGCGGCCCAGCTCGGGGTCGCCGGGTCCCAGGTCGGGGTCGACACCGCCGAGGACCCGGGCGTCACCGGCGGCGCGGAGGGCGGCGGGGAGCTCGGTGCGCGGTCGGACCTGCACGTCGAGAGCGGCGGCGGTGCCGGCGGCGGAGGGGACGCCGCCGACCCAGAGTGCGCCCTCGCGGCGGTCGGTGACGTAGGTGAGCGTGCCCGGCCCGGCGGAGGGCGGCAGGTAGATCGTGGCGGCGCCGTCGGGGGCGAGGAGGAGGACGGCGCCCTCGGCCTGGTCACCGGTGAGCCAGGTGTAGGCGCTGGCGGGGCGGAACCCGTAGACGGTGTCGTTGGCGCGGACCGGAGCGGTGCCCGACGGGACGACGACGGTGCCCCCGGGCAGGGCGGCCAGCAGGCGGGCGCGGTGCGCGGCAGCGGCGGCGGCGGCGCCCGGGTGGGCAGGATGCGGCGCCTCGGGCTCGGGGTCCCAGCCGTCGGCCAGCGTGGTCTGCACCCAGGGCCCGAACGCCTGGTCGTGCGGGGCGCGGCGGGTGGCGTCGGGGACGGCGGGGCTGCCCGCGAGGTCGTCGGCAGAGCTCATGCACCCAGTCTCCCGCTGCCCTCGTCGGGCCGTGTGCCCACCCTCCGCCGACGCCACGGCGACCCGGCTGCCGCTGCTGATCGTGCTGCCTGGCGGAACCGGCGCTTGGCCTGACCCACCCCTTCCGACGACCCGGAGCCCTGGGTCCCGCCCCGTCGGACTGCAGTCGCGTCGGCCACCGAACCTGCGTCCGAGTCGCTCCGGATCAGCTCCGCCACCGGCCAGCGTGGCGACCGCGTGGCCCAGGGCCCCGCCACTGTGCCGGACCTCGCCTCAGAGCACCCCCTCCCGTCGAACCCGGCCCGGGCCACCGCGAAGGCCCGCACCCCGAGAACCGATGGCCGTCCGGCGGCCGTATCGAAGCCTTGGGTGATCACCTTGGACGGGACGCCCACCCGGGCGGCCGAACGCCGCTCAGCGGGTCGTCTGTCGAGGCCAGACGGTCAGAAGGGTGGTGGGTCGGCGGCTGGGTCGTAGGGCGGCGGCGACTCCTCGAGCAGGTCGAGGACCTCACCCATCGCCGGTGGCCGGGTGGTCCGGGTCGTGCCGCCGGGCGTGGTCACGTGCAGGGTGCCGTCGGCGTCGATGGCGAACCGCCAGCCGGGCGCGTGGGTCTTGAGCCGGTGGTGCCGGCGGCAGAGCATGGCCAGGTTGCGGACGCAGGTCGGTCCACCCCGTTCGGGGTCGTGGTGGTCGTAGGGGATGACGTGGTCGGCGTCGCAGGTCCGGGCGACTTGTCGGCAGCCGGGGAAGCGGCAGTGCCGGTCGCGGGCGCGCAGGTACCGGTACTGGGCTGCGGTCGGTGTGTAGCCAGGAGCTGGTGGTGGCGGTCCGAGTCCACGCCCGCCCTTCGCAGCGGCGACCAGCTCCTCGGGGGTGGCGACGGCGAGCAGTCGGCCGCGCTCGCCGGTGACGGTGAGGTCGAGGTCTCCGCCGTCGGGGTGGGTCAGGCCGAGGGCATCGATCCGTTGCAGCAGGGACCGCACCGCGGCCGGGGTGACCGGCAATCCGCCGACGTGCCCGACCCGGCTCCCGCCACCCGCATCACCGGCGGCAGGGACGCAGGTCGCCGCGTCCTCGGCCGCCCCGTCGTCGGCCGCCGCGTCCTCGGCCGCTCCGTCCTCGGCCGCTCCGTCCTCCGACATTCCGTCGCTGGGGACGGTGCCCTCGGTTGTTGCCGAGTCGGCCTGCGCCGGGGCGTCGGGGTGGAGGTCGGCTAGGTCGGCGTTGATGGTCACGTGGGCGACGGCGGGGTCCTGGGCTTCCCAGGGGCGGGTGATGAGGGTGGCGACCAGTTCGGTCTCGATCTCCCCGGCCCGGCGGTCATCACCGTCGGCCTTCCGCTCCCGGGCGAACGCCGCCAGCTGGGCCTTCACCAGCTTCGCGGTCGCGGCCTCCATGCCGTTCACCCGCACGTCAGCCAGGCCGTCGCCGGTGCCCTGCACCCGCACCCCGGCCTCCCGCTTGCGCAACTCCCGCCGCCGGTCCGCCGCCGCAGGGTCCGCAGCGATCAGCGCGGCCTCGAGCCGGTCGCGCAGCGTCGAGGGCGCGCACCCGGCCGCGGCCCACGCCACCCCACGCGCGGCGACCACGTCGACGATCGCGTCGTCGACCGGGCCGCCCCACGACCGGGCCTGGTACCGCATCGCCCGCACGATCGCCTTGGCGCGGGTCTCGTCGATCCGCTGATCAGCCAACGCCTCCCACACCGCCGGGAACTGGCGGACCAGCGTGAGGTCGTCATCGACCAGGTACCGAGCCGACCCGACCGACATGTTCAGCAGCACTGCGACCTCGTCGGGCAGGAAATCGTCCGCGGTCTGCAGCGACGGGTCAAGATCCGGGTCGGCCTCGGGGCGGGTATCGGTGCGCGCGCCGGGGGCGAAGGGCAGCGGCTGGCGAGCACCGAGGGTGGCTTTGCGCTCGACGAGGCCGGCGCGGTACGCGGCCAGGGCCGACATCTGCTTGGCCACCGAGGCCAGCTCGGCGTCCAATTCGGTACCGGAGAGCCCGGCGGTGGCCGCGAGCTCGGTCAGCCGTGGGACCGGCGCGGCGTCGACGGGGACGGCGGTGACGTAGGGGGTGACCTCCACCCGGAACCGTCGCGCCGTCGCTGTCATGGACCTAGTCCACCAGAGGGGTCTGACAAAAACGGCCAACAGAACAGGCCTTTGACCTGCTGATTATCAGTGGCTCCGCCGCCACTGGCAGTGACGGAAGCCGCTGATCCCCCGCACGGCCAGCTGGGGGTCATCGACGCTCACCCAGCTGCCGCTGGTCGCGACGCGGCGACGCTGGTGGAGGTGTTCGTTGTGTGCTCCGGGCCCTGAGCCAGCTCGACCTTCGGCGCAGCGGCGTCGCTCGCTCTGTGGTGCAGCCCGATCGCCCCACGGTCATGTCGACCAGCGGGTCGAACACGACGGGCCCGCCGACCGACGCCTCGACGGCGGGCCGGCGTAGGTAGACCAGCAGTTGCTCGCAGCCGGCCTTCCCAGGTCATGTGACGTGCCCGGTGGGCGGGACGCGGAGCAGGGACAGCGGCGCCCGGATGGCCGCACGTGGCAGGGCTGTGGCCGCACTCGGCCCGGTGACGCGCCCGGTCAGCTGGGCGGGATGGTCGGGACTGCTCGACGCGGACGCAGCGCGGAGAACGGTGCTCGGTTGATCGCGGCCGACAAGCTGCGCCTGGACCTCCGTGCCTTGACCGCCGTATCCGGGGGCCGTGCCCCGGGCGGACATGGCCGGATAGCTCGCACGGACGGCCCCGCCCCGGACCGCCGCGCCCGGCCGACCACGGAGCAGAGCCGATCCAGCACGGCACCGTCGCGGCCCGTCCGGCGGCACCGCCGGCTCGACCTCGCTACCCCCGGTGCAGCCGCACGTGCAGCTCGCGCACCCGCGCCGACAGCTCCTCGTCCGGACCGTCGACGGGGATGCCGGGCGCGACGACGGTGACCGGCAGGGTGGCGACCGGTCCGGGCGCGACCCCGAGCTCGGTCAGCCACGCGGCCAGCTGCGCCGAGGAGCTGGCGTAGACGATCCGGCCCAGGCCCACCCACGCGTGCGCCGCCGAGCACATCGGGCAGTGCTCGCCGGACGTGTAGACCGTCGCCGCGGGGCGGTCGGCGGGGTCCATGTGCTCGGCGGCCCAGCGGGCCAGCTCGAACTCCGGGTGCCGGGTCGAGTCCCCGCCGGCGATCCGGTTGCGGTCCTCGGCGAGCACGGTGCCGTCGGCGGCCACCAGCACCGACCCGAACGGCTCGTCGCCGGCCACCAGCGCCTCCTCCGCCAGCTCCACGCACCGCACCAGGTGGGCCCGGTCGACCTCGGACAGGCTCACAGCGACACCACGACGCCCTCGGTCGCACTCCGTCGCGCAGCGTCCAGCACCCGCGCGGTGGCCACGGCGTCCCGCGGGTCGACCGGCACCGGGCCGGTGCCGCGCACGGCGGCCGCGAACGCCGGGTAGAACGTGTCCCACCGGCCGCGCTCGCTGGGCACCACCGTCGACTCGGCCCCGCGCTGCAGCCGGCCCCAGGCCGTCTCGGGCTCGGTGCCCCAGTCCGCGGTGGCGGGCGAGGTGCCGGCGATCAGCGCGAACTCCTGGCCGTCCATCGCGCCCATCCCGTTCTCCAGCACCTGGTCGCCCACCACGTAGGACCCCGCCGTCCCCACCACGCGGAACCGCGGCCCCGGCGCACCGGTGCGCCAGCTGCCGCCCAGCACCGACCGCGCCCCGGACACGTGGTCCAGCACCACCAGCACGTCGTCGTCCAGCCCGGACTCCCGCAGCGACCAGCGGGCGAACACCGAGCCGACCGGGCCCAGCAGCACCAGCGCCTGGTCGACCAGGTGGCTGCCGAAGTCCCGCAGCGTGCCGCCGCCGGCCGCCCCCGGGCCGTCGCCGTCGCTCATCCGCTCGAACCGGGACTCCAGCGTGCGCACCTCGCCCAGCGCGCCCTCGTCGACCAGCCGGCGCAGGGTCAGGAAGTCGGAGTCCCAGCGCCGGTTCTGGTACGGCGCCAGGGCCAGGCCGGCGGCGGCCGCCCGGTCCACCGAGGCCTGCGCGGCCGCCGCGTCCAGCGCGAAGGGCTTGTCGCAGACCACGGCCAGGCCGAGGTCCAGCGCCCGGTCGGTCAGCGGGCTGTGCGTGTCGGCCGGGGTCGAGATCGCCACCGCCTCCGCGCCGGCCTCGACCAGCGCCTCCAGCGAGTCGAAGCACGCCGCCGACGGGTGCTCCTGGGCCACCAGCGCCCGCCGCTCCGGCGACGTGGTCACCACGCCGAGGAAGTCCACGCCCTGCGCCGCGGCCAGCAGCGGGGCGTGGAAGTACCGCCCGCCGAAGCCGTAGCCGACCAACCCGAACCGCACCGCACCGTCGTCCATGACGGGGAGTCTGACTCAGCAGGGCAGGTCGTGGTCCAGCAGGCGCCCGTCGCGCTCGACGACGTACTGGCTGAGGACGACGTCGCCCCCGGCGGTCAGCGGGGTGTCGCTGCAGTGCAGCGCGGCCTCCCCGCGGGACAGCGCCCCGGCCAGCCAGCTGTCCAGCTCGTACAGCGGGCTCCCCGGCGGCACCCACCCGACGATCTGCTGCCACTGCTGCCCGGTGGAGTACAGGCCGATCCGCGCCCCGGTGGAGGCCAGGTAGTCGGTCATGCCCTCCAGCGCCGCCCGGTTGTTCGCCAGGGACGCGGCGGTGCCGGATTGCCAGGTGTTCATCGTCTCGACGTCGAGCCACCAGACCAGCTCGGCCGGGACGACGTCCACCCCGGCGGTGCGTGCGGCGGGCAGCAGGAAGCCGTGGATGTCCACCGAGGCGCGGGTCTGGCCGTAGACCCACGAGCAGGCTCGGTCGTTGTCGCCGGTGCAGGAGCCGTACGGGGTGTCCCCGCTGCGCGGCCAGGTGCTGATCTCGTCCTGCAGGTGGCCGGGGTTCGCGGTGTTGACGTAGACCTGCAGCGGCGGGTGGGCCGCGGCGTCCCCGGTGGCCCGGGCCGCCCAGGCCAGCTGCTCGGCCAGGCAGGGGTTCGCGGTGGTGGCCACCCCGCCGTTCACGCCGACGACCCCGAAGTCCGCCCCGGTCGGCAGCGGGGTGCCGCACTGGGGGTACGAGACGTCGAAACCGGTCACCGGGTCACCGGGAGCGGCGGCGGCGACGCCCGGGGACAGCACGACGACCACTGCCCCCGCCAGCCCGGCGAGGGATCGCCGGAGGGCCCCCATGCTGGCGACGGTACCGCGCCGGTCGGCGTCCTAGGGTGACCGCGTGACCCCGCCGGCCGACCGCGACGCGCGGGTCGGCGACGTCGCCCTGCAGGTCCTGGCGGTCGTGCAGGACATCGAGCAGCGGTGGGGCGAGGTGCTGCTGCGGGGCGGGCTCACCGGCACCCAGCTGACGCTGCTGCGCTCCATGGTCGACCACGGGCCCACCGCGCTGGACGCCGTCGCCGCCCACCTGCACTGCGACCGCGCCATGGCCGAGGTCGCCGTCGACCGGCTGACGGCCCGCGGCCTGGTCCGGCGGGCGCCGGACGGCCGGGTCGAGATCGCGCCGCGGGGCAGCCACTTCGTCGGCGAGGTCTGGGCCGAGATGGCGGCCCGGACGTCGGTCGGCCGGCTGGACGACGAACAGCCGGCCCAGCTGTCCGAGCTGCTCACCCTGATGGTCGGACCGCCGAACGCCTGACGGGGGAGGTTAGCGGGCCGCCTCGTGCAGCCGCAGCCGGGCCAGCAGGTCACCCAGGACCAGCCGGGTGTCGACCTGGGTGTACCGCCGACGCGGCGCGGCCCGGGCCCGACGGGCAGGTCGACCCACCCGCTGGACTCCGTGCCCAGCGCGGTGACCAGCAGCGGCGCGCTGTCGCCCAGCGGCCAGACGCCGCCCACCCGCAGCCAGTCCGGCGGGCTGGTGAACCGCTCCCACAGCCATCGGCCCAGCGCGCCGGTGGTGGCCAGGTCGGCCTCGAGCTCGGCGACCGAGACGGGCCAGCTGCCGGTAGGTCTCCTGCGGGAAGAGGTGGACGGCGAGGTCGCGGTGTCCGAGCACGAACTCCGCGGCCCGCGGGTCGGTGTCCCGGTTGTACTCGAACCCGTCGGTCTCGGTCCCGCCCACCCAGACCAGGGTGCAGCGGCCGACGATCGACGGGTCCGCCGCCAGGGCGTCGGCGACGGTGGTCAACGGGCCCCCGCAGACGAGCACCAGCGGCAGCGCGTCGTCGGCCAGCGCCGCGGCGATGACCGCGTCCGCGGCCGCCGACGTCCCGGTCCCGTCGTAGACCCCCTCCCGGCCGGCGAACACCGGTACCGGGGTGCCGGTCATCCGGGTGAGCTCCTCGGCCAGCGCGGCGCCCGCGGCCGCCGAGGAGGCGGGCGACGGGAACTGCGGGTTCAGGCAGGTGCTGGTGACCGCGACGACCCGGTTGGCGGGGGACAGCAGGTGGTGGGCGAGTGCCACCAGGCCGTCGGGGTCCCCGGAGAAGTCGTTGTCCACCACCACGCGGCAGGTCGGCGCGATGTGCGGGGCAGCGGTGGTCATCGTCAGCGCGGCCGGCGGAGCACCCGGACGCGGACCATGCCCAGCCGCTCCCCGGGCAGCACGAACAGCCGCTCGTCGCCGTTGAGCAACCGGCCCGGCACCCACGCCCCGTCGACGACGGTGCCCTCCTCGACGGCGTCGACCTCGACCACGGCGTCGTCGGCCGAGAGGTCCAGCGCCAGTCCCTGCCCGACGAGCAGGAACTCGTCGGCACCCTCGGCGAGCACGATGCCGAAGGGCCGGCCGTCGGCGGGGGAGGGCCGGGCGTCGGGGCCCTCGGTCTCGCTGGGCCGGGGACCGGCCGGGGGCGGGCCCTGCACGCCGACGTCCAGCAGCATCTTGTCCAGCAGGGCCCGGGCGTCCCGGGCGACGACGTCGTAGCCGCCGAGGGAGAACCACTGCTCGGTCTGGCCCGCCTCGAGCAGGACGCCGGCGATCCGGTCCTCGGCCTGGGCCGCGGTGATCCGGTCCTCGATCGACCCCAGCAGGGTGCAGGCGTCGCCGAGCTGGCTGCCGGGCCGGACGTCGTCCACCCCGAACACGCAGAACCCCAGCGCCCGGTGGGTGCCCAGCGCCCAGAACAGACTGCCGGTGCGCAGCGCGGACTCCGGGACGAAGAGCGGGTTGTCCGGGCGGTGGTAGTCGGTCATGACCGGCTTGACGTCGGCCCCGTAGAGGTCCGGGCCCAGCAGGTCGATCGCCGGGGCGGCGGCCCGCCACAGGTCCAGCACCCGGCCCACCGGGCCACCGCTGGGGTAGTCGCCGGCCTCGGGCTGACCCGGCTGCGGGCCCAGCCAGGCGTTGGCCAGCGTCGGCAGCGCCGTGACCTCCTTGCCCGCCGCGGCCAGCGCGCCGCAGTAGGAGGCGAAGCCCCAGGCCATGAAGGCCTCGTTGGCCTCCCAGTCGTCGCCGAACACCTCGGCCCAGGTGCCCGTCGTCCGGCGGCCCTGCCGGGCCCACAGGGCGGACAGCTCCGGCCGCAGCGGCGCCTCGTCCTCGCGGGCGAGTCGGGCGAGCAGCTCGGCCGGCACCGGGGCGGACCAGGCCTGCTCGGCCACCGGCGAGCGGTCCCGGCTGTCGCCGAGCAGCCCGACCTCGTTCTCGACCTGCACCATGACGACCCGGTGCCCGCGGTCGACCTCGGCGAGGTGCCGCAGGAACTCCACGTAGGCGCGGCGGTCGGCGGCCAGCAGCTCCGGGCCGAAGACGCTGAGCACCGGCTTGGGCATCCCGCCCGGGTAGGTGAACGCCTGCGACCGGGCGCCGTGCGCCTCGGCCCGCGGGAAGCGCGCGGTGTCCGAGCGGACCCAGGACGGCGCGTAGGTGGACGCCGCGTTCTTGAACGCGCCGAACCAGATCAGCACCAGCCGCAGGTCCAGCTCCTCGGCGGCGGCGACCTGGGCGTCCACCGACGCGAAGTCCAGGGTGCCCTCGACCGGCTCGACCTGGGCCCAGCTGACCGTGCCGATGACCGTCCGGATGCCCTGGGCGGCCAGCCGGGTCATGACCTCGCGCACCCGGTGCGGGTCCGAGGAGGTCGAGTTGTGCAGCTGGCCGCCCAGCAGCAGCGCGGGCCGGCCGTCGACGACGAGCTGCTGCCCGGTGGCGGTGGCGCGCAGGTGGGGGAGTGCTGTGGTCACGGGGTCTCCTCGGTGGTGCGGGTGTCGTGCAGGTCGGTGAGGGCGGCGTGCACCCGGTGCAGCCCGTCGGGGTCGGCGAACATCAGGGCGGTGCGCAGGGTGGAGCCCGCCTCGTAGCGCAGCGCGCCGGCGAAGGCGAGGGCCCGGCCGGGGTCGAAGGCGGCCACCTCGGCGCGCACCAGGGCGAGGGCATCCGGGTCGTCGACCAGGTCGGCGAGGTCGGTGTCCAGGCCGCGCAGCTCGGTCGCGGGCAGCTCGTCGGTCAGGTCGACCTCCCACGCGTGCGCGCCGGAGCCCACCTCGTGCCGGGTGCCGTCGGGCAGCTCGACCTCGGCCGTGGCACCGGGCGGCACCAGAGCGGTGACCCGCACCCGGTCGGCGGTCCGCTCCCAGCCGGCCTCGGCGGGCCCGTACGGCGTCACCTGCCGGGACCCGGCCGAGGTCAGCCCCGGCAGCACGGCGGGGGCCACCCGCAGCCGCGCGAACCCCGGCTCGGCCGCGGACAGCCCGGCCAGGCCGCGGTGCAGCCAGTCGACGACGGCGCCCAGCGCGTAGTGGTTGAACGACGTCATCTCGTGGCCGTTCACCGAGCCGTCGGGCAGCAGCGCGTCCCAGCGCTCCCACACCGTCGTCGCGCCCACGGTGACCGGGTACAGCCAGGACGGCGCCTCGGTCTGCAGCAGCAACCGGGAGGCGGTGTGCAGGTGGCCGGTGGCGCACAGCGCGTCCATGACCAGCGGGGTGCCGACGAAGCCGGTGCCGATCCGGTAGCCGTCCTCCCGCACGATCTCCGCCAGCCGTCGGCCCAGCCGGGCCCGCAGGTCGGGGTCGGTGGCGAGGCCGAACACCAGGGCCATCGCGTAGGTGGTCGGGCCCTCGGACACCATCCGGCCGGCCGGGGTGACGTAGGTGGCCAGGAACGCCGTCCGGGTGCGCTCGGCGAGCGCTGCGTACCGCGCCGCGTCGTCCCGGTGGCCGAGCACGGCGGCGGACCGGGCGACCAGGTCCAGCGAGCGGAACAGGTACGCCGAGGCGACCAGCGACGGGTGGGTGCGGCCCTCGCGGGGGCTGTGGGCGGGCGCCCGCGGGTCCAGCCAGTCGCCGAGCTGGTAGCCCCGCGACCACAGGCCGTCTCCGTCGGCCTGGGCCAGCTCGACGTCCACCCAGGCGCGCATGCTGGCGTACTGGCGGGCGAGCAGCCCGGTGTCGCCGAACCGCTCGTACAGCGTCCACGGGACGACGGTGGCCGCGTCGCCCCACGCCGCGACCACGCCCTCCCGGTCGGACTCCATGGCCGTCGGCACGATGATCGGCACCACCCCGCCGCTGTGCTCCTGCTCGGCGGCCAGGTCGGCCAGCCACGAGGTCAGGAACGCGTCGCAGTCGTGCAGCACCGCGGCGGTGCCGGCGAAGACCTGCAGGTCCCCGGTCCAGCCCAGTCGCTCGTCGCGCTGCGGGCAGTCGGTCGGGATCGACAGGAAGTTGCCCCGCATGCTCCAGACGACGTTCTCGTGCAGCCGCTCCAGCAGCGGCTCCGAGCAGGTGAAGGTGCCGGTGCGGGCCATGTCGGAGTGGCAGACGACCGCGGTGACGGCGGCCGGGTCGAACTCGCCGGGCCAGTCGTCGACCTGCAGGTAGCGGAACCCGTGGAAGGTGAACCGGGGCTCCCACTCCTCGGGCTCGCCGCCGGCGAGGGTGTACCGGTCCACCGAGTACGCGTACCGGAGCTGCCGGGTGGCCAGCTCGCCGTCCTCCAGCACCTCCGCGTGCCGCAGCGTGACGGTGTGCCCGGCCGGCCCCTGCACCCGGATCCGCACCCGGCCGACCAGGTTCTGCCCGAAGTCGACGACGGTGGCCCCGGCCCGCGTGGTCAGCACCGCGACCGCGGCGACCTCCTGCGTGCGCCGGACCGGCTCGGCGGTGGCCGGCACCCGCGCGGCGCCCGGGTCGGCCAGCACCCGCACCGGCGACCAGCCCGGGCCGGTCGTCGTCCGGGACCAGGACGGGGCGTGCCGGGTGGCGTCGAACTCCTCGCCGGCGTAGATCCCCGAGGTCAGCAGCGGTCCGGCGGTGCGGCCGGTCCACGTGCCGTCGGTGCCCACGGTGACCCGGCTGCCGTCGGCCAGGTCGACCTCGAGCTGGGCCAGCAGCGCGGCCGGGCCCGCGTAGGCCCGGGTGGCCCGGCCGAAGAAGCCGTACCGCTCGGTGAACCAGGCGCCGGCCAGCCAGGCCCCGACGACGTTCTCCCCGGCGTGCAGCTGCGCGGTCACGTCGTGGGTGGCCACCAGCACCCGGTCCCGGTAGCTCGTCCAGCCAGGAGCCAGCACCTCGTCGCCGACCACGGTGCCGTTCAGCTCGACCTCGTAGGCGCCCAGCGCGGTGACGTGCAGGCGGGCCCGGACCGGCTCGGCGGGCAGCACGAACCCGCGGCGCAGCTGCCCGGGCCGGTCGTCGGCGGCGTCGGGCAGCGCGACCCAGTCGGCCGACCAGTCCGCTGCGGTCAGCAGCGGCGCCTCGGCCTCGACGGCCGCCGGGGTCGCCCGGACGCCGTCGGACCCGGTGGTGGTCACCTCGAGCCGGACCCGCTCGCGCGGCTGCAGCGGCGGGAACGGCCACGGCACCAGGACGGCGTCCGGGCCGTCGACCACGTGCTCCTGCACGGCGCCGTCCCCGCGGGTGACCAGCAGGTGGGCCGAGGCCTGGGTCCAGCCGGTCGCGGGCGTCGCGGTCCGCCAGGAGACCGGCGGCGCCGCGCCGTCGGTCCAGACCGCCCCGTCCCGACGGCGACCCACGCGCAGGTCTGCCACCCTCGCCGGGGTGGGCGTGCTCGTACCGGGCCGGTCCACGGTGGTCCTCCGGAGGGGGGGGTCTTTTGTCCCTGCGGACCATATGATGCAGCACACGCACAAGCCCCGGAGGAACCACCGTGACGAGCACGTCCCCCTCGCCCCAGGACGCCTTCGTCCACGCCCGGCTCATCAACCTGGTCCGCACCGGGCAGGCGGTGACCCGCCCGGCCCTGGAGGCCGAGAGCGGGCTCAGCCGCAAGGTGGTGGCCCAGCGCGTGCAGCAGGCCATCGACCTGGGCCTGCTCGCCGACGGCGACCTGGCTCCCTCCGGCGGCGGCCGGCCGTCCCGGTCGCTGCGGTTCCGCGCCGAGGCCGGGCACGTGTTCGCCGGAGTCATCGCCCCCACCGAGAGCCGGGTCGCCGTGGCCACCCTGGACGGCACGCTGCTGGCCACCCTGCACCAGGACTGGGATGCCGCGGCCGGCCCCGACGCGACCATGGAGATGCTCGACGGGCTGTTCACCCGGCTGGCCCGCAAGACCCGCAGCGAGCCCTGGGCTTTCGGCATCGGCGTGGCCGGCCCGGTCAAGTTCGGCACCGGCCGGATCGTGGCCCCGCCGATCCTGCCCGGGTGGGACGGCCACAGCGTCCGGTCCTGGCTGCGGGAGCGGCACGACGCCCCGGTCTGGGTGGACAACGACGTCAACCTCATGGCGCTGGCGGAGTGGCACCGCGGCGAGCCGCGGGACGGCCGGGACCTGCTGTACATCCTGATCGACGAGGGGGTCGGCGCCGGGCTGGTCTCCCGCGGTGCGGTCTACCGGGGCGACAGCGGGGCGGCCGGGGACATCGGCCACCTGCAGGTCACCGACGACCCGACGGTGGTCTGCCGGTGCGGCCAGACCGGGTGCCTGGAGGCGCTGTCGGGCGGCTGGAGCCTGGTGCAGCGGGTGGTCGACCGGGTGGCCGAGAGCCCGGCGCTGCAGCGGACCCTGGCCCGGCACGGGCACCTGACCGCCGAGGACGTCGGCATGGCCGCCCGGGCCGGGGACCCGCTGGCCCGCGAGGTCGTCCTGGGCAGCGCCCGGCTGGTCGGGACGACGGTGGCGAACCTGGTCAACTTCGTGAACCCGGGCACCGTCGTCCTGGGCGGCGGCGCCCTGCGGGTCGGGGACGACGTCTTCGACACCTTCGCCGAGACCGTGGGGCGGCGGGTGAGCCGGCTGGCCGGCCAGGACCTCACCGTCCGGCGGGCGTCGCTGGGCTTCCAGGAGGGCGTCACCGGCGCCGCGATGCTGGCCATCGAGCAGCTCTTCGCCCCGAAGAGCCTGGGCCAGTGGCTGGACAACGGGAGCCCGCTGGGGCGGGGAGCGCACCTGCAGCAGGTCGCCGAGGGCTGATGCGGATGTGGTGGTTGACATATGTGCCTACGGCGCTAAAGTCACCCCCACGCCGTGACCCGGCGCACACGCACCACCGTGCTGCACCCCTCGGCACGGTCGCTCCTCCTCCCCGTCAGCGCGGCCACGGCCGCCCGGGACCACCGCCGGTCCCGATGCCCCTGGAGTCCCCATGCGCAGGTCCCTCACCGCGGTCTCGGCCGCCTCGCTGCTCCTCCTCGCCGCGTGCGGCGGGGGCTCGTCCTCCGGGTCGGGGGGTGCCGGGGACGACACGCTGACCCTGGCCGCCATCACCCCGCCCAGCTCGTTCGCCATCGGCGCCATGGCGCAGAGCGGTCCCGAGGACACCTACTACCAGGCCGTCTACGACAAGCTGCTCACCCAGGACGCCGACGGCAAGCCCGTGGCCGACCTGGCCACCGAGTTCTCCTACGACGAGACCAACACGACGCTGAGCCTGACCCTGCGCGAGGGCGTCACCTTCACCGACGGTGCCGCCTTCGACGCCGACGCGGTCAAGGCCAACCTGGACGTCGCCCGCGCCGCCACCGGCGAGGCCGGCACCGCGCTCGGGTCGATCAGCAGCGTCGAGGTCGTCGACGCCACCCACGTCGACCTGGTGCTCAGCCGGCCCGACCCGGGCCTGCTGCAGAGCCTGGCCCGCAGCAGCGGCTACATGGCCAGCCCCGACGCCCTGGACAGCCCCGACCTGGCCACCAACCCGGTCGGCTCCGGCCCGTACGTCTACGACGCCGACGCCAGCACCGCGGGCAGCGACTACACGTTCACCCGCAACGAGGACTACTGGGACGCCGACTCCTACCCCTTCGACACCGTCGAGGTGCAGTACCTCGACGACACCACCGCCGTGCTCAACGGCCTGCGGTCGGGGCAGATCGACGGCTCGACCGCCCAGACCAACGACCTGCAGGAGGGCGCGGAGAGCGCGGACCTGACGGTGACCACCTACACCAGCGGCGGCATCGAGGGCATCTACCTGTGGGACCGCGCGGGCGCCCTGGCCCCGGCCCTGGGTGACGTGCGTGTCCGTCAGGCGATCAACTACGCCATCGACCGCCAGTCGATCGTCGACGTGGTGAAGAACGGTCTGGGCCAGCCCACCGTGCAGGTCTTCGGGCCGGAGTCCGACGGCTACGACGCCTCGCTCGAGGGCACCTACGACTTCGACCTGGACAAGGCCCAGGAGCTCATGGCCGAGGCCGGGTACGCCGACGGCTTCTCGATGACGCTGCCGGACTTCTCGCCGGTCTACCCCGACGAGCAGGCCGCCATGACCGAGGCGTTCGCCTCGATCAACATCGACGTCACCTACGCGCCGATCACCGGTGACCAGGTCGTCGGCAGCATCATCGGTGGCCAGTGGCCGGCGAACTTCTTCACGCTGACCACCGGGTCGCCCTTCGAGATGATCGGCCTCACGCTCACCCAGCAGTCGCCGTTCAACCCGTTCACGAGCAGCGACCCCGCGATCGACGCGCTGGTGCAGCAGGCCGTCACCACGCCCGCCGACCAGCAGGCCGACGTGCTGCAGCAGCTGTCCGACCAGCTGGTCGAGCAGGCCTGGTTCGCCCCCTGGTACGCCCTCGAGGGTGCCTACGTGACCACGGCCGACGTCGAGGTCACGGCCGTCCCCGGGCTCTCGGTCCCGCCGCTGAGCGGCTTCGCCCCGGCCGGTAGCTGATCCACCCCGCGCCCGCGGGGGACACCCCCGCGGGCGCGGGACCACCCATCCACCTGGACCAGGAGGGCAACGATGCTCGGGTTCCTGCTCAAGCGGCTCGGCGCCGGCGTCGTGCTCGTCTGGGTCACCGCCACGGCGACCTTCTTCCTCACCAACGCCACCGGGTCCGATCCCGCCCGGCGGATCGTCGGCGCGCAGGCCGACGCCGCCACCGTCCTGGCCAAGCGCCAGGAGCTCGGGCTGGACCGGCCCGTGCTCGAGCGGTACTGGGACTGGCTGACCAGCGCGGTGCACGGGGACCTGGGGGTCTCCTGGTTCACCAACCAGCCGGTCGGCGGCACCGTCGCCGACGCGCTCCCGATCTCGCTGTCCCTCGTCATCGCCGCGATCGTGCTCACCGCCCTGGTCAGCGTGGTGATCGGCGTGCTGGCCGCGGTGCGCGGCGGCTGGGTCGACTCGGCCCTGCAGGGCGCCTCGATCCTCGCCTTCGCCGTCCCCAACTTCCTGGTCGGCCTGCTGCTCGCCCTGGTCTTCGCCGTGCAGCTCGGTCTCTTCCCGGCCATCGGCTACACCCCGTTCGCCCAGGACCCCGGCCTGTGGGCGGCGTCGATCACGCTGCCGGCCGTCGCGCTGGCCATCGGGGCGACCGCCACCGTGGCCACCCAGACCCGCGGCTCGATGATCGACGTGCTGGGCCAGGACTACGTCCGCACGCTGCGCAGCCGTGGCCTGCCGACCCGCAGCATCCTGCTCAAGCACGCCCTGCGGAACGCCGCGCCGGCCTCGCTCACCGTGCTGTCCCTGCAGTTCATCGCCCTGATCAGCGGCGCGGTCGTGATCGAGAAGGTCTTCGGTCTCAACGGCATCGGCGAGCGGGCGACCTCGGCCGCCAGCCAGGGCGACGTCCCGGTGGTCCTGGGGGTCGTGGTGCTCACCGTCGTGCTGGTCGTCGTCGTCAACCTGCTGGCCGACCTGGCCCTGGGCTGGCTCAACCCGAAGGTGCGCACGGCATGAGCCTCCTCTCCGACGGCGGCCCGGCCGCCGCAGCCGCCCCCTCGTCCTCGGTCGCCCCGACCGCCGTCCCGCCCCGGGCCGGCGTGGCGCGCCGGTTCCTGCGCAAGCCGGTGGCGGTGGCCTCGCTGGTCTGGCTGCTGCTGGTCGCGGTGCTGGCGGCGGCCGCGCCGCTGCTCACCTCGGCGAGCCCCACGGCGTCGTCGATCACCGACGCGCTGGCCCCGTTCGGCGGCGACAGCCCGCTGGGCACCGACGGCCTGGGCCGCGACGTGCTCGCCCAGCTGCTCTACGGCGCCCGCACCAGCCTGGTCGGCGCGCTGATCGTGGTCGTGGTGGCCCTGGTGCTGGGTCTGCCGGCCGGTGTCCTGGCCGGCTACTACCGCGGCCGCTTCGACGCCGCGGCGAGCTGGGTGGCCAACCTGGTGATGGCCCAGCCGGCGATCATCATCCTGCTGGTGGTGCTGGCTCAGTTCGGCCGCAGCACCGAGCTGGCGATGCTGGTCTTCGGCGTCGTCATCGCCCCCGGGGTCTTCCGGCTGGTGCGCGCCTCGATCATCGCCGTCCGCGGCGAGCTGTACGTGGACGCCGCCCGGGTCGCCGGGCTCTCGGACCCGCGGATCATGCGGCGGCACGTGCTGCCGGTCGTGGTGGCCCCGACGATCATCCAGATGTCGCAGGTCCTGGGCATCGCGATCGTGCTGCAGGCCGGCCTGGAGTTCATCGGGCTGGGCTCGGCGAACCAGGCCAGCTGGGGCGGCATGCTCAACGACGCCTTCGCCAAGATCTACGCCGCGCCGAACCTGCTCCTCCTCCCGGGGCTGGCGATCGTCGTCACCGTCACCGCGTGCAGCCTGGTCGGCAACGGCCTGCGCGACGTGCTCGGCGTCGGGGCGACCCCGCCGGTGCGCAAGCGCTCGGCGGTGCGGGCCGCCGGTCCGGTCGTCGAGGACGCCCGGCCGAGCTCGGGGACGACGCCGGCCCCCGACGACGCCCTGCTCCGGGTCGAGGGCCTGCGGGTGGCCTACCCGAAGCCCGACGGCGGCGAGGGCGAGGTCGTGCACGGCGTCTCGCTGACCATCCGCCGCGGCGAGGTGCACGGCCTGGTGGGGGAGTCGGGCTCGGGCAAGAGCCAGACCGCCTTCGCCGTCCTCGGGCTGCTGCCGCCGCAGGCGCACACCTCGGCGACCACGCTGACCTTCGACGGCGGCGACCTGCGGGGCATCTCCCGGCGCGGGATGAACCAGCTGCGCGGCTGGCGGATCGGCTACATCCCGCAGGAGCCGATGAGCAACCTGGACCCCTCCTTCCGGATCGGCTCCCAGCTCACCGAGCCGATGCGGCACCACCTCGGGCTGTCCAAGGCCGACGCGAAGGCCAAGGCGGTCCAGCTGCTGGACCGGGTGGGCATCGTCGACCCGGCGCGGGTCTTCGACAGCTACCCGCACCAGATCTCCGGCGGCATGGCCCAGCGGGTGCTCATCGCCGGTGCGCTGTCCTGCGACCCCGACCTGCTGATCGCCGACGAACCCACCACCGCCCTGGACGTCACCGTGCAGGCCGAGGTGCTCGACCTGATGCGCGACCTGCAGGCCGAGCGCGACCTCGGCGTCCTGCTGGTCACCCACGACTTCGGCGTGGTGGCCGACCTGTGCGACACGGTCACCGTCATGCGCGCCGGGGAGGTCGTGGAGTCCGCGCCGGCCGCCCAGCTGTTCGCCGACCCGCAGCACGACTACACCCGCAGCCTGCTGGCCGCGACCCTCGAGGGCGGCCCCGCGCGGGCGGCCCTGACCACCCCGGCCGGAGGCACCCGATGACCACCCTGACCCCGGCGCCCGAGCAGACCCCGGCGACGACGCCGCTGCTGGAGATCACCGACGTCGTCGTCGAGTACCCGCTGCGCGGTTTCCGGCAGGCGCCGGCCAGGGTGCTGCACGGCATCAGCCTGGACATCCTGCCGGGGGAGACCGTCGGCCTGGTCGGGGAGTCCGGCTCGGGCAAGACGACGCTGGGCCGCGCCGTCCTGGGCCTGGCGCCGGTCACCGGGGGCGAGATCCGGTTCCGCGGCGAGCGCATCTCCGGCATCGGCAAGAAGGCCCGGCGGGCGCTCAGCGAGGACATCCAGGTCGTCTTCCAGGACCCCTACAGCTCCCTGAACCCAGCGATGACCGTCGCGGACATCCTCACCGAGCCGCTGGTGGTGGCCGGGTCGAGCCGATCCGACGCCGACCGCCGGGTGCGCGACCTGCTCGACGAGGTCCACCTGCCCCAGGACGCCGGCCAGCGGCTGCCCCGGGAGTTCTCCGGCGGCCAGCGGCAGCGGATCGCCATCGCCCGCGCGCTGTCCCGGGACCCCGCGGTGATCGTCTGCGACGAGCCGGTCAGCGCGCTGGACCTCAGCACGCAGGCCCGGGTGCTGGACCTGTTCATCGAGATCCAGGAGCGCACCGGCGTCGCGTACCTGTTCATCACCCACGACCTGTCGGTGGTCCGGCACATCAGCCACCGGGTCGCCGTCATGCACCGCGGCGAGCTGGTGGAGACCGGCGACGCCGCCCAGGTGACCAGCGACCCGCGGCACGACTACACCCGCACCCTGCTGCTGGCCGCCCCCGTGCCCGACCCCACCCGCCAGGCCGCCCGCCGGGAGGAGCGCCACCGCCTGGCCGCCGCCCGCGCCTGACCGGTCCCGCCCCCACGACGACGCACCCCGTCGCCGGGGTCCCGCACGTCCTGAACAGCCCCGAGAGGAGACGACCGTGACCGACCGCATCCGTGCCGGCGTCGTCGGCGGTGGCTTCATGGCCACCGTGCACGCCCGGGCGATCGCCCGCAGCGGCGGCGTCCTGGCCGCCGTCGTCGGCTCCACCCCCGAGCGTTCCCGCGCCGCCGCCGACCGGCTCGGTGCCGAGTCCGCCGCCGACGACCTGGACCAGCTGCTGGCCACCGACGTCGACGTCGTCCACGTCTGCACGCCCAACGCCACGCACGCCCCGCTGGTCCGCGCGGTGCTCGCCGCCGGGAAGCACGTGGTCTGCGAGAAGCCGCTGGCCGTGGACCCGGCCGAGGCCGCCGAGCTCACCGCGCTGGCCGCGGCGGCGGGCGTGGTCGCCACCGTGCCGTTCGTCTACCGCTTCTACCCCACGGTGCGCGAGGCCCGCGCCCGCGTCGCCGACGGCCGCACCGGTCCGCTGCGGCTGCTGCACGGGTCCTACCTGCAGGACTGGCTGACCGGCCGCGAGGACGACGACTGGCGGGTCGACCCCGCCGTGGGCGGGCCGTCCCGGGCGTTCGCCGACATCGGCGTGCACTGGTGCGACCTGGTCGAGTTCGTCACCGGACACCGGGTCACCCGCCTGACCGCCCGGCTGCTGCTCGCCGTCCCCGAGCGCGGTGGGCGCCCGGTGCGCACCGAGGACGGTGCGGTCGTGCTGTTCGAGACCGACGGCGGTGCGACCGGGAACCTCACCGTCAGCCAGGTCAGCCCGGGGCGGAAGAACCGGCTGTGGTTCTCCCTGGACGGCGAGCACGAGGGCCTCGCCTTCGACCAGGAGGCCCCCGAGACGCTGTGGGTCGGCGGTCGGGACGCCACCACGCTGCTGGCCCGCGGCACGTCGGCGCACCCCGGCGCGACCCGCTACGACCGGGTACCGGCCGGCCACCCGCAGGGCTACCAGGACTGCTTCGACGCCTTCGTCGCCGACACCTACGCCGCACTCGCCGGGGACGCCCCCGACGGGCTGCCCACCTTCACCGACGGCCTGCGGGCCGCGCACCTCACCGCCGCGGTCCTGGAGTCCGCGCGCACCGACCGCTGGGTCGACGTCACCCCCACCACCGCCGCACCGGCAGGAGCCACCCCATGAGCAGGACCTTCCCCACCAGCGTCGACGTCGTCATCGTGGGCAGCGGCCCGTGCGGCGCCGCCTACGCCCGCGTGCTCAGCGAGCGCGCCCCCCAGGCCACCCTGCTGACCCTCGAGGTCGGCCCGCAGCTGGCCGACCCGCCCGGCGGGCACGTGAAGAACATCCTCGACGAGCAGGCCCGGGCCGCCGCCCAGCGCGCCTCGGAGGGCCCGGCGCCGCTCTCGGCGGACACCCCGACCGACACCATGGACGGCTACGCCGACGAGGCGCCCCGGATGGCCCGCCCCGGCACCTGGCTGCTGCCCTCGGGCTACCGGCAGCCCGGCGAGGACGGCCTGCCCAACGCGGCGATGTCCAGCAACGTCGGCGGCATGGGTGCGCACTGGACCGGCGCCTGCCCGCGGCCCGGCGAGGGCGAGCGGATCGCCTTCCTCGACGACCTCGACGAGCTGCTGACCGAGGGCGAGCGGCTGCTGGCCGTCGACGACCACGCCTTCGACGACGCCCCGTTCGCCGACGAGGTCCGCAAGCGGCTGGCCGACCACCTGGACGCCGACCGGGCCGAGGACCGCCGGGTCGCCCCGATGCCGCTGGCGGTCACCCGGCACGCCGACGGCCGGCTGACCTGGTCGGGCTCCGACGTCGTCTACGGCGACGCCACCCGGGCCAACCCGCGGCACACCCTGCTGCCCGAGGCGCTGGTCACCCGGGTGCTGCTGACCGACGGCCGGGCCTCCGGCGTCCGGGTGCGCGACCTGCAGACCGGGGAGGAGCACGACGTCGCCGCCCGGTACGTCGTGGTCGCCGCGGACAGCCTGCGCACCCCGCAGCTGCTGTGGGCCTCCGGCGTCCGGCCGCACGCGCTGGGCCGGTACCTCAACGACCAGCCCCAGACCGTCTACGCCGTCCGGCTGCGCGACGTCGGGCACGCCGACCAGGAGGACGTCGACCCGCGCGGCCGCAGCTCGATCGTGGCGCAGAGCGGGGTCAGCTGGGTGCCCTACACCGACCAGCACCCCTTCCACGGCCAGGTCATGCAGCTCGACGCCTCCCCGGTGCCGCTGGCCGCCGACGACGTCCCGACCCCGGGCACGATCGTGGGGCTGGGCTGGTTCTGCGCCAAGGACCTGCAGGAGAGCGACCGGCTCGAGTTCGACGAGACCGCGCCCGACCCGTACGGCATGCCCGGCATCCAGGTGCACTACCGGCTCACCGAGGCCGACCACGCCTCGATCGCCGCGGCCACCGCCGCGGTGAAGGAGGTCGCCGCGGCCCTCGGTGACCCGCTGGGCGGCGAGCCGTTCACCTTCGGCCCGGGCGCCTCGCTGCACATCCAGGGCACGGTCCGGATGGGTGAGACCCCCGACGGCACCTCGGTCTGCGGACCCACCTCGGAGGTCTGGGACGTCCCCGGCCTGCACGTCGCCGGCAACGGCGTCATCCCGACCGCCATCGCCTGCAACCCCACCCTGACCTCGGTCGCGCTCGCCGTCGCCGGCGCGCGCTCGATCGCCGGCTCGCTCTCCGAGAGGAACTGACCATGCTCGACCGCTCCGTCATCCAGTCCCGCGGCTTCCGCAACGTCACCGAGGGCGGCCGGGTCACCGGCTTCCGGTTCCAGCTCCGCAACCCCAACTACCGGGGAGTCTCGGGCAGCTTGCTCGACGGCGTCGAGGTCGTCGTGGACGGCGAGCGGGTCCCCGACCACGTGCCGCTGTGGACGCTGCAGGGCCGCACGCTCACCCTGGACGAGCTGCGCGCCTCGACCGACGTCCGCTGGCAGCTCGACGAGCTCGCCACCGTCACCGTGCCGAAGCCCGGTGGCCTCGCCGCGGGGGTGCACCAGCTCGACGTGGTGGTCTTCCTGCGCCGGCCCTACTTCCCGCCGATGGTGAACCGGACGACGTTCACCGCCTCGGCCACCCCGGTGCTGGTCCCGCCGGTGCCCGGCGGCGGGCTGAGGTTCGGCGTCTCCACCTACAGCTACACCGCCGACATCTACACGCTGATGACGCTGGAGGACGTGCTCGCCGACATCGCCGACATGGGGGCCACCGGCGTGGAGATCCTCGGCGAGGGCAACATCCCCGGCTACCCCAGCCCGGACGCCGGCTGGGTGGACCACTGGCACACCCTGCTGGACCGCTACGCCCTGACCGCCACCAACTACGGCTCCTGGGTCGACACCGAGATGTGGCACGACCGCAGCCTCACCGCCGAGGAGGGTGCCGCGCAGATCCAGCAGGACCTGCGGCTGGCCTCCCGCCTGGGCTTCACCTCGGTGCGGCCGAAGTTCGGGGTCACCTCCTGGGACCTGGACCCGCACCCGATCTGGCAGGAGTCCGTCGAGCGGTCGCTGGAGCTGGCCGCCGAGCTCGACGTCGTCATCTGCCCGGAGATCCACGCGCCGACGCCGATCAAGCACCCGGTCACCCAGGCCTACGTGGACTTCATCGAGAGGACCGGCAGCGACCACTTCAAGCTGCTGGTCGACACCGGCATCTTCAACACCGCCCCGGTCCTGGAGCTGTCGGAGGAGATCCAGGTCGACGACGACGAGGAGGTGCCGATGCACCTGCGCCCGCTCGCCGTGCCGATCGCCGACCTGGTCGAGGTGCTGCCGCACGTGCACTTCATCCAGGCCAAGTTCGCCACCGTCGACGACGACCTGCACGACCTGCACGTGCCGTGGCGGGAGATCATCCCGGCGCTGCAGGACGCCGGCTGGTCGGGCTGGCTGTCGAGTGAGTACGAGGGCCGGCGCGAGCCGTACCGCGGTGGAGACCAGGTCCGCCGGTCGCACGCCCTGATGCGCTCGATCGCGGCCGAGCGGGCATGAGCGTCGGCACCCGCCCGGTCATCCCGGGCTTCCACCCCGACCCGAGCGTCTGCGTCGTCGACGGGGAGTACCTGCTGGCCTGCTCGAGCTTCGAGTACGCCCCCGGCGTCCCGCTGTTCCGCTCGGCCGACCTGCGCACCTGGGAGCAGATCGGGCACGTGCTCGACCGCCCCGAGCAGCTCGACGTGCGCGACGCCGGCCCGGCCGGCGGCGTGTTCGCACCGACCCTGCGCCACCACGGCGGCCGGTTCTGGATGGCCACCACCAACTGGACCGACGAGGGCGGCCAGCTGATCAGCTGGGCGACCGACCCGGCCGGGCCCTGGTCGGTGCCCGCCCGGATCCCCGGCGCGGTCGGCATCGACCCCGACCTGGCGTGGGACGACGACGGCACCTGCCTGATGACCTACGCCGGGTTCGGTGCCCTGGGCGGCATCGTGCAGTCGGCGATCGACCCGCTGACCGGCGAGGTGCTGACCCCGCCGCGGCGGATCTGGTCGGGCACCGGGGGCAAGTTCCCCGAGGGCCCGCACCTGTACCGGGTCGGGGAGCACTGGTACCTGCTGATCGCCGAGGGCGGCACCGAGCGCGGGCACGCGGTCACCGTCGCCCGCGGCGACTCCCCGTCCGGGCCGTTCGAGGCCTGCCCGGGCGGGCCGGTGCTGACCCACCGGGGCACCGACCACCCGGTGCAGAACACCGGGCACGCCGACCTGGTGCAGCGCCCCGACGGCAGCTGGGCCATGGTGCTCCACGGCGTGCGGGCCCGCGGCGCCAGCCCCGAGTGGCACGTGCTCGGCCGCGAGACCTTCGCCGTCGAGGTCGACTGGGTCGACGGGTGGCCGGTCGTGGCCGGTGCCATCGACCCGGTCACCCTCCCGGACGCCGTCCTCGTGCGGGAGCTCACCGGGCCGGTGCCCGGGGTGGACTGGGTGGCCGCCGAGCGGTTCCCGGCGGAGCTGACGACCTGGACCGACCGGGGCCTCGTCGTGGGCCCGGGCTTCCTGGGCACCCGGCAGGAGCACCTGTTCTGCGACGTCACCGCCGACCTCGAGGTCACGGGCACCGGGGGGGTGGCCCTGCGCATCGACCCGCGGCACGGCCTGGAGCTGGAGGTGGCCGACGGCCGGGTGTCGGCGGTGTGGGCGGTCGGCGACGTCCGGCACGTGCTCGGGACGCGTGAGCTGCCAGGCGGCGCACAGCTGCGGATCATCACCTCGCCGGGGACCGAGCCACGCCCGTTCTCCACGGGTCTGGGCCCGGACCGGGTCACCGCGGGCGTCGTCGTCGACGGGGCGTTCGAGGCCCTGGGATCGGTGGACGGCCGCTACCTCTCCACCGAGGTCGCCGGCGGCATGACCGGCCGGCTGGCCGGGATCACCTGCACCGACGGCAGCGTGCTGGTGCACGCCCTGCGGTACCGCGGCTCGGACTCCGCGGCCGCGCTCGACGCCGGGGCCCTGGCCGGCCGATGAGCGGCCGGACGCGGTGGGGGATCGTCGGCACCGGCGGCATCAGCCGGGCCACCGTCGGCGACCTCCACCTGGCGGAGGACCTGGACCTCGTGGCCGTGGCCTCCCGCCACGAGCAGACCGCGGCCGCGTTCGCGGCCGCCCACGAGGTCCCGCGCTGGTACGGCGACGTCGACGCGCTCCTCGCCGCCGACGACGTCGACGTCGTCTACCTCTGCACCCCGATCGGCACCCACGCCGACCTCGCCCGCCGGGCGCTGCTGGCCGGCAAGCACGTCCTCGTGGAGAAGGCGCTCGCCAGCACGGCCGACGAGGCACGGTCGCTGGCGGCGCTCGCCGCCGAGCAGGGCCGCTTCCTGATGGAGGCCATGTGGATGCGCTTCAACCCCGCCGTGCGGCGGGTGCTCGCCGACGTCGCCGACGGCCGGATCGGCGAGGTGCGCTCGGTCCGGGCGAGCTTCGGGTTCCCGCCGCCGCCCGGCACGGCCCACTGGCAGCCCGGCGGCGGAGGGGCGCTGCTGGACATGGGCGTCTACCCGCTGACCCTGGCGCACCTGCTGTTCGGCGTCCCGACGGCCGTCGAGGCGACCGGTGAGGTGCGCGCGGACGGCGTCGACCTGACGGCGTCGGTGTTCCTCCGCTACGGCGACGACCGGTTCGCCGCGCTGCTGACCAGCCTGCGCAGCGTCGTCGGGGCGGGCGCGGACATCGGCGGGACGGACGGGGCCATCACCCTGGACGCGCCGTTCTTCGCCACGGGCTCGCTCAGCGTGCTGTCTGCGTCGTCCCGGCGCCCTGACCGCGTCGAGCTGCCGCTGGAGGGCAACGGCTACGTGCCCATGTTCCGCGCGGTCGCCGAGGCCGTCGCCGACGGACTGCTCGAGCACGCCGACCGGCCGCTGCGGGACACGATCGCCGTGCTGGACACGATCGACCTGGTGCGCGCCCGGTTGCTCGCCGCGGCTCAGGTCTGACGGGCGTCGGCCTCCAGCACGTCCTGCGCGGAGACGACGACCAGCGGGTCCGGCGTGCCGACCACGGCCTCGTCCCGGCCGGCGTAGGGCATGACGGACAGCACGTGCCGCATGGCCTCCAGCCGGGCCCGCTTCTTGTCGTTGCTGCGGACCACCGTCCACGGCGCGTGGTCGGTGTCGGTGGCCGCGAACACCGCCTCCTTGGCCCGGGTGTAGTCCTCCCACCGGTCCAGGCTGGCCAGGTCGGTGGGGGACAGCTTCCACTGCCGGACCGGGTCGATCTGCCGGACGACGAACCGGGTGCGCTGCTCGCCGCGGGACACCGAGAACCACAGCTTGACCAGCCGGATCCCGCTGTCGACCAGCATCCGCTCGAACTCCGGCGCCTGCCGGCAGAACAGCGCGTACTCCTCGTCGGTGCAGTAGCCCATCACCCGTTCGACGCCGCCGCGGTTGTACCAGGACCGGTCCAGCAGCACGATCTCGCCGGCCGCGGGCAGGTGGGCGACGTAGCGCTGGAAGTACCACTGGGTGCGCTCGCGCTCGGTGGGCTTGTCCAGGGCGACCACCCGGGCCCCGCGCGGGTTGAGGTGCTCGGCGAACCGCTTGATGGTGCCGCCCTTGCCCGCGGCGTCCCGGCCCTCGAAGACCACGACGACGCGCTGGCCGGTGTCCTTGACCCAGCCCTGCAGCTTGAGCAACTCGATCTGCAGCCGGCGCTTCTCGATCTCGTACTCCCGGCGGCCCAGCCGGGTGTCGTACGGGTAGTCCTCGCGCCAGGTCTGCACCAGGGTGCCGTCGGGGGCGAGCAGCTCCCGGTCGTCGTCCCAGTCCTCGTCGGAGTGCTCGTCGGGCAGCGGGGCCAGCCGCCACTGCGCCAGGTCGTCCAGCTGCTCGCGCTGCTCGGGGTCGGCGACGTAGCGGGGGGCGCCGGGCGGGCTGCCGATCGGGGTCACGCGGGGATGCTGGCCCACCCGGGTGGACGGCGGGTGGACGGCGGGTGACCGGCAGCCCGCCGGCGCTGGGGGGTGCGCCACACCACCGGTGGGCCACGCGTTGTTCGCCGACCGGTCAGCGGTCCACCCCCGGGTGGCGGCCCGGGCCGTGCAGCGTCGCCGGGCGTGCACCCCCGACCCCCGAGGAGACGGTCATGCGCCTGGTCACCGGCACGCGCCCGACGGAACCCGGCCCGCAGGTGCTCGTGGTGTCTGCGGGGGTCGGGGCCGGCCACGACGCCGCTGCTGCCGAGCTGGCCCTACGCCTGCGGCTGGCCGGTGCCGCAGTGCAGGTGCGCGACCTCCTGACCGCGCTGCCCAGGCCGCTGCGCCGGGTCGTCGGCGACGCCTACGGCCCGTGCGTGAACCGGGCACCGGCCGCCTTCGACCTCCTCGTGCGGGGGCTGGAGCGCGACGGCCTGCTGCGCCGGGCCGCCGGCGCCACCGCCTCCGCGGCCCGCCCCGCCGTGCAGGCCTGGCTGCGGGGGACCGCGCCGGACCTCGTCGTCTCCACCCACCCGCTGGGCTCCCAGACGCTGGGGGACCTGCGGGCGGCCGGGGACCTCGGCGTCCCGGTGCTCACCTACCTGACCGACCCGGCCGTGCACCGCACCTGGCTGCACCCGGCCGTCGACGCCCACCTGACCGTCACCGCGGCCACCGCCCGGCACGGCGAGGCCCGGTACGGCGTGCCGATGACCGTCGCCGGCCCGCTCGTCCCGGCCCGCTTCGCCCGCCCGGTGCCGGCCGCGACGGTCCGGCGGCTGCGCGCAGAGCTGGGCCTGGGCGGCCGGGACCCGGTCGCGCTGGTCGTCGCCGGCTCGCTCGCGCTGGGCGACGTGGCGCGGACGGCGGTCGACCTGCTGGCGGTCGGGGCGACGCCGGTGGTGCTGTGCGGCCGCGACGGGGGCCGCCGGGCACGGCTGGCCGGGGTCCCGGGTGCGGTGGCCCTGGGCTGGCGGGACGACGTCCCGGAGCTCATGGCGGTGGCCGACCTGCTGGTGCACAACGCGGGCGGCATGTCCTGCACCGAGGCCCTGGTCACCGGGCTGCCGATGGTGACCCACCGGCCCATCCCCGGGCACGGCCGCGCGAACGCCGCGGTGCTGGCCGCCGCCGGCCTGGCCCCCTGGACGGTCGACCGGGCGGGGCTCGCGGCCGCGGTGGCCGCGCAGGTGGCCCGGCCACGGGTCCGCCCGGCGCACCCGGACCCGGCGGCCCTGGTGCTCGGCCGGCTGGGCCGACCGGCGCCCGCGGTGGCCGCCTGACCCCGGTTCAGCGGCGGCGCGGGGCGGTCGCCGTCCCCGCGACGACGCCGAGCAGCAGCAGGCCGACCACCGGCGCCCCGGCTCCCCAGGGCGCGCGCTCCAGGTAGGGCAGGCCCTCGGCGAGCATCGCGCCCCACTCCGGGGAGTCGGTGGCCGCGCCCAGCCCGAGGAAGCTCAGCGCCGCCAGGTTCAGCGACACGATCGGCACCCGGGCCGCGGCGTGCCGGGCCAGCGGGCCGACGACGGCGGGCAGCACGTGCGCCGCCAGCACCTGCCGGCGGCCGGCGCCGCACAGCACCGCGGCCCGCACCGGCGCCGCGGCCAGCCCCTGCACCACCAGGGCCCGGCCGTGCACGGCCAGCGGCACCCACGCCACGGCCAGCACCGCGGCGGCCGCGGGCAGCAGACCCGGGCCGGTGACCGCCACCAGCACCACGCCGACCAGCACCGCGGGCAGCGCGTTGAGCACGTCGGGCACGCCCGGCCGGGTGTCCCGGGCGGTCGCGGCCACGGCCAGCCCGACCACCGCGGCCACCGCGGTGAGCGCCAGGCCGGTGCCGACGGTGAGCAGCGCGCCCTCGGCGAACCGGGCCAGCACGTCGCGGCCGACCGCGTCGGCGCCCAGCGGGTGCCGCGCCGACGGTGTCGCCAGCCGGTCGGCCAGCACGACGCCGCCCCCGCCGCGCACCAGCCCGACCAGCACCACCGCGCCGAGCAGCCCGGCGGCCACCAGCGGGACGGCGGTCCGGCGCGCGGGCGCCGGCACCGGCTGCACCAGCTCCCCGCCGCCCAGCAGCGGGCGCAGCAGCAGGCGGTGGGCGGCACCGCCGAGCAGGCCGAGCAGCAGGCCGGCCAGCACCAGGGCCAGCACGCAGCCCTGCAGCAGCGGCAGGTCCAGCGCCAGCACGGCCCGCAGCGCCGTCCGGCCGGCCCCGGGGATCGCGAACAGCTGCTCGACGGCGACCGAGGACCCCAGCAGCCCGACCGCCAGCAGGGCCAGCTGGGGTGCGGCCACGGCCGCGGCGCGGCGGAGCACGGAGCGGGTCACCGCGGCCGGCGCCGCCCCGTTCACCCGGGCGGTGCGCACCCACGGCTCGGCCAGCGCGCCGGCGACGGTCGCGCCCAGCACCCGCGCGAGCAGTCCGCCCGCGGGCAACCCCAGGGCCAGCGCGGGCAGCACGACCTGGTCCGGCGCGCCCCAGCCGGAGGTGGGCACCCAGCGCAGCTGCACCCCGACCACGCCCAGCAGCACGACGGCCAGCACGACCTCGGGCACCGCGGCCAGCACGGTCGGCAACCCGCCGGCCCAGGGCCCCGGCGGCCGGCGGCGGCGGACGGCGCGGGCGGTGGCCGGCACCAGCAGCAGCCCGGCGACCAGCACCGCCACGACCACCGCGGCGGCGGCCAGCTCGGCGGACACCCCGATCGCCCGGAGCACCTCCGGCGCGACCGGCCGGCGGTCCACCCAGCTCACCCCGAGGTCGCCGCGCACCGCGCCGGACAGCCACCGCCACGCCCCGCTGACCGGGCCGTCGGGCAGGTCCAGGTCGGCGCGCAGGGCCTCGACCACGGCGGGGTCCCGGGTCCGCTCGGCGTACAGCGCCCGGAACACGGTGACCGCCGGGTCCTCCCCGCGCAACCAGGGCAGCGCAGCCAGCGCCAGCACCACGGCCAGCGCCGTGCCGACCACGGCGCCCGCGCTGCGCAGAGCCCTCACGACGGCAGCCGCAGCACGGCGGCCAGCAGCTCCCGGGTCGCCGGCGCGGCCGGGTCGGCCAGCACGTCGGCCACCGGCCCGTGCTCGACCAGCCGCCCGTGCGCGAGGACGGCGACGTCCCCGTGCAGCGCGGCGGCCACGGCCAGGTCGTGGGTGACCAGCAGCAGCTGGGTGCCCAGGCCGGTGAGCAGCTCGAGGAGGCGGGCGCGCAGCACGGCGTCCGCGCCCGACAGCAGCTCGTCGGCGACCAGCAGCTGCGGCCGGTGCGCCAGCGCGCGGGCCAGCGCGATCCGCTGCCGCTGGCCGCCGGAGAAGGCGTCGGGACGGCGGTCGGCGGCGTCCGGGTCCACGCCGACCGCGGCCAGCACCTCCCGCACCCGGGCCGGGTGGTCGCCGGTCACCTGCAGCAGCCGCAGCGGCTCGGCCACCGACCGGCCCACCGGCCAGCGGGGGTCCAGCGAGCTGCCGGCGTCCTGGGCGACCACGCCGACGGCCTGCCGCAGCCAGCGCAGGGACCGCGCCGGGCCGGGGTGCACCGGGCGGTCCAGCACCCGGACCGTGCCGGCGTCGGGTGCCTCCAGGCCGAGCAGCAGCCGCAGCAGCGTCGTCTTGCCGGCACCCGAGCTGCCGACCAGGGCCAGGTGCCGGCCGGTCGGCACGGCGAGGTCGACGCCGTCCAGCGCCCGGACCCCGGGGTACCCGCGCACCAGCCCGCGCAGCTCGATCACGCGAGCTCCCCGGCCCGCGCGGCGGCGACGAGGTCCCGGGTCAGCGGGTGCCGGGGGTCGGCGAGCAGGTCCGCCGGGCGGCCCTCCTCGACCACGACGCCGTCCTCGAGCACCAGCACCCGGGTGCACAGCCGGGCCACCACGGCCAGGTCGTGGCTGACCAGCACCAGCGCCGGGGCGAGCGCGTCCAGCAGGTCCAGCACGGCGGCCTGGCCCACGGTGTCCAGCGCGGTGGTCGGCTCGTCGGCGACCAGCAGCCGCGGGTCGCCGGCCAGCGCCAGGGCCAGCGCGACCCGCTGCCGCTGCCCGCCGGACAGCGTCGCGGGCCACGCGCGGAGGGTGCCCGGCGGCAGGCCGAGCCGGTCCAGCACACCGGCCGCGTGCTCCCGGGCGGCGGCGCGGGACAGCCCGCGCAGCCGGCGCAGCGGCCCGGTCAGCTGGGCGCCGACCCTGGCGAGGGGGTCCAGGGCGGTGGCGCCGTCCTGGAACACCGCGCCGGCCCGGCCGGCCACCTGCACCGAGCCGGTGGTGGTCAGCCCGGCCGGGAGCTCGTCGAGCAGCGCGGCCACCAGCAGGGACTTGCCCGAGCCCGAGGCACCCACCAGCCCGACCCGCTCGCCGTCGGCCACCGCCAGGTCGACGGGGCCGGCCAGCCGGCGGTCGCCGGCCGCGACCGTGAGCCCGCTGACCCGGGCGACCACGCCGGTCAGGAGACCGCGGTGTCGACGGTGATGATCGACCGCTCCCACGGGTCCGCGGCCAGCCCGCTCACCCGGTCGGCGACGCCGAACCGGGTGCGGTCGTGGACCACCGGGACGACGGCGTCGGACCCCAGCACGGTGCGCTCCACGGCGAGCGCGACCTGGTTGCGGGCCGCGACGTCGGTCAGCTGCGACCCGGCGGCGAGCTCGGCGTCCACCGCGGGGTCGCAGAACTGCGACAGGTCGTACCCGCCGGCGCAGCCGAAGTCCGAGGCCAGGTAGGACAGCGGGTCGGCGGTGTCCTGGCCGTAGGACCGGCTCATCAGCACCGCGTCGTAGCGGCCGTCGAGGTAGTCGGCCTCCATGTCGGAGTACAGGCCCACCTGCAGGTCGACGGTGAACCCGGCGGTGCGCAGCGCGTCGGCGACCGCGGCGGCCACCTCGGGCATCTCGGCGCGGTCGGAGAACGTGGCCAGGCTGACCGCCTGCCCGCTCGCCGGCACGGCCGACGGGTAGGTGGGCGGCTGCCGGTCCGCGGCCCAGGTCGAGGTGGGCCCGAACAGGCCCTGCGGCGGGTCGGCCTGGCCCTCGTAGAGCGTGCCGGCGACGTCCAGGCCGGCCACCGCCTGCCGGGCGGTCTCGCGCAGCCCGGGGTCGGCGAAAACCGGCGAGGTGGTGGTCAGGTGCAGCGAGACGGTGCGCGGCAGCGGCACCGACTGCAGCCGGTGACCCGACCCGAGGCCGTCGACCTGGGAGACCGGAACGGCCTGGGCGACGTCGACCTCGTCGGCGCGCAGGGCCGCTGTCCGGCCGGTGCCGTCGGACAGGAAGGTGACGTCCACGCCGTCGGCGGCCGGGGCGCCGCCCCAGTAGTCGGGGTCGGCGTCCAGGGTCGCCCCGCTGGTGCCGGTGACCGCGGTCAGCTCGTAGGGGCCGGTGCCGGTGCCCACCAGGTCCGGGGACGACGGGTCGGCGTACGCGCCGGGGGAGAGCACCACCAGCTCCGGCGAGGTCAGCCGCTGCGGCAGCACCGGGTCGGGTGCGGCGGTGGCGAGGGTCAGGGTGTCCTCGTCGGCCGCGGCGACGGTCAGCTCCACGCCGGACAGCGCCCGCGGGCTGGGGTCGGCGTCCACCGCGTGCTGCAGGGACGCCGCCACCACGTCGGCGGTCATCGCCGTCCCGTCGTGGAAGGTGACGTCGTCGCGCAGGTCGAACTGCCAGGTGAGGTCGTCGACCTGGGTCCAGGAGGTGGCCAGCAGCGGCTCGGGTGCACCGGCCGGGTCCAGCCGGACCAGGGTCTCGGTGGCGCCCACGCCGTAGCCGATGACGGCGTCGTCGCTGTAGGGCGACAGCCCGGCGACCGGGGCGAAGGCGTAGGCCAGCCGGATCCGGTCGCCGTCCGCGGACGGCGAGGACCCGCCGCCGCAGGCGGTCAGGGTCAGCAGGGCGGCGATGCCCAGGGTGGTCCTCTTCACGGCTCTCTCCTCGCGAGCGGCGGGAGGTCCGCGACGCCGGGGGAGGGAACGGGCAGGGGTGACCCCGCCGTCGTCCGGACCCGCCCACGAGGTCGCCGACCGACCACGCGGGAGGCCGCGCGGCCGCATCTGGCAGGTCTTCGGACTCGCGGGCACGGGCACGGGTGCCCACCTACTGGCCGTCGCTTCCCAGGTCCGGGGACCCAGTGCTGATGACGGCGGTCGTTCCTGCTCACCGCTGCGGGGCAGTCCCGGACTCGCACCGGGTTCCCTCTTGCCCCGGCCGCCTCGCGGCGGCCGGACCAGCTGCGCCGCCCACCCTAGAGGCACACTGGCCCGGTGGCGGTCGAGGAGCTGGTGGCCGGTCTGCGGGCGGCCGGGTTGGCCGAGGTCGAGGACGGCACCCGGCGGCGCGCGGAGTACAGCTCCGACGCCTCCAACCACCGCGTGGTGCCGACCGCGGTGGCCTACCCGCGGGACGCCGACGAGGTGCTGGCCGCCCTGGCGGTGTGCCGCGAGCTCGCCGTCCCGCTGACGATGCGTGGCGGCGGCACCTCGATCGCCGGCAACGCGATCGGACCTGGCCTGGTGCTGGACACCTCCCGGCACCTCACCCGGCTGCAGGCGCTGGACCCCGACGCCCGCACCGCCGTCGTCCAGCCCGGCGTGGTGCTGGACCGGATCACCGACGCCGGTGCCCCGCACGGGCTGGCCTACGGCCCCGACCCGTCGACGCACTCCCGGGCCACCATCGGCGGCACGATCGGCAACAACGCCTGCGGCGCGCACGCGATGAGCCTCGGTCGGGCCGCCGACACGGTGGTCTCCCTGCAGGTGGCGACGGCGGCGGGCGAGGTGTTCGACGCCGGGCCCGGGTCCGCGGGCCCGGTCGACCTGTGGCCGGTGGTGGACGCCAACCTGGCCGCCGTCCGCACCGGGTCCGGGCGGTTCCGCCGGCAGGTGTCGGGCTACTCGCTGGAGCACCTGCTGCCCGAGCGCGGCCGGCACGTGGGCCGGTTCCTGGCCGGCTCGGAGGGCACCCTCGCCGTCCTGCTGCAGGCCACCGTCTCCCTGGCCGAGGTGCCGGCGGCCACCGCGCTGGTGGTGCTGGGCTACCCGGACATGCCGGCCGCCGCCGACGCCGTGCCCGGGCTGCTGCCGCACGCGCCCCGTGCGGTGGAGGGGATGGACGCCCGGCTGGTCGACGTCGTCCGCCGCCGCCGGGGGGCCGCCGCGGTGCCGGATCTGCCGCGCGGCGACGGCTGGCTGTTCGTCGAGGTCGCGGGGGAGTCGGCCGCGGCCGCCCAGGACGCCGCCCGCCGGCTGGTGGCCGACGCCGGGGCGCTGGACTCCTTGGTGGTCGGCGGCGCCGACGCGCTGCGGCTGTGGCGGATCCGGGAGGACGGCGCCGGGCTCGGCGGGCGCACCCCGGCCGGGGCGCCGGCCTGGCCCGGGTGGGAGGACGCCGCCGTCCCGCCGGAGCACCTGGGCGCCTACCTGCGCGACTTCCGCGGCCTGCTCGACGCGCACGGCCTGGACGCGCTGGTCTACGGCCACCTCGGCGACGGCTGCGTGCACGCCCGGATCGACTTCCCGCTGGCCGACCGGCCGCACGTGCTGCGCGAGTTCGTCGAGGCCGCCGCCGACGTGGTCGCCGGGTACGGCGGGTCGGTCTCCGGCGAGCACGGCGACGGCCGGGCCCGCAGCGAGCTGCTGCCGCGGATGTACGGCCCCGAGCTGCTGGCCGCGTTCGCCGCGGTCAAGCACGCCTTCGACCCGACCGGGCTGCTCAACCCCGGGGTGCTGGTCGACCCCGAACCCCTGGACGCCACCCTCCGGCTGCCCGCCGCGCACCCGCTGCCCAGCCGGGCCTTCCCGCTGACCTCGGACGCCGGCGACCTGTCGGTGGCCGCGCACCGCTGCGTCGGGGTGGGCCGCTGCCGCGCCGACGCCACGGCCACCGGCGGCGTCATGTGCCCGTCGTTCCTGGCCACCGGCGACGAGAAGGACTCCACCCGTGGCCGCGCCCGGGTGCTGCAGGAGGCGGCCAACGGCACGCTGGTCGGCGGGCTGGGCTCGCCGGAGGTGCTGGAGTCCCTGGACCTGTGCCTGTCCTGCAAGGGCTGCGCGGTGGACTGCCCGGCCGGGGTGGACATGGCCACCTACAAGGCCGAGGTGCTGCACGCCCGGTACCGACGCTGGTGGCGGCCGCGGTCGCACTGGTCGCTGGGCTGGCTGCCGCTGACCGCCCGGCTGGCCGCCCGCGCGCCCCGTCTGGTCAACGCGGTGCTGGGGACGGCGGCCGGGGGTGCACTGGCCCGGGCCGCCGGCGGCATCGACCGGGACCGCGAGCTGCCGCGGTTCGCCGACCAGACCTTCCGCGCCTGGTTCGCCCGCCGGGCGCCCGGCACCGGTGAGCCGGTCCTGCTGTTCGTCGACACGTTCACCGACCACTTCAGCCCCGAGGTCGGTCGGGCCGCGGTCGTCGTCCTCGAGGACGCCGGGTTCGCGGTCCGGGTCACCGAGCCGGTGTGCTGCGGGCTGACCTGGATCTCCACCGGCCAGCTGGACACCGCGCGCAGCCAGCTGGCCCGCACGGTGGCCGCGCTGGACCTGGGCGTGCCCGTGGTCGGGCTGGAGCCCTCGTGCACCGCCGTCCTGCGCGGGGACGCCGTCGAGCTGGTGCCCGGGCCGGCCGCGCAGCGGGTCGTGGCGGCCACGCACACGCTGGCCGAGCTGCTGGCCACCAAGCCGGGCTGGACACCGCCGGACCTCACCGGCGTCCGCGGGGTCGCCCAGCCGCACTGCCACCAGCACGCCGTCCTGGGCTGGGCGGCCGACCGGGACCTGCTGGCCCGGGCCGGCGCGGAGGTGGCCGCGGTCGGGGGGTGCTGCGGGCTGGCCGGCAACTTCGGGGCCGAGGCCGGCCACCACGCCGTGTCGGTGGCGGTGGCGGAGACCGCGCTGCTGCCCGCCGTCCGGGCGGCCGGGCCGGGTGCCGCCGTCCTGGCCGACGGGTTCTCCTGCCGCACCCAGCTCGACCAGCTGGCCGGCGTCCGGGCCCGGCACCTGGCCGAGGTGCTGGCCGCGGGAATGGGCGCCGACCTCAACGGTTGAACGTTGAACTACAGTGCAGCAGAACCCGTCCCGAGGAGGACCCATGCACATCGGCGTCGACAGCTTCGTGGCCGCGGTGACCGACCCGACCACCGGTGAGGCCATCGGTCCGCAGCAGCGGATGGCCCACCTGCTCGAGGAGATCGCCCTGGCCGACCAGGTCGGGCTCTACTCGTTCGGGATCGGCGAGCACCACCGCCCCGAGTACTACGACTCCGCGCCGGCGATCATCCTGGCCGCCGCCGCAGCCCGCACCGAGCGCATCCGGCTGGGCAGCGCGGTCACCGTGCTCTCGGCCGCGGACCCGGTCCGGGTGTTCCAGCAGTTCGCCACCCTCGACCTGATCTCCGGCGGCCGCACCGACCTGGTGGTCGGGCGCGGCTCGTTCACCGAGGCGTTCCCGCTCTTCGGCCTGCCGCTGAGCGACTACGACTCGCTGTTCACCGAGAAGCTCGAGCTGCTGCTGAAGATCCGCGACGAGGAGAAGGTGACCTGGTCCGGCCAGCACCGCCCCGCGCTGACCGGCCAGGGCGTCTACCCGCGCCCGGCCCAGGCCGAGCTGCCCATCTGGGTGGGCGTCGGCGGCAGCCCGGAGTCCTTCGCCCGGGCCGGCCTGCTCGGTCTGCCGCTGATGGTCGCCATCATCGGCGGCGAGCCCCGGCAGTTCGCGCCGCTGATCGACCTCTACCGGCGGGCCGGTGCCCAGGCCGGGCACGCCCCGGAGAAGCTCCAGGTCGGCCTGCACGTGTTCGGCTACGTGGGGGAGAGCACCGAGGCCGCCTCGGACACCATCTACCCGGGCTGGCACGAGATGTTCACCAAGGTCAGCCGGGAGCGCGGGTTCCGCCAGCCCACCCGGGCGCAGTTCGACGCCACCTCCGGACCGGACGGCGCCTTCTTCATGGGCTCGCCGCAGACGGTGGCCGAGAAGATCCGCCGCATCTCCGACCAGCTCGGCGGGGTGGACCGGTTGTCCATCCAGATGACCAACCCCCGGCTGGCGCACGACGACCTGCTGCGCGGCATCGAGCTGCTGGGCACCGAGGTCGCCCCCGCGGTCGCCGACGCCTGAGCCGGGCCACCCGGTCGGGTGACAGCACCGGGCGCACCTTCAGCGTGCGCCCGGTGCCGCCGACAACCAGGCCGTGTGGACTCCCGCCCCGTGGTCTCCCCGCCGGACCACGCGTCGGCGGGGTACCCCGCTGTGGGCCCTGCTCCTGGTCCTCGTCCTGCTGCCGGTCGCCGGCCTGACCACCTTCGCCGTGGTGCTGGCCGGCCGGGCCTCGGCCGCCGCCGACGCCTCGGCCTCCGCCGCGGTGCAGGTGCACGCCTTCGGCCGGCTGGCCCAGGCGTCCGCCGCCGTCGACCAGGAGCTGCTGGTGCTGGTGGTCGCGGCCGCGCTGGACGACCCGGTCGTGGTCGCGCGGCTCGGCATCACCCCGGAGTTCGGTGCTGCGGTCGCGGGGACCGTGCTCACCGCCGCCGACCGGGTGCGCGCCGCGACCGACGAGCAGCTGGCCGCCGCGCGCGCCGTCCCGGCGTCGGCCGCGGCGGCCGAGGCGGCCCAGGCCGAGGTGGCCGAGCTGCGGGCCGAGGTGGACGGCGGGACCACCCCCGAGCTCGCCGTCCTGCGGGCCGACTGGACCGCCGTCTCGGACCGCCTGCACGACCGGCAGGACGCCGTCGTGGTCGCCGCCGCCAGCTCGGGGACGACCACCGCCACCGTCGCCGCCATCCGGGACGTGCGCCTGGTCGCCGACCTGGCCGCCGCGCTGAACCCCGACGCCGTGGACTACCTCGGCTGGCTGGTCGGGGCCGGGACGCCGGAGGCGCCCACCCGGCAGTGGGCGTGGCTGCAGTCGCACAGCGCCGTGGCCCTGGCCCGGCAGAACCTGCGGTCGGTGACCGACCCGGCCATGCTGGCCGAGACGACCGACCTGGCGGTCACCTCCTCGGCCCGGGTGCTGGACCAGACGCTGTCCCTGGCCACCACCTCGGGCGTGCCCGAGCTGACCTCGGGCCAGCTCCGGGCGCTGGTCCTCGCCGCCTCCGCGGTGACCCAGCAGACCTTCGACGTCCTCGGCGACGCGGTCGACCGCGCGGCGTCCTCGGCGTCCCGCGACGGGGACGCCGCCGCCGACGAGCGGGACGCGACCCTCCTGGTGGCGGCGCTGTCGGTGTCGCTGACCGTGCTGACGCTCTGGCTGGTGGGCCGGCAGGTCACCCGGTCGCTGCGCCGGCTGTCCGAGCAGGCCGAGGAGGTCAGCCAGGGCCGGCTGGTCGACGTGGGCGTCGGCGGACCGCGCGAGGTGCGCTCGGTCGGCCGCGCGCTCGGCGGCGCGGTGGCCGGCCTCCGCCGGATCCAGGCCCAGGCCGGTGCGGTCGCCCGCGGCGACCTGGCCGACCCCGTGCTGGACGAGTCGTTGCCCGGCCAGCTCGGCGAGGTCGTGCACGCCTCGGTGCAGCAGCTCGTCGAGGCGTTCCGGCAGCGCGACCGGCTGCAGGAGGCGCTGGCCCACGAGGCCGCGCACGACCCGCTGACCGACCTGCCCAACCGGGCCCGCGCGCTCCAGCTGACCACCGCGGCGCTGCACCGCGCCCGGCGCACCGGCAGCGCGACCGGCCTGCTCTTCGTCGACCTCGACGGCTTCAAGGCGGTCAACGACCGGGCCGGCCACGCCGCCGGCGACGCCGTGCTCCGCGCGGTCGGCTCCCGGATGCGCGAGGCCGCCCGGGCCGGCGACACGGTGTGCCGGCTCGGCGGGGACGAGTTCGTCGTCCTGGTAGAGGCGGTCGCCGACGTGTCCGAGCTGGCCGCCCTCGGCGAGCGGCTGGTGGCGGCGGTGTCCCTCCCGCTGACCGTCGCCACCCCGACCGGGCCCCGCCCGGTGACCGTCGGCGCCAGCGTCGGCGTGGCGCTGGCCCAGGACGGCCAGGTGGACGGCGACGAGCTGCTCGCCCAAGCCGACGCCGCGGTGTACCGGGCCAAGCACGCCGGCCGCGGCCGGGTCGAGATCTTCGACGACGGCCTGCGGGCGCACATCGACGAGCGCCGCGACGTCGAGGTGGCGCTGCGCCGCGGGCTGGCCGCCGACGAGGTGCACGTGCTCTACCAGCCGGTGGTCGACGTGGCCGGCGGTGCGCTGGTCGGGTTCGAGGCACTGGCCCGCTGGGAGCGCCCCGGCGTCGGGCTGCTGGCGCCGGAGGCCTTCGTCCCGGTGGCCGAGCAGAGCGACCTGATCTGCGAGCTGGACCGCTGGGTGCTGGCCAGCGCGGTCGGTCAGCTGGCCCGGTGGCGGGCCGAGCACGACCTGGCCGGCGCCGGGGGACCGACCGTGTCGGTGAACGTCTCGGCGCGCTTCCTGGCCGAGCCGCGGGTGACCGACACCGTGCTGGCCTGCCTGGTCGAGGCCGGGCTGCCGGCGTCCTGCCTGGTGCTGGAGATCGCCGAGCGGGCCGTGGTGGAGGCCCCGGTGCTGCTGTCGCACCTGGCCTCGCTGCGCGGGCTGGGGGTCTCGGTGGCCCTGGACGACTTCGGGACAGGGACCACCTCGATCGGTGCGCTGCGGCACCTGCCGGTGGACACGCTCAAGGTGGACGGCCGATTCCTGTCCACCGACCCGGCCGACCAGCGGCTGGTCGCGCTCATGGTGGCCACCGCGCACGCCAGCGGGCTGACCGTGGTGGCCGAGGGCGTCGAGCAGGCCGCCGTGCTCGACCGACTGGCCGCCGACTCCTGCGACGCCGCGCAGGGCTTCCACGTGTCGCTGCCGCTGACCGTCGCGCAGGCGTCGGACCTGCTCCGGGCGGAGGTGTCCGGCGCCCCGGTCGGCTGACCGGGGCGCCGGACCACCCGCTCAGGGGACGAGGATCGCCCGCCCGCGGACGCGGCCGGCGTCCAGGTCGTCGATCGCCTGCTGGAAGTCGGCCAGCGCGTACTGCTGGGTGTGCAGGGTGACCTTCTGCTGCGCGGCCAGCGCCATCAGCTCGACCAGGTCGTTGTAGCTGCCGACCAGGTTGCCGATGATGTTGATCTCCGCGGAGATCAGGTCGATCGTCGGGACGTCGATGTTCTCGCCGTACCCGACGATCAGGTAGTCCCCGCCCTGCCGGGTCATCGCGATGCCCTGCTTCGTGGACCCGCCCTCGCCGACGAAGTCCACGACCACCTCGGCGCCCTTGCCGCCGGTCAGCTCCAGCACCTGCTCGACCTGGCTGCCGTCGGCGACCACGGCCTGGTCGGCGCCGATGCCCAGCGCGAGCTTCACCGCGTCGGGGTTCCGGTCGACCACGATCAGCTCGGCCGGGGAGATCGCGGCCAGCACCTGGATGCCGATGTGGCCCAGCCCGCCGGCCCCGATCACCACGCACCGGTCGCCGGCCCGCAGGCGGCGGGCCGCCTTCGCGGCTGCGTGGTAGGCGGTCAGGCCGGCGTCGGCCAGCGCGGCGACGGCGGCCGGCTCCAGCGAGTCGTCCAGCACCACGCAGCTGCGCGCGGTGGTCAGGATGTACTCGGCGTAGCCGCCGTCGCTGTCGATGCCGGGGAACCGGTTGGCCTCGCAGTGCACGTCGTCGCCGAACCGGCACGCACGGCACAGCCCGCAGGTGACCAGCGGGTGCAGGATCACCTTGTCCCCGACGGCCACGTTGGTGACCGCGTCCCCGATCGCGTCGACCCAGCCCGCGTTCTCGTGACCGATCGTGTACGGCAGCGCGACCTGGGACTTCTCGGCCCACTGGCCCTCGAGGATGTGCAGGTCGGTGCGGCATACGCCGGCGCCGCCGATCCGGACGACGACGTCGTGCGGACCGCTCACCTCCGGCTTGTCGACGTCGGTCATCGCCAGCTGCTGGTGGTAGCCGGTGACGCGTACGGCTTTCATCTGAGGACCTCCAGGGGGAGTGCGGAGTCGACGGAGGGACGGAACACCTGGTCGGCGTCCGAGCCCGGGTAGCGGGTGGTGAGCAGGCCGCGGCAGAAGTGCGCGTTGCCGTCGACCGAGATCCGGACCGACCGGGCCCTGCGCAGGGTCAGCGCGACCTGGCCCGGCTCCGGCGGGGTGCCGTCGGGGGCGAGCAGCACCGGGGACGTCGGGGTCAGCGGCAGCCGCAGCGCCGCCCGCCGGGACAGCAGGGAGTCGGTCTCCCGGCCGGCGGGGAGGTCGCAGAGCCGGAGCGCGGCGACGTCGTCCTCGGTGCGGGCCGGGTCGGCGCGCAGCCAGGACGTGAGCGCCCGCTCCATCGCGGCGGTGTGCGCCTTGCGCTGGAACGTCGCCCGAAGCTCGTCCAGGGACTCCTCCGCCTCGTGGCCGAACGTGCCGCGGTAGCCGGCGTCCGCGGCCAGCCCGGCGTTGATCAGGTCGGAGTCGTGGTGGTCGTCGAGCTCGACCACGACCCGGCCCACGCCCGGGACGGCGCGCACGGCGTCCCGGGCGTCGGAGACCATCAGCCAGGCGAAGTTCGGCGCGCAGAACGAGGTGGGCAGCCGCAGGTGCACTCGTACGTCGCAGCCGTCCGGGCCCTCGACCGCCACCGACCGGACGAAGCCCAGGTCGGTCACCGGCTCGTCGAGCTCGGGGTCGATGACGGTGTCCAGCGCCGTCCGGACGTCGGCCTCGGTGACCCGCTGCTCGGTGCTGCGCTGGAGGACCGCCGTCATCAGGCCATCGCCAGGTTCTTGTCGGCCGCGTCGGTGTCCCGCGGGCCGGTGGCGGTCTCGTCGGCGTCGGGCAGCTGCAGCTCCGCGGGCACCGGGAGGTCGTAGAGCTTGGCCGCGTTGAGGCCGAGGACCTTCTTCTTGGTCTCGGTGGTCAGCGGGGCGTACTCGGTCAGGTCCTCCGGGATCTGGAAGTCCACGAACTTCTCGACCAGCCACTTCGGCGTCCAGATGGCGTAGTCGCTGGAGAACAGGATCCGGTCCTCGCCGATCCAGTAGAGGAGCTCGCCCATGATCTGGGCGAAGTAGCGCGGCCGGGAGTGGATGAACGGCATCGCGACGGCGAGGCCGGCGACCACGTTGGGCTCCTGGGTGGCGATCCAGCAGAAGTCCTCGAGCCGGGGCAGCCCGCAGTGCTCGACCACGAAGGTCAGGTCGGTGAAGTCGGTGGCCACGTGGTCGACGTCGGCGACGTCGAAGGCGTCCCGGTCCAGCGGCCGGATGGTGGGGCCCTTGTGCACGTGGATGTTGCGGATGCCGAGTTCCTGGCAGAGCGCGAGGTAGCGCTGGGCCATCGGGTCGGTGAGCTTCCAGCCGCGGGACTCCCCGTGCCAGTCGGCGGTGTAGAGCTTCACGCCCTTGAGGTCCATCCGCTCGTGCGCGGCGCGGAGGGCGTCGAGGCCGTTCTCGCCGTCCCGGGGGTCCCAGTAGTGGTTGTAGGTGAGCTTGTCCGGGTGGGCCTGGGCGAGGGCGAAGGCCTCCTCGGTCTGCCCGAAGCCCTTGGCGTAGAACTCGGCGAGCCGGGCCGGCTGGAAGATGGCGTGGTCGACGATGCCGTCGACGAAGACGTCGCGCATCAGCCGCTCGCCGCCCTGGTAGAGGTACTCGTCGTAGGACCAGACCTCGGCCTCCGGGGACAGGTTGCGGTGGTAGTCGTAGAAGCAGTCGATGAACTGCTTGCCGTGGATGTTCCGCTGGTTCTCGGGGCGGGCGTCCCAGAGCGCGATGTGCGCGTCCACGACGAAGTAGTCGGTGCCGTCCTTGCTGTACACGGGGTCCTCCTCGAGCCGGGTCCGCACCCCTCGTTGGGCGCCGGACCGCTGCCGACGCTAGGGCGGCATGCGCACCCGGCTCTACGGCCCGGTGTCTCACTTTGAGACGTGGACCACTCGTGGCGGACGGGCCCGGGCCCTACGGTCGTGGTGCGCACCGAGGCGTCGAGGGGGTCCCCGTGGTCGAACGGCCTGCCAGCCCGGTCCCGTCGGCCCGCCCGCGGGTGCGGGCGTCGTGGGTCCGCAGCGAGCGGTACGGCGTCTCCCCGGACGGCGTCGAGCCGGTCTTCACCGGCGCCGTGGACACCGGCTCGCTGTTCTACGAGTGCGGTGCCGAGGTGCTGAGCCAGCTGCACGGGACGCTCGGGACCGAGCCCGTCGGGCTGATGATCACCGACCACGAGGGCCTGGTGCTGGCCCGCTGGTCCGTGGACGCGGACATGAACCGGTCGCTGGACCGGGTGCACCTGGCGCCGGGCTTCTACTTCGGCGAGCAGACGGCGGGGACCAACGGCCTGGCCCTGGCCCTCGCCGACCGGGTGCCGGCGCTGGTCCGCTCCGGCGAGCACTTCGTGGCCCCGCTGCGGCGCTACACCTGCGCCGCGGTCCCGGTGCTGGACCCGCGCAGCGGCGACCTGGTCGGCAGCATCAACCTGACCACCTGGTCCGACGCGTCGTCGGACCTGCTGCTGGCGCTGGCGCAGTCGGCGGCCGGCAACACCAGCGCGCTGATGCACGTGCGGGCCGGTGGGCAGCCGGTGCGTCCGCTGCCGCGCGGCGAGGTCTTCCACGTCGTGGCCGACCGGCTGCCGGCCGGGGATCCGTGCGCCTCCCGCGGGTGGCAGGAGGCGGTCGGCGCGGCGCGGGACGCGGTGTCGGCCGGCCGGGTGCTGGCAGTGGTGGGGGAGCCGGGGGCGGGCAAGTCCGCGGTGGCCACGTTGGCGCGGCAGGGGAGCCGGCGCCGGGAGCGGGTGCTGGTGGCCCGGCCGCCCGCCGCCGAGGACGTAGAGTCCTGGTTGGCGCTGTGGTCCCCGGCGTTGGCGGCGCCCGACACCTGCGTCGTGGTGGCCGGGGCGGACGCGCTGCCGGCCTGGGCGGCCGACGAGCTGGTCGCGGTGCTGCCGGACGGCGCGGGCCCGGTGCGGCCGCTGGTGCTCACCGCGTCGTCGTTCGCCGCGTTGCCGCCGGCGCTGGCCGGACTGGTGGACGCGGTCGTGGAGGTGCCCGCGCTGCGGTTGCGCCCGGAGGACGTCGAACCGCTGGCCCGGTCCTTCGCTCGGGAGGCGCGGCACTGCGACGTGCGGTTCACCCCGCGGGCGGTGCGGGCGCTGACCACCTACGGCTGGCCGGAGAACGTGCGGGAGCTGCGGTCGGTGGTGCGGGAGGCGGCCGGGCGGACCGACCTGGTCGACCTCGCCCACCTGCGGCCGGAGGTGCTGGCCGGGGGCGACCGTCCGCTCGGCCGGCTCGAGCAGCTGGAGCGCGACGAGATCCTGCGCTGCCTGACCGTGCCGGGTGCCACCGCCGTGCAGGCAGCGGCGGAGCTGGGGATCTCCCGGGCCACGCTGTACCGGAAGATCAACCAGTACGACCTGCGGATCCCCGGCAGGCGTTAACACTCGCGGACCAGCACGTCGGGATCGCTGACCCGACCACCCAGAACCGGTCCGGTCGTGGAGGCGGCGGGCGGGGTTGCCGTCGTCCACCCGGAGCGCCATGGCGCGTCGACCCCGACGGGGACGGTGCCGCCCGACCCGCGCCGGGACCGGTCAGAACGGCGGCGGGTCGTCGTGCGGCGGGGAGGGGGCGGCGTCTCCGCGGTTGGTCGCCTCGCCGTGCTCGATCTGAGGTGGTGGCTCGGCGGCCGGGTCGAGCAGCCGCACCAGGTGGTCGAGGCCGTGGCCCATCCCGGGTGGTCGGGTGGTGCGGGTGACGCCGGAGGGCGTGGTGACCGAGAGGACGCCGTCGGCCGTCATCGCGAATCGCCAACCGGGGGCGTGCGTCTTGAGCCGGTGGTGCCGGCGGCAGAGCGTGCACAGGTTGGCGCAGTCCGTGGGGCCGCCGTGCTGGTGGGCGAGGACGTGGTCCGCGTCGGTCCAGAGTGCCGGGCGCGAGCAGCCGGGGTGGCGGCAGCCCCGGTCGCGGGCGGCGATGAACTGACGCTGGGCGGCGGTGGGGCGGTAGGCGGTGGTGGCTGGTGGAGCGTCCAGCAGCGGGCACCCGCACGACGGGGTGTCGGCGCCGGGGTGCTGCGGGCAGGCCCGGGCGGCCACCCGGCGCAGCTCGGGTCCGGTGACCACGGCTCGCAGTCGTCCGGTGTGCGGGTCGGTGACCGCGACGTCGAGGGACCCGTCGTCGGGTGCGGTCAGCCCGTCGAGCCCGGCGTCCGACCACCGGGCCATCAGTTCCCGCAGGTGCGCGGAGGTCACCGGCAGGCCGCCGACCGTGCCGAGCTGGGATGGACCAGCGCCGTCCTCACCGGCCGGTCCATCTGAAGGTGCGGAGGTCCCGGTGGGTGGCCCGGGGTCAGCTCCAGGCTGGGGTGGGACGAGCGCCGGCAGGGGCGCGTGGATGGTGATGTGGGCGGTGACCGACGGCCGGGACGTGTCCCACGGCCGCAGGACCAGGTCGGCCAGCACGAGGGTGCGCAGCAGCCCGATGGGTCGGTCGTCGCCGTCGGCCTTCCACATCCGGGCGTAGCGGTCCGCGGTGTCCCGGCAGGCGGCGGCGATGTCGGGCTGCAGCGTGACCGTGAGGTCGGCCAGCCCGTCCCGCCTACCGTGCACCTGCACGTCGGCCTCGCGCTCGGCCCGCTTCCGAGCCCGGTCGGCGGCCTCGGCATCCCGCTCCAGGAGCAGGGCAGCCGTACGGTCCTGCAGCCGGTACGGACCCTCGCCCGCGATGGCCCAGCCCAGGGCCTCGGCCTCCACCGCGGCGACGACGTCCGCGGACACCTCGGGCTGCTGCCAGCCCAGCACGTGCACCAGGGCACGCGCACGGGCCAGGTCGATGTGCCCGTCGGCCAAGGCGTGCCACGTGGCGGGGAGCTGACCGACGAGCACCAACGCGGTGTTCGCGACGGTGTGCGCACGGGTGCGGGAGATGCCGAGCACTGCGGCGACCTCGTCGACGAAGAACTCGCTCACCCCGACGAACGACCGCACCGGCGACCAGCCCTCTACGGGCCCGCCGGGGGTGTCGGTCTCCTGCCAGAAGTCCGGTCGCAGGTCGGCCAAGCGGGCCACCACGCCGACCTCGTAGGCGTCCAGCGCAGCGCGCAGCCGGTTCACCGACACCATCTCGCCGGCGCACGCGACGTCGTCCAGCCAGGACGGGTCCAGCACCTCGCTCAACCGCGACGGCCGGTCCACCACGGTCTCCGGGCGGGGGCCGACCACGGCGACGGCCAACCCCACCCCCAGCCGCGGCTCCGTCGTCATGACCAGCACGCTACGAGGGGGGTACGACACTTTCGGGGCTCGCGGAGCACTGCACCATTGGGCGTCTTGTCCGGACCATAGGGCGTCTCGTCCGGGAACTCGGCCCGAGCGCCCGTGACGACGAGACCTGGTCATCGGCTCCTGCGGAGGCCCTGGCCGGCACCGTCCTACGACGGTCTCTGCCCAATGTCTCGTCGACCACTCCGGAGAAATCTCGAAGGAGCCGCCGGCACGATGGGTGGCCTAGATGAGTAAGTCCGAATGACACGGGTGTGATTTCAGGGCGGGGGGTGCTGGGGTACGGGTTGTGACGACCGACCTCAACACCCTCCTGACCTCACTC